>JAJYYF010000021.1 GCA_021801225.1 Microcaldota archaeon | reverse complement strand
TTTATCCGAAAGTTCTTTTGAAGATGTTTTTGCTAATTTTTCAGCATTTATTGCTTTTTGTTTTATTTTTTCTTTTGTTTCAAGTATACTTTTTTCTAATTTACCTAATTCTATTTGAAAGGTTCCGACTTTTTCAAGAAGTGATGAACGTAATTTTATTGTTTCAGAATATAGTTTTGATGAAGAGCTAATAAAAAGTTCTACTTCTTCTTTAGAAGGCATTTGTTTTGATTTTATTTTGAGTATTTCTTTTTCAAGTACAGATAACTTGCTCTTTATTTCTGCAACTTCTTTTTCTAGAAGTATTTTTTTATTTTTAAGTACTTTCTTTTCGTTTATTTCTTTTTCTTTTTCTTTTGATATGTTTTTAAGTTCTGATACTTCTTTATTTAATGTAATTATATTTTTTTCAAGATTAGTTATTTCTTCAGATAATGAGGATATAGAATCCTTTGTTGTTTTTGTATCAAAATTTTGTATTATTTTTTCAGATTCTCCGACCATATCTTTTATTCTATTTAATAGAGTTCCAGAATTTTCTTGAGCTGTAGCAAACTTATCTATCCCTAATAAATTATCTATTTGCTTTTTTCTATCTGAAGCCCCTACTTCAAGGAAGTAGTCTAGCCTATTCTGTTCTGAATAGACAGCTCTTGAAAATACATCGTAATCAATCTTCAATGCTTTTATTATTTCTTCAGTTACACGCTCAGGTTGTGATTGAAGATAACCTCCATTTTTTTCTAAGTTTGCTTTTGCAGAATCATTAATTGATATAGTTCGTTCTACTACATACTCATTATTGTCTATTGTGAATGAAAGCTTTACTTTTGATGTATTTTTTTGTTCTGGTCTATTGCGTATAAGTAAAGTTGTTTTTGTTCTTCTATTTTTTATACCGGGGAATGTACCGAATAATGCAAATGAAATTGCATCTAAAACAGAACTCTTTCCTGCTCCCATTTGACCTATAAAAATGTTTGTACCTTTAGAAAAATGTATAGATGTTTTACCGTGAGCCTTCCAATTCTCAAGTTCAAGATAATTTAACATCAAATCAATATATATTAAAATCTAAATTATTTATTACTTTTGAGTGATTTTAAGCCAAAATGCAGTGTGGACTTTAAACAGAATTGGCCTTTGAAGTTAACAAAAACAAAAAATGCTAAACCAAAGTAATAACTATACAACATAAACCAGTTATAAAAAACGTATAAATATCTAAAAAATACTATATTTATTGTGTTTTAATGGGCAATAAAAAAATTCGTAGAATTATTCAAAAATCAAATGAGGAATTACTAGATAAACTTAGAAAAGAAATATTAAAGGTTACCATAGTAGGTACATCAAAGGCAATAAAGCAAAGTTTAAGATCTAATAATAATAATCAACAAACAAATGAAGGAAAAACAAATCCAGTTTTAAAGGTAGATTTCACAGGACCTACATCGAAGATGATAGGTGATCTTTATGAAAGGATGTCAGGAACATCAAGTGAAGGGGAAAGTTATACGTTTGCAGTTGGAAAAGATGCAACTTTATTAGCAAGTATGCAGAATAAATTACTGAAGCAGGAACCTATATCAAGAGATGATGCAAAAAAAGTATATGATATATATAAAAGATTTTTTGCTTCTGAAGCAGAAAAAATAAAACTTTAAAGCTCTTTTATTACTTTTTTTGATTTATCTAACTCTTCTGATGCTTTTTTAATATGATCCAGTATTATGTCAAGACTTTCTAAGAATTCAAACTTTAAATCAGAAGAGGCGTTCTTGTTTTTTGCTATCTTTTTCCGCATATCTGTTATTGTTTTATAATGAGAATTGATAGTTTTTGACATTTGATCGAATATTTTATAATCAATAGCAAGTTCGTTATCATATTTTTTATTTGATGTCATTTTATCAACAATTACTATTTACATCACGTATTTTTAAATCTATTTATTAATAGTAGGATATTTAGCTTTTATTTAGAAAAAGTAGAAACACCATAAAAAAAGAAGGTATATAAAAGCATATCTAACGATATAATTGTGGAGATTATATGGCAAAAACATTTGCATGTAAAGATATAGGAATGAGTTGTGGCTTTAAGACAAAAGCAAAAACAGATGATGAATTAATGGAAAAGATAAAGGCCCATGCTGCTGAAGCTCACAATATGAAACAAGTAGATGCCGCTACAGCTGCAAAGATAAAGGCAGCAATTAAGAGCAGTATGTTTTAATTAAAAATTATTTTTTCTTTTATTTTTTAATTTACTCTTTTAGGTATTCTTTTACAGTATAATATGCCTCTTTGTAAATTTTTGATTGTTCTATCGTTTTCTAAATGGAATGTTGGGCGTCTTATTTTTACTTCAAATCCTGAATTCTTTAATTTCTCTAACAAATTTTTGTACCCGTAGTGATACTCAATTATGATCTGCTTAAAACTTCTCAAGGAGTATTCTGAAGCAGTTAAGATTACATCATATTCAGAGCCTTCGCAGTCAAGCTTTAGTACGGCATCTTTTATTTTGAAACGCGTTACTATATTATCTAATGTTTCCAATTTGATAGTTTTGCCACTTTTAAAATTTTTAATATTTGTTGCAATGTTGTTTTCATACATTTCGTCAATGAGTATGGTTTGCCCTTTGCCGCAACCTTCATTTAAAATACTAACGACATTTTTTAAGTTGTTTAAGTTTATATTTTTTAGAGCTATTTTATATGAATAAGGATAGGGTTCATACGCGTAGATATGTTTCGCTCCTTTTAAAGAGAAGTAGATTGCAGTATCACCAACATTCGCACCTATATCTACAACTACATTATTATTAACATCAAGCCATGCATACTCTTCTTCGAAGAACTGCTCCTTTATAAGAAATGTGCTATTATAAAACTGCTTTTCAGAATCATAAAAAAGTTTTATTTGTTTTCCATGCCATAAAAATTCTATATAATTTTTTGTTATTTGAAACTTTGTTTTTAATACATTCTCAAAAAATAATTTTTGGGCTTGTTTTGTATACCAAAAAGCGTTGTAATCTTTTAGTGTTATAAAGCTCTTTGAAGTTTTATTTGTTAACTTTAACGTAAGCTCTTTTTTAATGCCTAACTTAAACAATGGTATTTCATACCAATTTTTGACAATTTTTCTTCTTATTGAAATGCCTTTTAAGTTTTTTATTAATATGTTATCGAATAGATATGAATTTAAATAATCAGTAATTTTTACGTTTTTCTTTGGATTAAAATTTATTTCCATTTAAATCATTTAAATAACTTAAATACATTAAAAAAAACTATAAATTATATTATTATTTTGAGAGTTCGCCAGGGTAGGGATTTGAACCCTAAAGCCCCGAAGGGCACTGGTTGGCTTGTTGCATCATCAAATCAGCTCTTGATATTTTTAAAACTCAAGACCAGCGCGTTACCAGATTCTGCCACCCTGGCATTATAAAAGCAAATACATTTTGTTTGGATAGATATTTTAAGCTTTCTTATAGATATATTAATGTGTTTGCGTGAGTGGCAAGGATAAGATAGTAAATAAAGAGGAACGTGTTCTAGTTCTTGTTAGTGATATAGATAATGATTTGTATAGGAAAACTGGAATAAACGGGCCATTACTAGGTAAGGTACAGGTACTTAATGGAGCTACTCAATTAGCACTAGCTGATCCTCAAGACACCGACTCAAACGCTATGTTCGAAGCAGTAAGGCTATATGATGAGCTAAAGGACAAGGGCTACTCCGTAAATGTAGCGTCTATAACTGGAGCCGAGAGTGAAGGCTACGAAGCTGATAGGGAGATAATTAGACAACTTGAACTTGTGCTTGCGCAGTATAAAGCAGATTCTTGTGTTTTTGTTACTGATGGAGAAAGCGATAAAAGAATACTACCTATGATTGAAGCTAGGATAAAAGTGAATAGTATAAAGCTAGTAATAGTAAAACAGGCAGAAAATCTTGAGAATACATACTTCACTATTCTTGAAAAACTTAAAGAACCGCATTACGCTAGAATAATATTTGGTATACCTGCAATGTTGCTACTTCTTTTTGCAATTAGTTACGTAATAGGCATAGGATGGGAGCTACCAGTAGGCCTTATAGGACTTTATTTGTTCCTTAAGGGCTTTGGACTTGAGGACTCTTTAGTTGAGTCATTTAGAAGTTTCGGATTTAGCATTGATAGGATGAGCTTTGTTTTTTATCTTGCATCTATAATCTTCATAATAACAAGTTTTTTCATAGGAATTGGAAATTATCAAGAACAATTAACTTTAGGAAATAACCAAAGCATGGCAATTTTTTATGGAATACAAGGTTTCTTGATACTTTTACCTTTGGTATTTTTACTTTATTTAATAGGTAGATTAATTGATACAAGAACTTCTAGGCACTTATTTAGAGGTTACAAATACATGATTTATATAGGTTCTTCATTTATCTTTTGGGTATTGATTTATTCATTTATGTCGTGGTTAATGGGGACCATTTACTTTAGTCAGTTTATAAACTACTCAGTAATTGCAATAATAATCGGAGTATTAGTTTCAATGATTGCAGGATTTCTTAAAGGAAGAGCAATAAAAGGAAGGAGATTAAAGGATAAGTTAGTTGTTAATGAGTTAGGTGCACTAATAGGAAAAATAGGTAAAGTAGACCAAAAGCATGGAAGAGTAATAATAAATACAAGTTTTGGAAACCCAGTAAATTACAGCATAGATAGAATAGTCGATATAACAGACAAGGTAGTTATCAAGTAATTTAATTTTAAAGTAGTAATTAAAATAAGTTTAGAGGTATTAACCAAAAATACTTCCCAATCCTTCTTCACTAGAACTTCTTTCTCCTTCTACAATTTCTATTACTTTTTGTTCTGTTTCTTTGTCTGCTCGTTTTATGCTTTTTATAATATTTTTTAATTTTTTGTCTGCTTGATCTAGAAACTCTTCAGAAGCACTCAAATATAAATAGGATTTGTCTCTTTCAAGACCTATTGAGATACCGTCTTTAATGTTGTAATCCTGTCTTGCAAAGATTATGTTTGCTTCTGGATCATTTTTTATCTCTGCGATTTTTTCATCACTTAGTGATTTATCTAAATAGGGATCGTATGACATTAATTTAATTAATGCGTTGTTATCGGCAATATCACAAATATAAACTCTTGAAGGCATTAAACTCACTACTTAATTAGCTTTGCAGTTACAATTCCTTCTTTTCCAGGTCTATTTATTATTACTGCTTTTCCGCTTTCTGTTTCTATTAAAGTACCTTTAGTCATTATTTTCAATCGAGCAAAGTTTCTGTTATCTTTAGACTCTACAATAGAGGTTATTTTTACTTTTTTGTAACCATTGTCGGTCAAAAGATTTGCAAATGCAGCATACTTTAATTTATTTTTAATTACGCCTCCTCTGCCTCTTACTTTACTTATTTTGTTTTCACTACCTAATTTAGTACTAGCGAAAAAACCACCCATCTCAAAGCGCTTTTTATCTCTATTCTTTTTCTTTATTTTTCCATTTCCTTTTAATTTTCTTCCTGATTTATTATGAAGTTGTGATCCAAATTGGCTCATGCTGACAACCCGTATATTACTTTATATATATGAAACATAAATAATATATTATGATTGGTAAAGAAAACTACTCAGAGTTATTTGGTTTTGAAGCAAAATCAGCAGTAGAGATAAAGACTCTTGTAGAGTTATCGAAAGAATTTTCAACTGAAAACAACTTCATACTGCTTTTGGATAATAAGGATATTGTTAAAACAAGAGCCGTTCCGGCTTACTTGAATGGATTATTGCATTTAAATGAAAAAGTAATGAAGACAGAATCATTAGAGAAAGAGATTTTGATATTTATATCAAACTTTAAAGATATAAGAATGGCATTAGAAGAGGTTGGAGCAAAAACAAATGAAGATTTTATTGTTTTGTCTAACTCAAAAAAAATCTTTCAAAACTTTATAAATGAAGGCAAGATAAACAAATTAAATGAATTAAAGTTAGAGTTAGATTATAAAATAGCAAGTGAGGTTTTTTCTAAAAATTTAATTTAATCATTTTCTTTTTTCTCTTCGGAATTATTGTTTATTCTCTTTTTCTCTTTTCTTGTCATGATATTCGACCACAGTGGTGCCATACGTTTTGTTACCGGATTTAACATTGAAGATAAAGGTTTTTTTAATTGACCAAAATCATCAATTTTTTTAATATCATTTGGCTTCAGTTTCCAATTAAAAGACCCTAGATTTTCTAGAAGATGTTCTCTTGAAGAAAACTTTGGTATTGCACATAAATTTTCTTTTTGCAACAGCCAATTTAACGCTACTTGTGTAGGGGTTTTATCATATTTGTTGCCAATATCTTTAAGTAAAACAAACATCTCTTTATATTTTTCATCAAATAACTTCCCGGAGCCTAAAGGACTGTATGCAATTAAGGTTATTTTATTTTTTCTACAAAACTCTGAAAGAGAATCACCTATATCTCTAGTCAATACACTATACTCTATTTGATTAGAAACTATCTCGTATTTTTTCATAGAGTTGATGGCTTCTTCTAGTTCAGATAAAGAAAAATTACTTACACCTATGTATCTTACCTTGCCTTCGTCAACAAGCTTTTCCATAGCCCTCATTGTTTCGGATATTTTAACACTTGGATTAGGCCAGTGTAATTGATACAGATCAATAGTTTTTATCCTTAGTTTGTGTAAGCTTTCTGAACATGAACGTAGTATGTCTCTTTCATGGAAGTTATGTGGTGAAACCTTAGTAGCTAAAAATACATCTTCATCTTGAATTGCTTCTCCAACAATCTCTTCGTTTTGATACATCTGTGCAGTATCTACTAAATTTATACCTGTATTCAATGTTTCTTTTATAATTTTTATTGTTGAGTTTTTATCAGAGCCCAACTTCCATGTGCCTATACCTAATTTAGATATCTTTTCATTTGTACTTCCTAATTTTATAAATTCCATAGTATCACATCAAAAGTGAAATATCAATATAGTAGATATAAAGGCGCATACAAAACTTATTAACGCAGTAGATACCCATATAAATACTATTGTAATTAATGGTTTCTTTAATATCAATTTTGTTTTATAGCTACTTCCTGCACCATAAATTCCAGAGGTTAATGTTTGTGTATTTGATAGTGGAACTCCAAAAAATGTTGCAATTTCAACTAAAAATACCGAAACCGATTGTGTAACAACTGCGTTTGCATATCTTAATGGTATGATATCATTCCCTATCCTTCTTATTTCTCCAGAGCTAAGAAATATACTGCCGAATATTATCCCTAAAATTATAACTAATAAAAATAATGGATTTTCAGGGAGTGATGCGTAAATCAAACCAATTGTATTTGCACCTAAAGTAAATGATGTAAAAAATGCAAGTAAAATTAATGCAACCTTGAATATGGAGATGCTTTTCCAGATATTTTTTTTAGGGGTTATACGTTTTAACCAATGCATTATTAAATAACTCAATACAAAGGACAATATTGCTGCAAAGACCCAGAATATTATTATTAAATAAGTAAAGTTTACATTTATGTTTCCATATGCGAAGCTTACGCCCAATAATGCAGACGTGAATGTTATAGACAAAGAC
Organism: Microcaldota archaeon; assembly: GCA_021801225.1. Classification (GTDB taxonomy): domain Archaea; phylum Micrarchaeota; class Micrarchaeia; order Micrarchaeales; family CABMGC01; genus JAJZOD01. The sequence goes on along the minus strand of JAJYYF010000021.1, from coordinate 12,115 downwards.
TCAGGCACACGTTTTTTATGGGCTATTAAGAATATGACTATGGATATTGAGAACACAATAAATACAAAGTATTGATTCCCAGTTAAAACAATGTTGCTTATATTGTTACGTAAAAAACTTCCTTCAAATAAAAGACCTAGTAAATAACCAAGTATTCCTATTAATATCCCATATATTTTTCTTACTATTCTTGATGATATTAATGTACCAGAACAAACAGAGAGATTATTTCCAGCAGTTAAAGCAGTAAGTACAAAAATTAGTATAAATTCAGTAATAATCTGTAACTCTGAAAACAATCAAATCACAGAATAAAATAAACAGCGATAAATTAAATATATTGTGTTAAATAACTTAAAATCAGTTTAAATTACAGCGCCATCGATTTTTCTTCTTTTTCGCATACCTAGATATCCCACTGTCGCATCTTTGCCTATTTTAGCAGTCGGTAGTATCTTTACCTTCCCTAATACTACTACATTTTTATTTAGGTATACTTCATTTGGAACTATAGATGTACTTTGTACCCAACCTCCGCCGTTTGGGTGTCTCTTAAATTTAAATGAATAATAAATAGATCTATAAGTGTAGGTACTTTCAGAAGGAGATTTGTTCCTTAAAATAGAACATAATTTTTCCTGTATAGGACCTAATTTATCCATATGTGTTTCGTATATTGCCATTAATTTGCGTCTTTCTTCCAACCTTTTTTCCCTTAAAGTAGATATCTCTGAATTTGAGTTAGAGCTATTACTAAATAAATCAGTTATTGATTGAGTAGTTTTATGATTTTTTTCGGATACCATAAATAACATATATAATTTAAATTTTAGATATTTATACTTTAGTAATATAGTCTATGCAGGTTATGAAAGGATATTTAAATATTGAAGATAAATTATAACTAGGTTATATTGATACTGTATTTGGTATTAATATCGGTATTAATAGACATTAAAAGGATATTATAATGGAAAGCAATTATGAGATAGCAACAAAAAAGATAATCCCAATAGTCAGAGGTATGTTAATACTAGAACTTAAAAATAAATATAACAAGACTGAAGAGGAAATAGCTAAAAAGTTAGGCATAACTCAAGCTGCAATCAGCAAAAGACTCAAGACATTAAATTCAGAATCAATTAAAGACAATGAGTATTACAATAAAATAGATATTAAAATTTTTGAGGAGTACTCACGTTTAATTTCAGAAGGAAGTGAAACTGCTGAAAAGTGCATATGCGCAGTTTGTACATCATTAAATGATTTCGGATGTAAGTTTTCAAGCATTAAAAAAAATAATATTTAAGTGTTTTTATGGTAAATGAACGCGAAGAGGTTTTGCAGAAAAATGATGAGTATAGAGAAAGGTACGGTTTTAGTGAAAAGGTAGAGTACCATGATTTTGAAAAGGGCCTCTCTGAAGAAGTAGTAAGAAAGATATCAAAAATAAAAGATGAACCAGAATGGATGCTTCAGAAAAGGTTAACTGCATTAAAGATTTTTGAAAGTAAACCAATGCCGAAATGGGGAGCTGATTTGAGTGGGATAGACTTCCAAGATGTTTATTATTATAGAAGTCCAAAGGCACTTGAGGCTAATAAATGGGAGGATGTTCCTGCAGATATTAAGCGTACATTCGACAAATTAGGAGTTCCTGAAGCTGAACAAAAGTTCTTTGCAGGTGCGGAGGCACAGTTCGATTCTTCTGTTGTTTACTCCCATGTAAACAAAGAATTAGAAAAACAAGGGATTATATTTACCGATACGGATACTGCAGTTAAAAAGTATCCTGAGTTAGTAAAAAAATACTTCGGTACAGTCATACCTTCAACAGATAATAAATTTGCAGCGCTTAACACTGCTTGCTGGTCTGGTGGAAGTTTTATTTACATACCAAAAGGCGTAAAGGCAACTATGCCTCTTAACGCTTACTTTAGGATAAATGCAGAAGGTTCTGGACAATTTGAAAGAACATTAATAATAGCAGATGAAGGAGCTGATGTAACTTACATAGAAGGTTGTACCGCACCAATATACGCTAAGAACTCACTTCACTCAGCAATAGTTGAGTTAGTTGCATTGAAAGGAGCACATATACGTTATGTAACAATACAAAATTGGTCAAAGAATGTTTACAACTTAGTAACTCAAAGAGCCCATGTTCAAGAAAATGGAAGAGTAGAGTGGATCGATGCAAATATAGGTAGCAAGATAAACATGAAGTACCCTAGCATTTATCTTATGGGAAAAGGTGCAAGCGGAGAGGTTCTTTCAGTTGCAGTAGCAGGAGATGGACAGGTACAGGATTCTGGAGGAAAGATCTATCACCTTGCTCCGAATACAACATCAAAGATAATTTCAAAAAGTGTATCTAAAGGCAGTGGAGTTAGTACTTTCAGAGGTCTTTTGCATGTAGCTAAAAATGCTGAGAACTCTAAAGCTCATGTTTCTTGTGATGCACTTTTGTTAGACGGACTTGCAAAAACAAACACCTATCCATATAATCAAATAAACAGAAGCGATGCAATAATAAGTCACGAAGCAAAAATAGGAAAGATAAGCAATGAAATGATATTTTACATGATGTCGAGAGGAATTCCAGAAGAAGATGCAGTTGCAATGATAGTTTTAGGTTTCATAGATGATCTTACAAAGGTTTTGCCGATGGAGTACTCATTGGAACTTAAAAGATTGATAAAGTTAGACACTACAGGAGGAGTAGGATAATTATATAAAAAAAGGTACAGTAAATGGAGAATTATAATATGTTTAGAAGTAATGCATTTAAATTATATAGCGAGTTGCCTGATGAGTTAAACGAGTTATATACAAAATATTATCTGCCAGTTAAACTTCCAAATCTTACTGAAAAAAAACAAGGCTCATTAGAAGAACTGAAAAAGAGAATTGAGTATATTGAAAAAACTACAATGATTAAGTTTGATTTGATATTCTCTGATATTTATCAATTTAGCAATCTTAAATCAATTCAAATAAAGGAAATGAGTAATTTAGGAGATGAGTTAGATAAAAAAATCTTTAAAAGCGAGGACAACAAGCTTGCTGCATTTATGAATGGAACTGCAGAAAAAGTAATAGTTATAAAAAATGAGAAGGATGACAAAAAAGAATTAAATATGCTTTTTATAAATTGCTCAGATACTGCTTTTCAAGTTTTATTTGATGTTAGTGAAAACTCAAAATTAAATGTTTCTCAGATATTTGCTTCTGGCTCTAATGATAGTAGTATTTCTTCTATTTTACAAGAGTTTAAAGTCGGAAAAAATGCAAAATTAGAGATAAATGTAATAAATAATTGTAATGATAAAACAACATTTTTACATCTTTCAAAAGGAGAAGCAGAAGAGAATGGAGAGATAACTGCTAACTTTGTTTATAATGGAGGTTGTTTTACAAAATCAATAAATTATCTTGATGCAAAAGGAGAAAACAGCTCAGTAGATGCTACAGAGATGATTTATGGTTCAATGAGACAAGATTTTGATATTAATACATATTTGACAAACTCAAAGAAACATACAAAGACACATTTAGAGACAGGAGTCGTTTTAGATGGAGAGTCGCGTTGCATATTAAAAGGTTATGCAAAAGTAGAAAAATGGACGAAAGGTGCATCTTCAAGAGTAAATGAGCGTGGAGTAATAATTAGTGAAAAGGCCCACATAGATGCTTTACCAGATATGTCAATAGATTACAGTGAAGATGTTTCTGCAACTCATAGTGCGGCTACCTCCCCCATAGATAAAGAAGCTTTATTCTACATAGTTTCAAGAGGAATAGATGAAAAGAAAGCACGCAAGATTTTCATTAGTTCTTTTATCAATAAGTATATATCAAGTATTAATAATCCTAAAACAAAAGAGGTTGCTTCTTCAATTGTTTTGAACAGATTAGAAAATGAGGAGTATGGTATTTTTAAAGAAATAACTCCGAAAGATTTTTGGAGTGCGAAAGAAAAGGTGTAAAATATGGAATTAGAGATAAAAAATTTACATGTAGAAATTGAGGGAAAGGAAGTTGTAAAAGGAGTTAACTTAAAAATAAAGGAGGGCGAGATGCACGTTATAATGGGACCTAATGGTTCAGGAAAAACAACTTTAGCAAAAACAATAATGGGACATCCGGATTTAAAGATAACTAAAGGAGAGATATTGGTCGATGGAGTAAGAATTAATGATTTAAAACCGAATGAACGTGCTAAGTTGGGAATATTTTTGCAGTTCCAAAATCCAGTTGAGATAGAAGGGTTAGGATTACTAAACTTTTTGAACACAGCAAGAGGAGCCATAACTGAAAAACCTTTGCAGTTCAAAGAGTTTATGTCTGAAATTAAAAATACAAGCAAGGATCTTTCATTAAAAGAAGAGTTAATCGGAAGATCACTTAATTATGGATTCTCTGGTGGAGAAAAGAAAAAAACAGAGATTTTGCAGATGCATATTTTAAAACCAAAGTTAGCAATACTCGATGAACCTGATTCTGGATTAGATGTAGATGCATTAAAAGTAGTTGCAAAAAACGTTGACTCTATGCAAAAGGAGCAAAGAATGAGTTTATTAGTTATAACGCACTACAGTAGAATATTAGATTATATGGAACCTCAATTCATACATGTAATGCGGGATGGAGTAATTGTAAAGGAAGGAGGCAAAGAATTAATACATGAGATAGAAGAAAAAGGTTACAATGAATAATTGATAGAATGGAACTCGAGATTGAAGAGATAAGAAAGGAGTTCCCAATTTTACATACAAAAAATATGGGAAAGGAATTGATTTATTTAGATAGCGCAGCTACCTCTCAGAAACCTAATTACGTAATAGATGCCATAACTAATTATTATAGAGAGTATAACGCAAATATCCATAGAGGGTTATATGATATATCAGTAAAGGCTACCGAGGAGTATACTAAATCAAAGGAGAAGGTAGCTTCATTTATTGGTGCAAAATCATATAGGGAGATAATATACTGTAAAAACGCTACAGAAGCAATAAATTTGGTTGCTTTGACCTGGGCGGAGAATAATATTTTTGAAGGGGATAAGATATTATTGAGTAGGATGGAACATCACAGCAATATAGTTCCTTGGCAACTTTTAGCCAAAAGGAAGAAAGCGATTATAGATTATATAAATGTGGAGAACGGAGAGCTTGATTTACATGATTATGATGAAAAGTTAAATGATGAAACTCCGCCTAAGTTAGTTTCATTTACCCATGTATCAAATGTTTTAGGAACAATCAACAACGTTAAAGAGATGACAAAAAAAGCTAAGGAAAAAGGAGCTGTGGTTTTAATTGATGGAGCTCAATCAGTACCACACATGAATGTAAATGTGAAAAGTATAGGTTGTGATTTTTTTGCTTTCTCAAGCCATAAGATGTTAGGACCTTCTGGAATAGGAGTGTTGTATGGAAATGAGGAGTTACTAGAAAAAACAGAACCAATCATAGGCGGAGGAGATATGATTAGGAGTGTTGATTTTGATAGCTGTACATGGAATGAGCTGCCATGGAAGTTTGAAGCAGGAACTGCAAATATAGAAGGAGGAATAGGCTTAGGCAAAGCAGTAGAGTACTTAGAAAAAATAGGTATGGACAATATACGAAGGCATGAGGTTGAGCTTACTAAGTACGCACTAGATGAACTATCTAAAATAGAGGGAGTAGTTGTTTATGGCCCTAAATCTGATTATTCATTAAGCAATAAAGCTGGTGTAATTTCGTTTAATATTGTTGGAGCTCATTCGCATGATGTTGCAACTATTTTTAACAGTGAAGGAGTTGCGATAAGAGCGGGACATCACTGTGCAATGCCTTTAGTCAATAAAGTACTTAATGAACCCGCTGTAGCAAGAATGAGTTTTTACTTATACAACAAAAAAGAAGAAGTAGACAAAGCAATAAACGCAATAGAAAAAGTTAAAAAAGTATTAAAAATAAAAAAACATGATAAGAAGTAATAACCTTTATTTATCTTTTAGTTAATCTTTTTAATTCTATGAAAAACTCTGCAAGTGCTATCTCTCTATGTTGTTCATGAGGCAATTTAGCAAGTTCTTCCTTAGTTAATCTTTCCCTTATTCCTACTTTTGCTAACTCATCTAATTGTCCTTTAGGTACTTTTATTCCTACTCTTGCTAACTCATCTAATTGTTCTTTAGGTACTTCATGAGAGGAGTTAAATTTAGTATTAACATTTCCTCTTTGTTTATCTTCCACGCCTTGTTTAGATTGGGGTTTGTTAATTGATTTAGACATTGGATCACGAAAAGATATTTATTTAGTTAGATATATATTGCTTTTGTCTTACTCTGTTTTTAAGCGATGTTGAGTATATAATCAATATCTTAAAAGGTTTTTTATTCACGATCAAATATAACTAAGTTATATCGGTAAATTTATTATTTCTAAAACTATACTTGAATGAGAGTTCCACTACTTCTAAAATAATAGAATAGTTTTTAAAGCTTAGTAATTTATACTGTATGCGTCCTTTTGGATCGGTGATAATTTGACAGAAAGAAAATTTAGCTTGTACGATATTGAACAATTTATAAGAGAAGCCGGTGCTGAAAAAGTAACAGAAGATGCTGTATTAGATCTTGAAAAAGAACTTGAAAAGTTAGCTGAAAGGATAACGAATAAAGCAATTATGTATGCAGAACATGCAGGAAGAAAAAAATTAATAAGGAAATCAGATATACTTCTTACTGGGGGCGTTGAAACATTAGAGGGTGGGGAGATTACTTATAGATACAAACGTCCTAATTATAAAAGATGTAGGAACTTAAGACCAAAGGCTAAAAGAACAAAAACAATCTCAATGGCCCAAAGATAATAAGTCACATCTGTTTCTTTTGCTTTTTTAATATTCATTATTAAGTGAGTTAAGCTGTATATTTTCTTACCATATGGAGCCTTCATAGTTCCATCTTTTTGTCTTATTCCTAAATCTGTAACCTTGAACTTTCTTCTTAAATGTAAAAAGAACTCTATTATCCATGGAATGAACACTATTAAGGCAAATGCTTCTGCGTTTCCCATAATTGCTATTGCAGCTAGTGCAGCGCCAGCTGCGTACGTGAAGCTATCCCCAGGTATTACTTTTGCCGGAAAGATGTTAAATGGCATAAAGGCTAGAACCGATGAGAATAGGAGTACAGATAAAAATGCGCCTATGTTGCTTCCTCCGAAAAATATTGAGTAGATCATTAATCCAAAGCTAGCTATTAGAATCATTCCTGGCTGTAGACCATCAAAACCTCCAAGAATATTTACTGCGTTGGAGATGAATATTACTGCTAGCGGTAAGATTAATAATGGATAAATAATTCCTAAGCTCACAGAGCCTATAAATGGAAGTGTGACTGATGCTACATGAATATTTACAGCTATTAAAGGCAGTGCGCCTATTAATGTAAGTATTGGCTTTTGCCATTGTTTCAATCCTACCCTAATGTCCATCATGTCTGTTGATTTAACACGCTTGCTTTTAACATTTATATCGTCAATAAAGCCAACCATTGCAATAAGCATTATTGAGAGAGCTACAGCAAGCAGGTACTCTGTATTTATTACTGGAACAAATATGAATGACGCACCGAATATGTATGTAAGTATACCAAAAATAATACCAAATGCTACACCTAAACCACCACTACTTGGGAGAATTAGAGGTTTTGCTTTGTTTTTATCTTCTGCTATTATTCCTGCTCCGTAAAGGTAATCCATAAGGAACTTAGTCACAAAATATGTAACTACAAATACAACTATTGCAGGTATTATTATTGTCTGAAAAGTATGATAAGACATGTATTTTATAAAGAAGATAATAAATAAAAGGCTATCTATATCTCATTAACATATGAGCAGTTTAAGGTGTTTGAGAGTAGCTTGATTATTGTACTTAAATGAATGCAGAGAAACCCCACAGAATTTATTCGTGGGAGGATGTCAGAGTTATGAGGCTGTCACTTAATGTATTAAACTTTATATCTCAATAGAAAATATTTATAAATACAAATAGTTTTAATGTAAATGTGAAGATCTAATGTATAATATTTTTATTTATTCAGTAATTGCATTTTCAGTGATTGTTTTTCTTTTTGTCTTAATTCTTGATACTTCCTCAATTTTAAGAATTGATAATGAGAAGAAAGATTACTCTGAGTATAAAGGCAAGGTACTTGTAATCGTACCTTGCAGAGGTAAAGATCTAACTTTATATGATAATCTTTTATCAATTAAAAAGCAAAAGTATACTAATTATGAAGTTGTGGCTGTAGTAGATACAGAAACAGATCCTGCATTGAAAAGTATAAACGATGCAAAAATAAAGTATATAATTGCAAACAGCAAAGAACATGGAAGCGGAAAGGTCAAGGCAATAGCAACAGCTATTAAAAGATTTCAAAAATATGATGCATATGTCATAGCAGATTCTGATGTTTTGTTTGATAAACAATGGTTGTCAGAGCTAATTAAGCCGTTATCAGACAAAAAGAATGGATTATCTACAATGTATCCATTTTTCAAACCAACAAACAATGGATTTTGGGCTTATATGAAAATGGTGTGGGGTTTTGTAGGGGATAGTTTATTAGAAAATGAAAAAAGAAGATTTGGATGGGGAGGTTCATTAGCTTTTAGAAAGGATTTAATAGATGAAAAATCTTTGAAATTTTTTACTACTTCGAGGTACTCCGTTTCTGATGATATTTCCTTGACAAAGATAGCAAAAAATAAAAATTTAAAAATTGCTTATGTTAAAGAACCAAAACCAATAGTAAACTGTAAAGAAACATTTGGAAGCTTTTTCGAATGGGCAAATAGACAAACTGCATTAACTGCCTTAGGATATAAAAAAAGCATATATCAAGGATTAATTTATTATACTTCAGAAATATTACTGTTTGTATTCGGGGTTTTATTTTCTATATTTGTATCTCCAATATTCGTAATATACTTTATACATTTACTAAAAAGTATAATAGTTACATTAAAAAGATCAAAAAGCAAAAGACCAATAATAGTAATAGCTGTTGTTTTTGCTCCGTTTATTTATGAGATTAATTTAATTATAGCTATTAAAATCAAAAGCATACAATGGAGAGGAAAAACATATGAATTAGGAAGTTATATAAAATAAATATTAGTAAATAATACGTGATTGTATGAAAAATGAAAATAAGTTTATTGCTGTGACTACCAATTATGTCCCTGGATGTAAAATACTTGAGGTTAAGGGTCCAGTTTTTGGAATAATAGTTAGGAGTAGAGGAGTTGGTGGTAATTTAATTGCAGGATTAAGAGGAATGATTGGAGGAGAGATCAATGAGTATACAGAGATGCTTTCTGAAGCAAGAGAACACGCAATAGAAAGAATGATTGCAGATGCTGAAAAATTAGGAGCAAATGCAGTAGTCGATATGCGATTTGATTCTGCTGATATAGGACAAGTTATGACAGAGGTTGTAGCGTATGGAACTGCAATTGTTATACAAAAAGATACAACTAAACCAGAACCGGTTTCATTAAGATAAAGGCAATGTAATGGGAGAAAAATTAAATATAAAGATTAATGATTTAAGAGAAAATGAACCTATTTTAGTAGAGCATAAAGAAAAAAAGTTTGTTTTGATACTACATAACGGGAAGGTTAACGCTCTTAATGAAGAGTGTACACATGAAAAAGGTCCTTTAGAGCAGGGTTACATAGATGGAGACGAACTTATCTGTCCATGGCACAGCGGTGCTTTTAATGTTGAAACTGGAAAAGCAAATGAAAACACAACTTGGGTAACTGATACAAAACATTACTCAATTAAAGAGATAGATGGAGAACTTTATATAGAGCTTTAATTTAGTTTATTTAACTGCAATTTATTAAACTCAATTATTGACTCTAAGTAATTATCAGATTTAGAAATATTAATAAAATCCTTTATTATAGAGTTGTAAACCCCCCAGTTATAACGCTTGTCCATCAATATTACAAAGGCCCTGTCTTTTTCACTTCTTATAGCTCTTCCAGCTGCCTGTACTGAACGTATTATTGCTGGTATTAAATAAACATACTCAGTTCCCTTTCCATTGAATGTTTTATTTATATACTCTATCTTTGAGTTTAGCTCAAGATTTGGTTTTTCAAGAGGTATTCCGACAATTATTATGCCTTTTATTACATTATTTGCATAATCTATCCCTTCACTTAAACTACCTCCAAGAACACCGAACATGAGTGAGTCTTCGCTGTTTTTAAATGAATGTATTAGTTCTTGTACAGCAGGACTTTTCATTTCGCTTTTTTGTATGAGATCTACATCCCTACCCATGTATTTATTTACATTTTTAAGTATCTCGAAGCTTGGAAAAAATGCTATTATATTACCATGAGTATTTGTTTTTATATTAGTTATCTTAGCAGCTATTTTTTTGTACTGTAATATAGATCTGTTTTCATATTTTGTAGAGATATCATCATCTATTATACAGAGTTTATTATTTGATGAAAAAGGAGATTGATAGTTTGATGTTGTTGCAGTTTCAACTCCTAGAAGCTCTTTGTACATATAAAGAGGCAACATTGTTCCACTCATGAAAATATTTGCATATGCTTCATGCAGAGGTTCTAATGCCGTTCCAGGATAAAGGCTTATTATTGAAAGTTTTATATCCTCGCCTTTTCTAGAAAGTATTTTTGCAGTTGAGCTGTCATTATCTTTTAATAAATCTAGAAAACGTGATATTTGAAGTAAATATGAACGTTTTGAACCGGATTTAGTTAAGTACTCTAGAGCTGCTTTTTCTAACTCCTCAGATACATTTGGAATATTAGATGTCAATGAGGCATATGCCTCATCACCTGAAAAAAATGCTTCAGTTATATCCTTTTGTTTTAGCTTCTGATCCGAGATTTTTTCCATTATGAAGCGCATATAGCTTATATCTATATTGCTTTTAATTGTAACTAGTTCTTTCTCGGCCATTCCTACAGTATATGTACTCATGGATCTGTTCATGTATGAACTAGCTGAGCTAATTATGTTATGTGCTTCATCCCAGATTATAATTGAGTTTTCAAGAGTATGCCCTATCCTTTTAAGAAATGTCTTTTTTGTATATGGATTTAAAAAATGGGCGTAATCGGCTATTATAAATTTTGCATCTTTTGCCAAGTCAGCCGTAGCTTCGTAGCCACATATGCCTATATCAAAGCATTTTTTAAAAAAAGCATTATGACCTTCTTGCATATCGGTAAATAAGTTAACTAACTTTTCTTTTTCCTTTGAAGCTGTATAGAATTGACATTTTTTGGCTTTTACTAATTGTTCGCAGCTCTTGTAAAAAGCCTCTCCTTCTATATAATTTACCTTTTCGTTTACGCATAAATTTCTTTTACCTACTATATCAACATATTTTAAGTTTAAATTAAATTTTTTATTGATTCCTTTCAAAGATTCAATGACTATGCTGTGTTGTGATATTTTTGGGGTTAAGAAAAAAATATTTAGATTATTCTTTAATGCATAACTTAATGCTGCTGATATTGATGCATCTGTTTTCCCTATTCCAGTTGGAGCGTTGATAATTATACTTCTTTTCTGTTCTAATGAATTGTATATATCTTCAATCATTTCCTTTTGATGTTGTCTAGGTTTATCAAATCTAAATAAAAACTGCATCTCAACGCCTAGTTGCCCTTTCAACGAAGCTTGTGTTAATTTCTATTATCTCTTTTGTTTGTTTCAATGCAGTAGTAATATCTCCGCGCATATTAGATTTGACTGAAAAAAACTTTTCGAACTGCTTTGCCTCTTTTCTATTGGTTATCAAATTAAAGTTATCTATAAATCTGTGAAGCATATGAGTGCCACGCGAATACTTATTTAAAAGAGTTCCCCAGTTCTTATAAGTCCAACTAACGACTAATTTGTAAGCTGCAGGATTATAAGAACATATAGCAGGTATTAGATAAGAATCTTGTAATCTAACGTCTTTAGAAAATGAGAATTTTAATGCATTTTTAACTACTTCTGGATTTTTGAAGAAACCTAATGTCTGAAGATATCTTATTTTCTCGATAG
>JAJYYF010000017.1 GCA_021801225.1 Microcaldota archaeon | reverse complement strand
TGTTTTTCATTAAGGGGTATGTTAATGAATATATCAGAAATAGGATTACTCCATATCTTTGGTGGTTGTTTATTAATCTCAAAAAATCTTTTAAATGTTTCAGAAGATAATTTAAGAAGTTTCATATCATATTCTTCTTTTTCTTTTATTAAATTGGATCTGTGGCATATAGTATATTGCTCGGCAGTATCGTTTTGGAGTTTTGTATTTAATTTAAAAATACTAATAAAATCATCTTGAAAAATAATTTTAAAAAATAAAAGAGCGTATATTAAACTTAATTATGAGTCATTACTTTTCTTTAGGCTCTTCGAAGTGTTTAGTATCGATTAAAATCATATTGTGATTTTCATCAAATCCTATTGCGCCCTTAAATGCTTCTGCGTCTATAGTTATGGTGCTATCTGAGTAAGGATCATTTATATAAAATGCATCTTTATCATAGCCTTTTACAACAACCCAGTGTGGTGAAGGCTCTAGATATGTATTAACTTGACTTGCATCTATTAATACAATAGGTATAAGATTTGCAGATAGCGCTTTCTTTATTGAGTTAAGTGTTATATCACTGTGTTCTTCTTCAATATTCATACTTTGTGATTTTTGTTTAATCTCATTAAAAGATGAGTTTAATGTATCTAAATTGACATTTTCATAAACTGCTATTTTTTTATCATAGCCTTCATCTTTTGTATTGCTTATTATGCCTACCTTTGCGCCTCTTTTTGAAATGGAGTATGCTACACCGTACTTTGAACCATGCCATACACTTCCATTTACGGCTTCTTGCCATATTGAGTACTCGTTTTCTTTCTTAAAATTGAATTTAGGATTTATATACTTTAGAACCATCATTGCACAAGCTGCTGAACTTGTAAACTCTTCACTTTGAGGATAATGAGGTACTTCGAACATTGTTTTCTCTTTTAACTTTATTTTTTTAAGTCTACCGAGAAACTTATTCTTAGTTACTTTGCTACTCTTTTTAACCTTAACCTTTTTGGATACAGCTAATTTCATTTTCTTTGATTTATTTTTTTTCATGACCTTTACCATTAATACACCCATTAAGGATGTGCAGGGAGAGAGATTTGTTCAATAAATTTTGAACTCTCGTAGGCCTAAGCCAACAGATCTTGAGTCTGTCGCATTTGACCAGGCTCTGCCATCCCTGCAGCATCTAATAATTACCAACATTACATTAATAAACGTTAATACAACTTAAACAAGATTGATATTTAAAGCTTTCTTTTATATTTGCTTTTTTTCTTTAAAAAATCAAAAATCTATATTAAATTAGATTTATAGATGATATATATCTGTTCACGTATATATATTTAGTGTTTAAGGTATCTTAAGGATATCTTTAGTGTAAAGGCATATATTCTTAATAAAGTATATAAGTACATATAAACTCAAGAAAGATAATTTTGGTTAAAAAGGATTATTATGGAGTCGATAGATATTAAAAAAATCTCTGATGTTAAGTTTAGAATAGAAAAGCAAACTCCAATGAATGGAGGTGTTGTTTTTTTTACTACAGAGGATATGTTAGAAAAAATGAAAAAAGACAGCACCGTAGGGCAAGCGGTTAATGCAGCTAAACTCCCAGGGATAGTAGGAGATGTTCTTGTTATGCCAGATGGACATCAAGGATATGGATTTCCAGTCGGAGGTGTCGCTGCTTTTGATGCAGAAGATGGAATAATTTCACCAGGAGCTGTTGGTTTTGATATTAACTGTGGAGTTAGATTAATTAAGACTTCCTTGACTTTAAAGGAGCTAAGACCAAAGATAAAGGAGTTATCAGATATGCTCTTTAAAAATGTACCTACTGGAGTAGGAAGTAAGTTGAATTTAGGTTTTAAGGAACAGGATTTAGAGCTTGTAGCTAAAGAAGGAGTAAGATATGCTATTGAAAAGGGTTATGGAACAAAAGAAGATATAGAAAGGATTGAGGAACACGGAAAACTATCAGGAGCTGATTTTTCTAAAGTAAGCAAAGATGCGAAAAAACGAGGCTTGAACCAGCTAGGCACGCTAGGGGCTGGGAATCACTTCCTAGAGGTACAGAAGGTAGAAAAGATCCTTGATGAGAGTATAGCTAAGGCTTACGGCTTAGAAAAGGATCAGATAGTCATAATGGTGCATACGGGCTCACGGGGCTTTGGTCATCAAATATGTAGTGATTTCCTAAGAACATTAGTAGAGTACCAACAAAAAAACAACATCCAGCTACCTGACAAAGAGCTTAGCTACGCTAAAGTGGGCAGCAAGGAAGCTGATGATTATATAATGGCTATGAACTGCGCAGTTAACTTTGCTTTTACAAATAGGCAGATGATAACGCACTTGATAAGAAAAAGCTTTTCAGAGGTATTTAAAAAGGATTTTGAGGATTTAGGGATGGATCTGCTTTATGATGTAGCCCACAATATAGCTAAGTATGAAGAGCATTTAGTAGATGGAAAGAAAAGAAAGTTGTATATTCATAGAAAGGGGGCAACTAGGGCCTTCCCTAAAGGAACTAAAGAGCTTCCTTCAAGATATAGAACTGTTGGTCAGCCAGTTATAATACCTGGAAGCATGAGCACGGGAAGTTATGTTCTTTGTGGTATGGAAAACTCGATGAAGGAATCATTCGGAAGTGCATGCCATGGTTCAGGAAGAGTAATGTCAAGACACCAAGCATTACGTGAGATACCTTCAAGTAAAACATTTGATGTGTTAAAAGATAAAGAAATTGAGATTAGGATACGCACAAGGAAGTTGATAAGCGAAGAGGCTGAGTGGGCGTATAAAAATCCTGATGAGGTAGTAAGTGTTGTTGAGAAGGCAGGATTAGCTAAGATAGTATCTAAAAATAAACCAGTTATTGTCATTAAAGGATAACTGACTGTCACTGAAATCGAAAAAGCACAACCATTAAATAAATTAATTCGGAAATTCTCTTGAAGTTGCAAATGTATAAAAATAGAAAACTTCTGTTACTCTACTGTTTTTCTTCACGATCTAATTTCTTTCGTTGTTTTTGAGATACAGGTAAAACAAACCAAAATGTACTTCCTTTTCCAGATTCTGATGTAACATTGATTTTCCCACCATGCAAACTTACAATTTCCTTAGCTATGCTTAAACCCAAACCTGTTCCGGCACGCTCAGACATCGTAAGGTTAGTTGTTTCTTTTTTTACTTGAAAAAACTTTTTGAATAATTTATTTTTGTATTCCTTACTTATGCCTATGCCAGTATCATTTACCTCTACCTTCACGAGTGGATTCTTTTTGCTGCCATAATTTTTAACTGAAACTGTAACTCCTCCTTTATCAGTAAATTTTATTGCGTTGCCTATTAAGTTGTCAAATACCTGTATCAATCTATTTGGATCCGCTTCTACATTTTGCGTGTCTGGATCTACTATGAAACTTAGTTTTATTCCTTTATTATTTGCAGATTTTTCAAGAGACTTTATGACTGGACAGATC
>JAJYYF010000019.1 GCA_021801225.1 Microcaldota archaeon | reverse complement strand
TTGCTAGGGCTTAGTCCCGTTGAAATGGGGTTTCGCTGACTAGCGGTGAGCAGGCGTCACCCACTATACTAAGCCTTACGGCTGTGCGGTGAGTTGTGTTTTTGATAAACAGTCGCCGTCCCCTTGTTATTGCAATCTGCGCTTACTAAACGCAGACATGGCTTGTCGAAAACTTACGCCACTATTTTGCCGATTTCCCTAACCCTGGTTCTCCTGACACGCCTTGGCCTTCTCGGCCAGCAGCACCTGTACTGGTTCTAGGTACGAACTAATACAATCGTTGCGTACTCCCTTTTCACTGGCTCAAGAATTCAGTCATATCGTTCATTTAGCTACTTCTCCTCATAATGAGACTCCGTAGCCATTTGCACTTTGTTTCAGACCTATCCTCAAGCGTCAGAAGTACGCCTTGTGTTACCACGCCTATGTATTAGGCACATGAATATTAACATGTTTCCCTTTTGCACACGAGTAATTAGCTGTGTGCTTAGGATCGGCTAACTCCCAGCTGACGATCATTGCAAGGAAAACCTTGTGCTTCCGGCGTAATGGATTTTCACCATTATATGCTATTACTAACACCAGGATTTTCACTGCTATGTGATCCACTTGATCTTATGATCAAGCTTCTAATCCCATAGCACGCCCCCCTACACATCTTTCGATGCTCAGGTCTCGGTACTTAGTTTAGCCCCGTATATCTTCAGATAGTAAAACCTCAATCGGTACGCTATGACGCGTTTTTTAAAGGATGGCTGCTTCTGAGCCTACCTCCCGACTGTCTAAGATTTTACCGTCTTTAGGTACACTTAACTAAGATTTAGGGACCTTAACCAAAGTCACTGTCCTTTCAGTCTCGTCCGCCTAGCTTACCCAAGCGAACCGACTCCCGAGGTCTACGCAGCACATATATTCGGAGTTTGAGAAGAAGGTGGAACCTTTCGATCCCGAAACTTCTAATCGGTAGCTCTACCCTATGTGCGAGCTCGCTCGAGGCTATACTAAATATACTTCGGAGGGGACCCGCTATTGCCATGTTCGAGTGGTCTATCGCCCCTACCCGCAGCTCACCCAGCCAGATATACTAGGATTGGTTGCGGACCTCCATCGGCCACAAAGCCGACTTCGTCCTGGCCGCGCGTAGATCACAATGGCTTCGGGTCGTAAAGATGTGACTTAGATATTTTCATATCCTGTGCCTCATTACTTGCGCACACTCGCTTTCACTTCGCCTTTCGGCTTGCCACACCCATACACTCCCTGGCTCTTGCTTCGAGAAGAAAGACAGAACATTGATCCACATACTTCGCTTGATGCTTTCGCATCTTCGCTTCTTATGCCTCATCTCTTTCATGCCCTACCTTCTCGTAACCACCTAGTTTCAGATCATTTCACTCCCACACACGTGGGTGCTTTTCAGCTTTCGCTCGCGCTACTTGTTCACTATCGGTCTCTAGTCAATATTTAGGATTAGGGTTTAATGCCCCCATGTTCATTCGACATACCAAAGCCGAATTACTCATACACAACACAACTGATTTAATTACGTTTACGAGGCTGTCACTCTCTATGGCCATTCTTTCCAGAATGTTCACCTCATTAAACCAGTTTAAAAGTTGCACCACATCTCCTTCCATTTGCATAGAAGGATTCAGTTTGTCCTTTGTCGCTTTCATTCGTATTACTTGCGACATCGCTTTTGCTTTCTTCTCCTGCGGGTACTAAGTTCTTTCAGTTCCCCGCGTTTGCATGCACCACTATTCATGGTGCAATCGGCTATCTCAGGTTCAACGTTCGACATGCAACTACCCTGAGCTTTTCGCAGCTTGCCACGGCCTTTGACGCTACTAGAGCCAAGCCATCCCCTAGGTGGCTTAAAATTATAAATTTCAAGCTTGCTTCTCCTCAAATCAATTGCCTATTGGCAATCTCACTTCGGTATTATAGCGCATAAGCTCTAAGATAGGTTTTTTGTATTTCCTCCAGCAAAAGTAGCTTTAAAAACACAGTAGCCTATTAGGAGCTAATGGTTGCCATAAAAGTACCACTGTATATTTGTAGAAAAAGGTTTATATACATTTGTGAAAATGGTGTTGTATTAAAAGAAAGGAAGTGCTACATTTTATTGAACAAGAATAATCTTTAAGTTGTATAAAAAAGTAAAAAAAGTAAACAAATAATTAAAAAATAGAAAAAATTTAATTTATTTTTTTAGAGTTGTTTGTTTTTCTAAGATCTGATTTTTATTTTTATCACTGCCTCGCATATATGATGCTATAGCTGCAATAAATGCAAGTATCGCTGCAATTATAAATACAAAATGCAGTCCGTTTATAAATGGCTGTGAGATTAAATTTGGGAAAAATTTATTTCCTGTTATTATTGTTTGATTACTTTTAGGTATTCCATTAAAAGCTGATGCAGGTATTAAAGTTTCCATAGGATTGTATCCCAATAATGCAGCGAAGATTGCAGATGTCGGAGGTAGTTTTGATATTGCTAATGCAGTACTTTGTGGAACACTTTGTGATATCAATCCTTTATAAAGTGCATTTGGTAATGCAGTTCCCAACCCTGTTGTCAGTAATCCGAAAAAGATAACGAGGCTAAACATAAATGAGATATTCATAAGTGTTGCTCTCATTCCTGAAGTCGCACCTCTTTGTTCTGGAGGCACTGAGTTCATAATCGAGGTGGTGTTTGGTGCAGCAAACATTCCTTGACCTATTCCTATTAAGAAGATTATTAACGCAAACGGTATAAAACTAAAGTTAGCCGGAAGTGTTAACAGTAATAAAAATCCAAGTACATTTATCAGCATGCCGGATGTCGATAGAAATCTTGAGCCGTATTTATCAGATAATCTTCCTGCTACTGGGCCAATTAAGAAACCTAGAAGCAAGGGTACTAAATCTATTCCTGCTTCGAGGGGAGTATTCTGAAAACTTACCCCATGAAGAGGCAGCCAGATTCCCTGTAGCCAAATAATAAGCATGAACTGTAAACCTCCTCTGGCAATTCCAGCGAAAAGCAAACTTAAATTTCCTGCAAAGAAACTTTTAATTTTAAATAGCTCTAAATGGAACATAGGATCTGCTGCGTACTTTTCAATAAATATGAAACTTATCATTAACAAAATGCCTGCAATTAATCCTCCAATAACATATGGATTTCCCCAACCTGTGCTTGCGTTTCCATATGGCAGTATTCCAAAAGTTAAAGACAATAATATTATAGTAAGTGAAGCTGCAAATGTTATATTACCTAAAATGTCTAATTTTTGACCTTTTTTAATTGATGCGATTTCACGCAGAGCTAAGTAAGCCCAAACTGTCCCAGCAATTCCTACAGGTACACTTATGAGAAAAATAAGGTGCCAATCGATTGCTGAAAGAATTCCTCCAATAACAAGTCCCAATACACTTCCTATAATTCCTGCTATTTGATTTATTCCTATTGCAGTACCCCTTTGGTTTTTAGGAAATGCATCAGTTAGTATTGCAGTTCCATTTGCAAATAAGAAACCGCCTCCGAATCCTTGGACCAGCCTAAAAACTATCATGGCTAATACTGCAGTTACTCCTACAAGTGTATATGATATTACATACAATATTATAGAACCTATACTAAAAATTAGAAATCCTAAATTGTAAAGCTTTACTCTACCAAACATATCTGATAGTCTTCCTATTGTTACTACAACTACTGAGGACATTATTATATATCCTAAAAGCAACCAAAGCAATAACCCTATATTCCCTGGAGTTAGTGGATTTATACCCAGCCCTGAAAAAATAGCAGGCAATGATATTATTAATATTGAGCTATCAATCGTAGCCATCAATATTCCAAGAGTTGTGTTAGAGAGTGCTATCCATTTATAATTTTTACCCAACTTTTTTTCTCTCTCTTGTTCCTCTTTATCATAGTCTTTATCATAACTCAGTTTATTATCTGCATCTACCTTTGAATTTTTATTTTTAATAGAAGTTAAACTCATAAAAACCAATAGTTTTAATTTAAACTATATTTAAAAGAATAAATATAAAAACCTACTTTAAAGTTAATTTATTAATTAAGTAGTTTTTGATGTATTGATGCATTGATGTGTTGATGTATTTTGCATAACTCGTAGTACATCTCCCAAGAGAAGTACAAGAAGTCATAATGTTAAAAGATTACTTCTGCAATCAAGTTTGCTTCTTCTTTCTTAAATTTTTGTGTTCGTAATAAATAGAAAGCTATATGAAATAAGGGGCGTAGCCCCTTATAAACCCCTTGCACGGCGGGCTCCTCCGCAGCAAGCTAGCGGTATCTCGCCCGCCGATAGCAGTTTCAGTTGAACTGCAATTTTATCTGCTTTCCATCTCCTCTATTTGGCATGAATGGCTCATAAGAAATGTCCTGCCTTCGAATGTAATTTTGTACTATATTTTCTACAACCGGCCCAACACTGGTTCCTGAAGGTTGGCCACCCCAAAAATGTTTGTCCGGATATCTTTTAATAAAATTTGGCATTTCTTTGAATACCTTCGAAGCAGAATGTGATTTTAGAATCTGTTCAACCTGCTGCATTGAAAGATTTCTGGGCACATTTATTTCCATATGCACATGCGCATAATCATCTCCGAAGGAAAATTCCTTTATTCGGATGTTGAATTGCGTCTCTACTTCTCGAAATGCCTCCGCAACAACTTTCTGCGTCTTCGGATTTTTGAAGACCTTGAATCGGTACTTTGATACAAGCACAATATGCTGAAAATTGTATACCCAACCAGATTCCTTTTTATTTTTTACCTGAGTTATACTAACCATGTTATTACTTCGGCGGCGAAAAATTTGGGTGCGTTTGATCCGCGCCGCTCGCCGTCAGAAGAATTTGGAAGGAAAAATGTATATTTATTACATAATTAGACAATCAAGACCCATAAACCCCCAACGAGGTTGGGGGAATTCTTTAGGTATTAAATAAATTAGTTATTATATTATAGTAAGGTATATATATCTAAAAATGCACGAATATATTGGTAGTAAAATGCAAGTTAAAACTCGTCCGGTTGGTCAAGTTGGGAACGAAGTTCCTGTAGGAGAAAAGCAGGAATCCCCTTTTTCAAGTATGATAAGGGAATTGCACAGAACAATGGTAGAAAATGATGGTTACAAAAGATTATTATTAGCAGGATTAAAAAGATTAGAAACACCACAACAAAGAAAAGAAAATGAACAGGATGTTTCTAATAAAAAGCAAATATCAGTCATAAGTAATATAGGGAAAATACTTACAAAAGGATCATTAATAGTAGGTGGAGCATTTTTATTAGGCGGAATAGCTCTTGCGATACCAGTAACCGCACCGATAGTAGCAAGTGTTGGAGTCTTAGGAGCAACAACTGCAGGAGCATTAGGAAACGCATTATTCTTCGCTGGAATTGGCTTAGCTACCTATGTAATGGGAGAAATAGGGGGAGAGTTGGAAAAATCCCTTGGAAGAGTAAAAGAAAAGAAGGACAGTCCATTAAAAAAATTCTTGAAGGATGTAGCTCCAATTGCACAAAGATTTATTGATGCAGCTGCAAAAACAATGAAAGATATGAAGAAAAAACAAGAGGAAGCAAGAGTACAAAAACAAACAACTAATCAAGAAGGTATAGGAGCACAGAAACCTACATAAGTTCAAAATAACTTAGAATTTATTTTATTTAATAACTTTTTTTAATTTCTTTATAATTTTACAAAATACATTGACCTTTTCTGATTAATTTTTATCAATAACGTATTGATTTATAAAACCATTAAATACTTCTAGATTTAAATTAGAAATATTTTGGTTAAGACAATGCTGCGGCTGCTGTACCACCGGTTACAAGCATTAATGATAATATTCCCCCTATTATTGCAACTATTCCTAACGCTGCTGTTATGTATATTATTCTACTTTTCTTTGCCTCATTTAATAAGAAAGTTATCAAAAATAAGCTGATTATAGTAGCAACTGTTATTGAAATTACAAGACCAGGAATTGTTATTAAAGATATTGCATGTGAAACTTGATGCCTGCTTGCGACAAGTGTAAGTGCAACAGCACCGCTTGTAGCAAAGATCATATCTATAAATGAAAGTCTAAAAGCATCGCCTGCATCTACATTGAGAAGTAATAATGTACTTGTAGTTGTACCTGATCTACTTACACCAGGAAATGCAGCAAGAGCTTGTGCAAAACCCAATAGGATATACTCTTTTATTCCTAGATTTTGCAGTGTTCTCCTATCTTTGTTTGATGCATATTTTGATCTTGCAATTTTTATTAGTATAGCGTCTAATATAAGTACAAATCCTAAGATAAGCATAGGGATTCCTAAGTTATATGCGCCGTTTAAAGAATCAACAATAAGGTAAAATGGAACACCAATTAAACCAGTAACTATTGTTGATACTACAACATAATTAAACAATTTTTTATGAGATGGATCGCCCTTTCTTAATAAATATTTTAATAGATTTAAAACATCTTTTCTAAAGTATATCAAAGAAGCTAGTATGGTTCCTATTTCCATGAATAATCCAAAAGCGTATACTAGAGAAAAATTACTTGCTATATTTAAGTTTAGATTAAGTAAGTATGAAGAAGCAATCATTATTTGAGTTTTACTGCTTATTGGAAGCCATTCGCTTATACCCTGAACTAAACCTAAAGCAGCTCCGTTGAAATTAAGATACAATCCAATTACTATTATTAAGGCCCCTACTATTCCTGCTAAAATATACTTTCTATCCATTAACAAAACCAAATATTATAGAAGGAATTATCCACACAAGTATATATTACTTACTGAATATTAGAGAAAAGAAGGTACTATCAATTGAACTATGCACTAATATAAAAATATAAACTTTTATAACTCATATTACATTGAAGGGAAGTAGATGAGTTATAATCTTGGAGCGGTAGGCTTTGGACATTGGTTTGAAAGGCTTTACGCAGGAATGGTAAAAACAGATCAGATAAAACTTGCAAAGGTAGTGGGAGTAAGTGATTTGAGTAGTAAATCAGAAAGATTAAGACTAGTTGGAATAAATAAAGATAATTATTACAAAATGGATCCTGAAGGGCCTCTTCCGAAGGACTTTTTTAATGGATTAGATATAGTACATGTATCTGACCCGAATAAATACCATGCTACACAAACAATTCAATCATTAAAAGAGGGAAAATTAACAATAACAGAAAAGACATGGGGAGTAAATAAACAGGAGTTTTATTCAGTTGTAGATTTTATAAAACAGAATAACTTAGAAAATAAGGCTTATCTTCATTTACATTATTTGCATAAGTTATTGACAATAGAGTTAGATAAAGTTCTCGAAGGATTCATAAAAGATTATGGAAAAATAACTGGAGTTTCTGCAACATTCTTTGAACCTTTTAGAGAAGAAGATGTAAGAAGAAGTGCATGGCTTTTTTCAATGGAAAGTGGTGGATTATTTATGGATTGGATACATCCTTTTGAAATTATTTATAGAGGAATGCGAGCTGATTCAGTGAGTATCAAAAAATTGAACTTATTTTTAATGAATGAAGCATATGACAAGAAAAACCCTACCGGAATAGAAGCTGTAATAGAGGTTAAAGGAGAACGCTTTTCTGAAAATGCTAGAGGCACAGTAAGGATAGCTAAAGGTGCTGCTGTTGATAAGAAGGCAGTAAGGATTTACTTAGAATCTGGAGCGTATTTAGAGTTAGTTTATCTTGATTCGGATAGAGAAGCATCAACAGGTATGCGTGGTTGTTGGACATTAATGAAAAATGGTATTGAGTTGAATACACAATGTCCAAGGGGTATGAATACTTCTGAGTTTTTTGTAGAAGATATTATTAAAAAAGCTAAGGGTGAAGAGTCAGGCTTTGGATTGAGCTTTATAGAAAAACTTTTTGAAACTCAATGGCAGTATCAAGATTTGTATAAGAGTATAGAGTTAAACAAAGATAAAAAAGCTGTATCAGAGTTTATAGCAAGAGGTACTTCTCTGGTTATTTGAATAGTTAAATTTAATATCCTTAATGTTTTTTTATTAATGGTGCAGTATTGAAAAAGGATGAAATTTTACCAATAAGTAATAAAAAATACAAAGATGCAGAGTTCGTAATATTAGGAGTAGAAGATGATTCTGGAAGTACGTATAGAAAGGGAAGTAGATATGCTCCAAAATTATTAAGGAAGTTTATTGAAGAAAACAAAGTAGATTTTACAGAGAAAAATAAAAAGTCATTTTTTGGTTTAGAAAATAAACCGTTTAAAGCAAATATTTGTGATATTGGAAATTTTTCAGTAGAAGAGAGTTATAAAATTTCAGAAAAAATATATAGCAACAAGAAAAAACCCGTAATCATAGGTGGCGATCACTCAATAACATTTAAAAATTTAAAGAGTAGACAGTTTGAAAATAAATGGGGAATTGTTTATTTTGATGCGCACCCAGACATAATAAGTAGTAGAGGGGTATACTTCGGCTCTGTAATAAATGATATTTCAAAATTAAAAAACTTCAATCCTCAAGCTAGTTTTATTATAGGAATGAGAACTCCAGAAGAGGAAGAGTTGAAAAATATTAAAAAATTAGGGATAAATGTAATAACACCTTTGGACATAGAACACTACGGTATCCTGAAAATTAGTAAAAAAATATTGAGAACTTTAGAGAAGGATACTTACTTATCAATAGATATGGATGTTTTAGATCCTGCATTTGCACCAGGAGTAACTGAGCCGGAGCCTATTGGATTGACACCCACGCAGGTTGTTTATTTGTGTAAGCAGATATCTAAAAAGGGGTTGTTTGGTTTTGATGTGATGGAACTTTGTCCAGAATATGATCTTAATAATGTAACGTTGCACTTAGCCTATAGAATAATTTTAGAGATTATTTCCAGTAGTAAATAATTATAACGTTCTTAATTTTTTAGGTCTTTCTTTTAATGAAGGAATTATTTCTCTTGGATTGACAGAGGATAGATTCTGCCTTGCTTCAGGTGTTTTAGCTATTGCTACAGTATAAATACCTAAATCATTTGCAGCATCTATTAAACGAGGTGATGAGGACATAAGTATGCCTTGCTCCGGAGCGAACTGTAGCTCAGTATTTACGATAGAAGATGCTTCCTTAAGTATATTTTTCGGGGTAACACCGTTTTCAGAACCAAACTTGAATGAGAAATAACCTTCAATACCTAACTTTTTGAAACGCATCTCTGCTACTTTAGTAGGTTCTAATGAAACAAAACCTAGATTAAGTTTTGATTTTTTAACAAACTCTATAAATTGTTTGGAACCTTCGGATAGTTCTAACTTATCGCTCCAGGCTACATTGTAATAAGAATATGGAAGATCCTCTAAGTATCTATCTAAACGTGGACCTATCTCCTGTTCAGTTAGGCCATTTTCCTTTAAAACCTTAATTGCCGTTTCTTTTGAGGTTAAATCAAGATAATTTTTAAGATCTACCTCGGTTATTATCCCATATATGTTCATTATTGATTCTGATACATAACGTGAGATATCTTTTTTGTCTTGAACTATAGTCTGTGCGTCTAATAATAGATAATTTTCCATTTCATTACCAAAAATAACTTTATAAATACTTAATACTATACAATATTATGTGTAGAAAAACATATATTTTTTGATTTTTTAACACAAACATTTTAGTACAGAGTATTTTTATGAAAAAAAACAAGGATTTGATTAAAAAGATAACCAAATTTAGAGTAAAGAGATTACTAGAACTTGCAAGAATTGCAATTGAAAAAAACAATAAAGAAGATGAAGAATTAGCTAAAAGATATGTTAAATTGGCAAGGCAGATAAATAAACATTATAAAGCAAATGCAATAAATAAAAAAGAAAACGTTTTATGTAAAAAATGTAATATTTTATTAATTCCAGGAATAAATGCAAATGTTAGAGTAAGTAGTAAATCAGTAGTTTATATTTGTAAAAATGGTCATCAAAATAAAATTTTTGTAGACTCAAGAAAGACCTAATGCATTAACTATTATTTTGGAAAATTCGTTTACTTTATCACTGTTCGAAGCAGTTATTAGATTTTCATTATGTTCTACTTCATTTTCTGTAATTATTCCCTTAAATAATTTGACATAGCGTATAGTTTCAGAGTCTTTTAATGAACATATATTTTTATTTGAGATTATATTTGCTCTGGCTACCATTTTTAATCCGTTTCCAATACCAGCTATTAATTTTTTGCTATCATTAAAGTGTTTTATTAAATCTATTAGAGCTCTTAAATCATAAAGTTTGTACTCCTCAACGCCAACTCCATTGAGTAAAACTATTCCATCATAATCTTCAGTACTTATATCAGATATTTTAATCTTAGGTTGGATTATCGCTCCATGTGAACCGATTGCAGAGTTTAATGAGGTACTAGCTATAGAATAATTTACTTTCCATTTTTCCAGAGTATTACATAATTGTGATACTGTTTCATCTTTAAACTCATTAGGTGGTATTACTAATACTAACTCCATAATCTCAAAATACATAAAACTAAAAGAAATATAAATTTTCTGTTAGGTACTTGTCTAAGAGGTAAGCTTTTTATTTTTAATATGTCTTGATGCAATTTCAAAAAGTATTGCAGAGATCACTATAACAAGTATAAATGCCATGACATTTATTAAGGAAATAAACAAAATTGTTGATTTATTCCCAGCATTTGCATTTACTGATGTTGTTATTAAACCATAAGTAGCTGTACCACTTGCGAATCCGAAAGGTACATTACTCATGTTTATCGAGCCAGATGAACCAGAATACTCCGATATTGATGTCCTATTATAAAATGTAAGAGTTACCAATGCATTTACTGAAAATCCAAAAAGATCGTTTGTCTTTATTTCTAAATTATATAGAGGTACAGTAATTGGAATTACGGTACTTTGATTTATAGAAATTGTTTTGTTTATCGTAATTTGAACGCCTTTATATGAAACACTGTTTAATAAGTAATTCACTCCGGAATAGAGATAAACTGTTTTATTTGTAAGATTATTGTTTAGCAGAATAGTACTGACATTTACAGGTTCCCCATACTCGTTTAATGTTTTGAAATTTATAAGATATTGATTTTTGTATATTGGCGACAAGGATAATGGACTAGAAACTATTAAAGAAAGATTTCTTGATTTTGCACCGTTATTCCAAGAATAAAATGCAATTCTTTGATTAGGGTTATTATAACTAATTAATGATTTTTTAAGCGTTACATTAAGTATAGAATTTTTTGAGTACCAACCGGTTTGAGAGATATTTCCAATGGATGAATTTATCTCAATAAAGTATTGTTGTTGCCAATTTGGAAATATATTTTTTGGAGATGATAAATAAATGCTTCCTGAAACTTTTTTGTTCCCGTCACTCCAGTTAGAAAATACAACTCGTGAAACATTGTCTTGATAGATTATATTTGAAGACAAAGAATAATTTACAAATGTATTTGCAGGATACCATCCAGAACCGGATACCTGTCCGTAACTTGAGTTAACTTTAAGGTAGTACTCTTTTTCCCAGTTTGCTGTTTCAGTTATATTTTGATTTAAGTAAATAGTACTATAATTAGAGATTCCAGTATAAGACCCTAAACCCGTACCGGTCCAACTTATAAACACAACCCTAGTGTTATTGTTTAGATAAATAATATTTGGGACGTTTATGTTGGTTTTAGAGTAGGCTATGAAACCGTGTTTTGATGAGATATTCCCATATGTGGAGTTTATACTTAATGTATAACCTAGTGTCCATAAACGTGTATTGTCTGGATATATTGTTAAGTTTGAACCTACTTCAAAATAATTAACTTGATTTAACAACTCCTGTACACCATAAGGATTTGGTAGCTGTGTTTGACTTCCTTCCCCATATCCTATATAGACATAACCGTTAGGAACTTGCAAAAATGTTCCATTTTTATAAAACTCCAGATTATTAAAAATTACAGGTTTAAGAAAAGTATTTGTATTTGAGGTATTAGCTAGCTCTCCAAAAGCAATAGGTATGTTTTGACCTGAAGTGTTAGAACCTAGATTTACAGATCCAACTATATTTCCATTAAATTTAAAGTACCAGTTACTACCATTGGAATAAAAGGTATAATTATTTTCAGTCCCATTGACTCCTGCAGAGTTATCACTACCTATTTTACCTAAAAATGATGAACTAAAACCTGGTGGAAAGTACTCATAAAACCACTCGGCGTCTCCACGAAGTATATTCTGAAAGCCACTGCAGCCTGAGATAACACAAATAGAAGGGTAAGTTCCAGATTGGTTTTCAATCAAGTAACCCATCTGTATAAATGCGCCGTTTGCTAAATTCTCTCCGACCCAGTAGCCCGAGGAACCAGAAAGAATTTTTTGATTAGTTATAGTTTGTATATTTACACTTGCTCCGTTATTAAAAGTTGTACTTTTTCCTCCTCTTACGCCAAATTGAAACCAGTAACCTGCAAAGGCAGTGTTTACTATACCTGCAGTAAGAATTAACAATGATGCTACAAAAAATCCTTTATAAAAGTTCATAATGTAATCCTTTTTGTTCTATCAAGTATAACAAGTTATTAATTATTTGTTTATTAAGTCTTTTCTTTTCTATTATTATATTGGTAAACTTATCATTAGAGGCAGCATAAGCATTATTAAGAAGCAGAGTTAATTCTTCAAGATTTAGAGTATTAAGTACATAGTATGGTAGAATATGTGAAAATGCGTATTCTTTTTTAATTGCTAATGAGGTTAATTTTGAAGGATAATGTCCACTTCCTATGCCCAGTAATATCTTTGAAGGGGTGTGTTTCGTTTTTATAGAACTGAATAGTGTATCAATTAGTATCTTCGAGTACTCTGTATTTTCTAAAGACTGCGTAGTTCCACCATATTCTAAAAACAACGATGGAGTTTCTAATAAAGGACCGTGATGAGTAGCTTCATAGGTTATTGGAAGTTTTTTATTTGTATTATAAAATTCTTTAATAAAAGAATACATATTTTTTGGCGAGGATTTAGATAAATAAAATGGATTGATTTCTGAGGGATTTTTTGAAGGGTTCCCTAAAGAGTGTGTAGTGAATGTAAATACTCCAGAACTACTGAGGTGTTTGCTTATAAAGTATATGCAATCAAAATGAAAATTATCAAGATAATTAGCTGCTGTTAAATCAGATTTAATATTAAATACAACTAGTGAATCGTTTTTATAAGCTTCTTTAACTTCAGAATGTTTTATTTCATAGTTTTCAAATGACTTCTCTTTTTTTATACTTAAAAAATACTTAAACGAATTTTTTGATACTATATCAGACTCGTTGAAAACTAAACACTCCATGTAAGTATTAATTATTTAAATAGATATAAAATATGATATATAAATACTATAAAAATAGAATATTATATATTATTATCCGTATTAATAATAATTAAAAGTGGAGAGTAAAGTGAGATTATGTTAGAAATAAAAATAGATAATGCAAAGTATTGGAAAGAGTGTGTATCTGCTATAGTAAGTTTAGTTGATGAAGGACTTTTCATGATAAACAAGGATGGAATAAGTTTAAAGGCTATGGATCCTTCAAGCATAAGTATGGTATCATTTTTTATGCCTAATAAAGCATTTTCTAAGTTCAACATAGATAAAAATGTAAGTCTAGGCTTGAATATAGATAATTTAAATAAAATACTCTCTAGAACAAGGGATGGAGAGGCATTAGTCATGAAAGATTCTGAGAATAAATTATCTTTAGAGTTTATAGGGCAAGGAAGCAGAAGAAGATATAAACTTCAATTAGTAGATGTAAAGAAAAATGTTGAAAAAGAACCTAGCGTAGAGTTTGATGCTCATGTAGAAATGAATGGAGAACCTCTTAAGGATATAATAAAGGATGCAAATCTTATTTCGTCTTATATATCATTTAAGGCTTCAAAGGATCAGTTCGCAGTTACAGCAAGAGGGGAAAGTGGAGAGTTAGAAGAACTTCATGAAACAGAGGGCGGAATGATAAAGAAAGTAGAATCTAAGAAGAATGCTGATGCAACATTTAACTTAGAGTTGCTTGAGAATATGGTTAAGTCATGTCCAGTAGGAAATGTAGTGACAGTTTCACTAAAATCAAATGAGCCTTTAAAACTTAGGTATAATATAGGAGATGCTGAGGTAAATTACTATCTTGCGCCTTATATGGAAGATTAAAGATTAATAAGTAAAAGGTGTATTTGCGGAGATAAAGGAAAGAATAACTAAGGATATAAAGATTTTTGAGGAGAACATAAAACTTTCCGAATCTATAACTTTAAATGATAATGAACAAGATATAGTGGAGCTTGCGAGCATGTATTATAAGGATACGCTATCTTTTTTATCTAAAGAGGATTATTATACTGCTTTTGCAAGTATTAACTATGCACACGGATTATTAGATGCAATATTGAAGTTACATGGAAAAAAATGATGTTATAGAAGGAGGAGCGAGGTTGCTTCTTTCCGAAGATGTTTTTTACAATCCTAAAATGAAGAACTTGAGGAACATCTCTGTTCTTTTTGTAAAATTTTTTAGCAAACAAGATGATTCATTACTTGATAGTACCTGTGCCACAGGGATAAGAGGGATAAGATACATAAAGGAAGCTGGTATTAAAAAAGTGATTTTCCTAGATATAAATAAAGATGCTGCAAAAAATGCACAGAACAATCTAAAACTAAATGATATCAAAGCAACAGTTAACAATATTAGCATACAGGAGTACTGCTCATCTGCAGAAAAAGAGTCCTTTGATTTTATAGATCTTGATCCTTTTGGTTCACCACAGCCTCACATTAATGATATTATTAAGGTAGCTAAGGACAATACATACTTGATGATAACAGCTACTGACACAGCTGTCTTATGTGGAGCGCATTCGAGTGCATGTTTAAAAAGCTACTTTGCAGAACCTATGCATAATGAATTATGTAAAGAATCAGGGATAAGAATTTTATTAGGGTATATTACAAAGATCGCTGCAACATTTAACTTTGGAATAGAGCCAGTACTTTCAATATCAGAAATGCATTATATGCGTGTTTTTTTAAGGTTAAAACATGGAGCTAAAAAGGCAGTATCTTCAGTAAAGGAATGTGGCTTCGCTTCATTTTGTAATAACTGTAGATCATTTGAATATGCAAAAGGTATAGCGCCAGTTTTAGAACACAGATGTAAGTTCTGTAAAAAAGAAGTAAGATTTTTTGGACCTCTTTATTTAGGTAGTATAAACGACAAGAAAAAAATAACTGAGATTATTCTTTATAACGAAAAAAACAGCATTATAAAAGATAGTAGAGATCTGAATCGAGTACTTGTTAGGATAGCTGATGAGTTGGATCTACCTTTTTTCTATTCTATACCGAAAATAACAAAATCAATAGGTTCAGTTTCTGCGTCTCCTGATAAAATAATAAAAAAACTTAATGATAACGGAGTTTTAGCTACAAGAACACAGTTTGATAAAGATGGCATTAAAACCACAACTGATATAGAAGAAATTAAAAAGATATTAAAAGAGATAATTACATTTAAATAATAGTAAATATACTTTATAAAATGAGTTTAATGGAAATTAAAAGAAAAATAAGTCTTGTTATACCGACTATAGAAGAGGAATTAGTATTTAAAATAATAGATCAGGCAAGAGAGCTTTTAGGAAAAGATATTGAGATAATAATAGTTGATAAAAGTTCAGATGCTTACGTTAAAAGATTACAAACAAAAAAAGTAAAGGTAATAAGACAAAAGGATAGAGGAATAGAAAATGCATTAATGACAGGATTTAGAGCGGCTAAGGGTTCAATACTTGCAAGTATAGATGCAGACGGAACACATGAGATAAAAGGTCTAAAGGATGCCGTAGAGATAGTCAGCTCTGGAAAAGCTGATTTTGTATTGGGGAATAGATTGAACAATGTTCAAGAAGGAGCTATGAGTGCGTACTTAAGATTTGGGAATACCTCATTGAGTTTGATATTTAGTTTGTTGTATAGTAAAAAAGTACATGATGTGCTAACAGGACTTTTTGTAATGGATAGGGAAGCCTTTAATGATATTAAAGATTTGAAGCCGTATAGAACAGGCACGGGATTTTTTGCGGCGGAGCTTGCAAAAAAGAAGTACTCAATAAGTGAGGTAGATATAAAATACTTTAAACGAGAGCATGGACCTTCAAAGCTTACAAAATCTAAATTGTTTTATGGTTTTGGAATGGCTTACCTTATGCTTAAAAGAAGATTTGATTGATGAAATGAAAAAAGTTTATCAAAATCATATTTTTACTGTTTTAGAAAAAAGATTTAAAATAAATAATAAGATTAATAAGTGGTATTTGATTAAAAAGAAGGATGTAGTTGCTATTTTGCCTATTTTAGGCAATAAAGTAATACTTGAAAAACAGTATAGAATTACTGCAAATAAAACTATTTATGAGATACCCGCAGGAAATATAGAGATTAATGAAGCGCCTATTGCTGCTGCAAGACGCGAGTTAAAAGAAGAAACAGGATATACAGCTAAATCTTTAAAGAAAGTATATGAATTTTATACGACTCCGGGAATATTTGGTGAGTTCATGTACTTTTTTGTAGCTACTGGATTAAGCTCTGGAAAAACATCTTTGGATGATGGAGAAAAAATTACATTAGAAGTTGTAAGTTTTAAAAAAGCAGTAAGTATGTTAAAAAGTGGTAAGATAGAAGATGCTAAAACTATAATTGGAATTTTGTATCTTGAAAAATTATTAAAAAATAATAAAAAATAAGTTTACTCTAAACGTTTTATTATATGATAGCCAAACTGTGTTTTTACAACACCAGATACCTCATTAATATTTAATTTGAATGCTGCTTCTTCAAAAGGTTTAACCATCATTCCACGAGTGAAGAAACCTAAATCTCCACCTCGTCTGCGTGAACCATCTATAGAGAACTGTTCAGCAAGTTTCGAGAATGACTCTCCTTTTTTAAGTTTTTCAAGTATCTCTAACGCAAGTGATTGTTTTTCAACAAGAATATGAGCACAACGTATCTTTTCCAAAAAATCATTTATTTGTAGATTGATCTGAAGATGTTGTTTGAGTCATCTTTTATCACTATGCACTCTCCTTCGCACTCTACTAAACATGCTTGGCAAAGTATACATGATGGACCATTTACACCTACAGATATTCCACCGCTACCGCCTTCAAAGTTCTCTGCAAAGTGTTTGTGACCGTCTTGAACATTAGACCATTTATCTATTACTGCTTGATCATGAGTTCCTTTCCATTTGTCATTTTCTGGAGCTACATCTGAGTTAACATCAGGATCGCTCCTATTTTTCATTGAGAATACAGCAACTGGACAAACATCAAAACAGTGAGCACAACCTGTACATTTTTGTTTTTCTACGTATACTTCCATTATTACACCAATACTTAAAATGTTAAGAAGATTAAGCTTTATATAGAGTTAGGTTACTTCGTTTTTGCACGAACGTAAGCTTAGCTAACTAATATAAAACGTTAATAATCATGCAATGCATCGGCTCAGCCGAATAGGCTTGCCAATCCGCCAGCTGCTTGTTCTTCGGTTTGTTTCTCTTCTTTTTCTTCTTTCTTTGCTTCTGCTTTTCCTGCTGATGCTGCTGATGCTACTGGAGCTGCAGCCTGCATTGATTGAGCATTCTTTATAACATCTTTTATATTTACTCCTTTCAACGAGTTTACAACTGCTTTTGCCATAGCCTCATTAGGAGTTATTCCTGCTGCTTTTACTATTCCTTCAAGACTTGATTCTGTTATTTCTTTCCCTGCCGAATCGAGCAGAAGAGCTGCGTATATGTATTCCATATTTTCACCTTTAGTATAATATTATTTTGTCACCATTCCATCTAAATTTTTAGCTGCTGATGAAGCTAGGCCCAATAACTTAGGTATTACTTCTCCTTCTGGTATCTTTGCTTCTACACCTACCGAGATAGCTGCCACAAAAGCTCGCCTGATGAACTCATTTATGTTGTACTGTGACACTATGCCTAGTTCTAAGCTAAGTAGATATGCTGAGCTGAATATACCTCCTATCTCTCGTGATATGTAAGTTGTATTAATCATAAGAACTTCTGGAGTGTATAAGAGTTTTCCTTCTTTGATTGCTGAGATGTTTCCTTTTGCTTCAAAAGGTAGTATGTCAAGCATCTTAAGAGCTTTTGAGACAGGAACTGAGATTTTATCTCCTTTTTTAACTAGAACCTTACTTTTACTTATTGTTACCTTTCCTTTTTGAATTTGTACATCTATTCCAGCTGTTTTAAGATCAGTTACCGCTTGACCTGGTTGTAATGATGTTTCTCCTGCTTCTATTGATAAATCTTGGTCTGCGATTTGATTTGGCTTTGCCAATAACCTTATTTTGTTTGAAGTAACCATCTCAAATAACTCAAATGAGGAGCTATTTGACATTATTATTCCTACATTTCCTTTCAAGAATGGTTCCAAATCTTTTAAGTGTTCTTGATCCATTATTTTTAAGATAAGATTCTTTCTTGCAATTATAAATTTTGAATCTTTTGTTTTTACCTCATTTCTTATCTTTTGTAATAATCTATCCGGTATCTTTTCTATAGACATTACTCCGACTACTTTGTATTTTTTAATTTCTTCTCTTAGAGATTTTACATACTCTATTTTTTGAGATTTTAGCATTACCATAAACTCACATTATTTTAATAGGTTTTGACATTGTGAGTTTGACATATGCAGATCTCACGTTGTTGCTACCTACTTTTTTCTTTATGTTGTCAAGTATTTCATTGACATTTTCATAAAGCTTTACAGGATCCATATCTTCAGTTCCAACTATAGAATGTACAGTAGGCAGATACTTCCCTTTACTTCTTATGCTTACTCTTTTTGATGAATCATTGTTAACTGATGTAAGTGTAATTCCAGGCAATAATGGTCTTGGCATTTTATTTCTAGGACCAAGAAATTGACCTAGTGATTTTGCTATTGAAGGCATTAGATTAGGTTGTGCATATAAATCAAGTTCTAAAAGAGCGTTCATTTTTGCAGGGTTACTTCCCATGCTTTCTATTTCAGAAGGGGTTATAATTTGTATATTGTTCTTTGTTGCTTCGTCTAATATTGATTTATCTGATGCAAAAACAGCTAATTTCAAACTTTTGCCGTTACCGTTAGGTAGAAGTATATCTAAATTTAATCTGTTGTTTTGTTTAGTGAAGTCTATTCCTTTAAAATTAACTGCTAGCTCCACCGTTTGTTTGAACTTCCTTTTGCCTTTATTTTCTTCAATAAACTTTCTGAATTCATCTATCTTTAATGCCATTAAAATCCCTCCTGCAGATTTGCAGTCCTCGCGGGAAAACACGCCCTACTTAATTAGTATATATTAAACAGGAAATATTTATATAACCATTAGGTTAAGTCTTTGTATTTAGTATATAGATTATTCAAAATTACAGTATAAATAAACTACTTGGCTGTTTATTTTCCATATTTATTTCTTAAATAAATTAATGAATCCTTTTTCTGAATGGGAGTTTCTTTACCTTTAAAGGTTTTTGTTAACATAGGGATATATTTAATTACAATTCTTTCAAATTCGAAATTATTTTCTTTATTTTTATTATCTTTTATTATTTTTTCAAGAAAATTTAAATTTCCAGTTCCAGAAGTTCCTAAAAAGTATTGCAAATATATGCAAACACCTTCTCCGAAATCATTTCTAAATACAAGTCCATTGTATTCTAAGATCATATGTATTAACTCATGATGAATAACTCTTCTAAATTTATGAATACCTATTTTTTCTGGTTTCCAATTATTTGAAATAACTACAGCGATTTTACCATGTTTTACTTTAATTTTTTTAATCTTATTGAGTTTTTTTAAAATTCTTTCCCTTATTATTTTATTTTTTATACGTTTTGCAACATTTATTCTATAATCTATATCAGTACAAAAAGCTCCTTCAGAACCTTCTTTGAATTCTTTAGAATTGTAAAAATTAGCTATATTGTTTATTTTTGATTTCAATGTCTTTCCGAATTTATTGAAATCTGGTGAGGAATTTAGAAAAAGTAGCATTGAGTAATCTTGTTTGCTAATAAAGTTAATTTTTAATATCTCTTTATTATAATCTAGACAAAATTCAATAGAAAGTTGTTTTAATTTTTTATTAACATATGATAAGTCTTTTGTGTATTCCAAATTATCGCTTCATATTTTTAATATACTCTGATTCCAAGTAATCAAGTAAAATATTTCCACTTTCTTTAATTCTTAGTTTACACGTAAGTCTTTCAGTAACATCAAAACTCCCATGTTCCGCTAATTTATTTGATATGTACCCACCACCACATATAGAAAAAAAATCGCATGTTTCTTTGCATTTTTTAACTCCATTCCTAATTTCCGAATTGATTTCTAGAAACTTCTGTGATTTTAAAATTTCACTTATGTCGGTCATATCTCTGAGTATTATAAAAAGATATGAGTATATAAATGTTTGTTAGAGTTCAAAATTTTTTGTTACTAAGATAGTTCTAACTTCATCTAATTTGACTGCATAAATTTTTGCCTTTATATCTGTGCGAAGTCTCGTATTTGTATCTCATAAATGCCCCATATATTTTTATGTTTTTTACAAATGTTTATATATTTTCGATGCACTTTTCATTATATGAAAAACAAGATTGTTCTTGCTTTCGGTACCTTTGATATACTCCATATAGGCCATATACATTATTTAGAAAAAGCAAAAAAATATGGAGATGTATTGGGAGTAGTTATTGCACGTGACTCTAGCATCAGAATGTTCAAGAACAGAGAACCGGTATTTAATGAGATTGATAGATTAAGTATTATAAAATCTCTTAAAGTAGTTGATTTTGCGGTTCTTGGAAATGATATTAAGAGTGACAATGATAAATATAAGATAATTAAAAAATTTAAACCAGATGTGATAGTTTTTGGTTATGATCAAAAGGTCAATTTAAATGATTTGAAAGGTTGGCTAAAGTTCAATAAACTAAACATAAAAATAGTTAAGATTAAAAGTGGTTATATTCCTAGTAAATACAAAAGCTCAATAATTAGAAAAGCACTAAAATAAAAAAAGAAAAAAATAAAAAATTAGTTATTTTTTTGTAGTTCTTTTATTCTTTCGTCTATGCCTTTTATTTCCTTGGATAGTTTGGTTTTATACTCTGTTAGAATTTCTATCTTTTCATCTTTTGTTAAAAAATTCCGTACACCATACCAGCCACAGCCACAACCTTCTTGTTCCATTTATTCACCAATATAGGATATCCTATAAACAAATATATAAATATATAGGATATCATATATATAACAAAATATAAGAGTTTATAATAATTAAAGTTTTTAAGTAAATAATAAAATTAATGTGATACTCAATGAATGATAAAAAGGGTTGTAATATGAAAGGTTTACTTTCTTTTCAGATACTGTGGTTACTTTCTAAGAAACCTATGTATGGAGATCAGATTGCTGAAGAGATAGAGAAACGTAGAGGAGAAAAACCTAAACCCAGTACAATTTACCCGGCTTTAAAAGAGCTAAGTGATAATGAGTTGATAAAGGGTAAAAAAAAAGGTAAGCTCATAATTTACAGCCTTACACAAAGAGGTATATATGAGGTTCAAAAAACTACAGAATATTTTTGCAGAAGTTTTGGGGAAATACTTAAAGAA
The DNA here is from genome assembly GCA_021801225.1 of Microcaldota archaeon. Classification (GTDB taxonomy): domain Archaea; phylum Micrarchaeota; class Micrarchaeia; order Micrarchaeales; family CABMGC01; genus JAJZOD01. The sequence goes on along the minus strand of JAJYYF010000019.1, from coordinate 59,340 downwards.
AGCAAAAATATGTAATATGTTTATTAAATATATGTTGATAGTAATATCACATTAGGTTTACAAATGCTTCCGATATTATCATTAATATTAATTATCATAGGGGGAGTAATAGCTGGATTAATTGGTTCCTTAACTGGTTTAGGTGGAGCCGTTATACTAACACCCTTACTAGTTTTGGGATTAGGTGTTCCTATTTATTATGCGGCCGGTGCTAGTCTCATAGCCTCTATAGCTACATCAAGTGGTGCCGCTAGCGCTTATGTTAAGGATAAGATAACTAATATAAAGATAGGTATGTCGTTAGAAGTAGGAACTACATTAGGTGCAATAGCTGGAGTATTGATTGCTGCTGCAATATATAGGGCAAATGCTATTGCAATAATTTTCATTTTGTTTGGAGTTATACTGATATTTTCTATTTATCCATCTATGAGAGAAATATTAAAAATTAAAAATAAATTCAAAAATTTTAAATCAGACAAAACAACAAAAATATTTCAATTAAAAGGAAGTTACTATGATGAAAAACTTAAAAAAAGAGTAAGATATTATGGAATACGATGGTGGTATTCAGAAGCTATAATGGTTTTTGCAGGAGTTATTTCAGGATTATTGGGTGTAGGTTCTGGTGCACTGAAGGTATTAAGTTTGGATCACATGATGCGTTTACCACCTAAGGTAAGTGCAGCTACAAGTGATTTTATGATAGGGGTTACAGCTGCAACCGGAACTGCTATTTATTGGGAATTAGGGTATATGCAACCTTTTATAGCAGGAGCAGCAGCAATAGGAGTTTTAACAGGTAGCTTCTTAGGTTCTAAGTTCTTGAACAGAGAAGGAAATGGGTTTATAAGAAAATTGTTTGTTGTAGTAATACTTATCTTAGGAGTTCAGATGATTCTTAGAGGATTTGGTGTAATTTGATGGATGCGAATAAAAGTATAGGTTGGATTCTAAGAATAGGTGCTATAATAAGTATACTTTTAATTTTATTTGGCATGTTTTTGTTGTTTATAAACAATGGCGGTTCAAATTATACACTTACTCAAATAACTTCGCATAAATCAAAATTGAGTACTGCAAATATCAGTACTACTCAAATAATTAACGGAATTTCCTCATTAGATGGCATTTCATACATAATTTTAGGATTAATTGTGTTGATAGCGACGCCTGTTTTGCGGGTTTTGTATTCGGTTTATTTTTTTGCGAGAGAAAATAATAAGCTTTATGTTTTTATAACAGCAATTGTTTTGTTAGATTTACTTATTGCTATCTTTGTAATACCTTTCATAATGAAAAGTTTATAGACATATTTCCTTTAATAATATTGTGTAATTTATGGGAAAAGTAATAAAATCTGTAAAAAATGGACCTAATTTAGTAGTAGTAGATGGACAGACAAAAATAGCACTTTGTCGATGTGGTCAATCAAGTAAAAAACCGATGTGTGATGGAACTCATCACAAAGTTAACTTTCAGGCTGAAGAACACGAAATAAAACTTGATGATTAAGGAGTTACTACAATCCAATATACAGAAATAGAAAATAAACTAATGCATTTATTATAGTTAGAGGTATCCCAATCTTTACAAACTCCCACATAGAGATTGTTTCATTGTATTTTTTTTCGGCTTGATTTATTATAATAATATTACTTGCAGCCCCAAGTATAGACACATTTCCTGCTATTGTACTTCCAGCAGCAAGAGCCATAAAACCAATTATAGATACTCCTATATTTTTTAATATAGGTATATACAATGCAACAAGAGGAAGATTCGAGATAAACTGGCTAAGTATTATACTTACCCCAAAGATAAAGGGTATTGATGCGAGATTATTATAAACCTGACCAAGTAAAGGCTGTATTACTCCAGAAAGCCAAACGCTTTGTATTAATATAAACATAGATACGAAGAAGATCAATATGGACCAGTTAACCTCTTTGAATATTTCTACCCTCCTATTGCTTAAAAGTAATATCGGAAGGGCTGAAAAAATCCCTATATAGACAAGTCCTATCTGATAGCCTAAATTGATAATGCTCGATATAACATTGAAAAGTATGGTAAGAAAAAGTATTGCTATTGAGATCTTAACTATTTTTGCAAGGTTATTATCTAGTATTGGCTCACGTGTATGAACCAATATTTTTTTGGTTTTAAATGATTTGCCATAAAAGATTTTTATTATAAAGTAGACTATGAATAAATTCAACATAGTAGGTATGAAAAGATATCTAAAAAATATTAAAAATGGAGAAGATAGACCGCTTGATGCTATAAGTAGATTCTGCGGATTTCCTATAGGACTCATTACGCTTCCCAATGTTATTGAAAATGCCATTACAAGAAGAAGTGGTTTTAACTTTATTCCGTGTTTTGAAGAGATATACGCAGCTAAAGATACCGTCACTACTGCGAGAGTATCATTGACAATAAAAAATGAAAGAAATCCTGTTATAAATATTAAGCCAAATAATAGAGTATTTTTACTTTTGAAGTACCTTAAAAACAGATGTGATGTGTTTAATAGATAATTAGATTTTTCTAAAGCAAGTCCTACGACAAACATTGAAAAAAGGAATATTATTACATTAAATTGTATAGATAAATAAGCGTTGTATAAAGAGATTTGCCCGGTTAAAATTACTATTAACGCTCCAAGGAACATTATTTTCCATATATCTATCTTTCTTTTGAATGTGGTTCTTATAGAGATAAAGATTAAAACTAATAAAAGGATTAGTATTGGAAGTAGCAACATTCAACCATTAATATTTATTTCAATATATTTAATAAAGATAAGGTATTGCATGAAATGATATAAAATAATTATTTAGGGATTTTATGAAAATTGTAGAACATAGAAAAAATACTAAGGTAATTAAAGAGATGACACTTGGATTTTTAATAAAAGAGGATAAGGTATTGTTGGCAATGAAAAAGCGTGGTTTTGGGGTTGGAAAGTGGAATGGCGTAGGTGGAAAGTTAGAGATGAATGAAGATCCAGAAAGCGCAATGAAAAGAGAGGCCTATGAAGAGATATGCATAAAGGTACTATCGCTCAGGACTGCGGGGACAATAACGTTTTATGATTTTGAAAATGTAGAATACAAGAAAAATGCATCGAAAGTTTATTTATACTTAATAGATAAATGGGAAGGAACTCCAAAAGAATCAGAAGAAATGAAACCGAAATGGTTTAATATTAATTCTATACCTTTTGAAAATATGTGGGATGATGATAAATATTGGTTAAAGCTTGTGCTTTCTGGTAAAAGCATAACTTCTGAGTTTTTGATTGATGAGACCAAAAATAAAATTATTGAGCATATAGTTAAGGTAAAAAGGCATATTTAAAAAGCTAATGTTTTGCCAGTAAAAGTATAGTATTTTTATAATGTACCGTTCTTATACTATATGGAGATAATATGGAAGCATATTGTGTTAAATGTAAGGCAAAAAGTGAAATGAAAGGAGCAAAGGAAGTTACTATGAAGAATGGAAAGAAGGCAATGACCGGAACATGTTCTTCATGTGGAACTAAGATGTTCAAAATTGGCGGAAAATAAATATTTAATTTAAAACAACTCCTTGTTTATTAGTTCTTTATTATTTCTTTTATTTACTAACTTTTTATCCCTACTACTTTTATCTGAAATACTAAAGTTTGTCCGGCTAGTGGTGAGTTAAAGTTTACTATAGCATTAGTTGCATTTACGTTTAAGACTACTCCCTGAAGCTGTTGACCATTTGCATTGTCAGTTACCACTGAGCCTACCTTTATTGTTTTATTAGAAAAATCATTTGTCGGTATACTTACAATAAGATTTGGATTTATTTCACCATATGCCTCATTTGCTGGGATAGTGACTGTTTTTGTTTGGTTAAGAGTCATACCCAATACTGCATTATCAAATCCAGGTATAGTTTCATTTGTACCTGCTGTAAAATTAAAAGGCTGTTGACCTACATTAGAATTGAAAACAGTTCCATTAGTAAAACTTCCCGTATAAAATACAGAAACCACATCACCTTTTTGAACTGTTTGAGATGGAATTAAATAAAAAAGGTATAACGCTGCCACTACTATAATTACTGCTATGATAACAACTAATGTAATTGCAAGATGTATTGATTTCATAAAAATACCAAGTAATATAGGACAAGATAAATTAAATACCTTTGTTTGCTTTATTTTTGCTTTATCCAAGTCAGAATCATTCCTTGATCTTGAATATATTGATTAGTACAATATTCATTTATAGCCAAGAACTCTTCTTATTTTATTAGCCATAAAATAAACAAGTTTAAATTTTTTTGAGGTTTTCTATTCAAGTACTTAGATTTTTTAATTATTTACTAAAATGAAAATAGGTAAATATATATAAACTTTTTGTTGAGTAAAACAAAACGCAGTATTTTTTGTTGAAATATGTAAAAAATACATCGACAAAACATATAGAAAAGCTTTATATTCTTTAAACAAGATATACTATTGGATTTTAATGGAGCAGAATACCGGAGAATATGAGGCATCAAATATTATAGTCTTGGAGGGACCTCAAGGTATAAGAAAAAGACCGGCAATGTATATTGGTTCTACCAGTTCACAAGGAGTATTACATCTTTTATTTGAAGTTATAGACAACGCAGTAGATGAAGCTTTAGCTGGTTTTTGTAAAAATATAGTTATTAAACTTTCACAAGATGGCGAAGGAAATGTTGCAGAGGTATCAGATGATGGAAGAGGTATACCTGTAGAGATAATGCCAAAATATAATAAAAGTGCATTAGAAGTTATAATGACAACTCTACACAAAGGTGCGAAGTTTAATAATGAAACTTATAAAGTTTCAGGAGGACTTCATGGTGTCGGTTTAACAGTAGTAAATGCACTTTCAGAATTAACAGAGGTAACTGTCAAAAAACATGGAAAGGTATATACTCAAAGGTTTAGTAAAGGAATTCCTATTTCAAAAATAGAGGAGATAGGAGAAAGCAAAGAAACAGGATCGATAATAAGATTTAAACCAGATAAAGAAATATTCAGAACGACAACATTTGATTCAACACTTCTAAAGGAAAGATTAACATACACATCATTTTTAAATCCAGGATTAAAAATAATTCTAAAAGATGACAGATTTGAACAACCGGAAGAGATTACTTATTTTTCAGAAAATGGTTTAAAAGACTTTATTTTATTTCTTAATAAGGATAAAAATACTCTTACAAATATAGTAAATTACAAAAAAACTGAGGGACAGTTTACTTTAGAATATGCATTACAGTACAACGATAGTTATGAGGAAAAGTTAGAATCATTTGTTAATTCTATAAAAACAATGGAGGGGGGAACCCATGTTTCAGGTTTTCATGCTGCAATAACACGTGCTCTTATTAATTATTTTTCAAAAAATAAGCAGTTCTCAAAAATGGAATTAAAAATTTCTGGAGATGATGTAAGAGAAGGCCTTTCAGCTGTTCTTTCAGTTTTAATGCAAAATCCTGAATTTGAAGGACAAACAAAAGAAAAATTAGGTAACGCTCAAATCAAGACATTTGTTGAGACAGAGGTTTATTCGTCTTTCTCCAGATATCTTGAAGAAAATCCACAAGACGCACGTGCAATATTAGAAAAAGCTATATCTGCAGCTAATGCGAGAGAAAGCGCAAGAAAAGCAAGAGAACTTTCAAGAAAAAGAAGTGTTCTTGAAAATACAGTACTTCCTGGAAAACTTGCAGATTGTATAGAGAATGATCCTACAAAAACAGAGATATTCATAGTAGAAGGGGAAAGTGCAGGGGGCTCTAGTAAAATGGGAAGGGACAAAAACACACAAGCAATACTTCCATTAAGAGGAAAGATATTAAATGTTGAAAAAGCAAGCTTTGAGAAGATTTTTGATAATGCAGAAATTAAATCGTTAATAGCAGCATTCGGAACTGGAATAAGAGAAACATTCAATATAGAAAATGCAAGATATCATAAAGTTATAATAATGACTGATGCAGATGTAGACGGAAGCCACATAAGAACACTACTTCTTACTTTCCTTTACAGATATATGAAAAAACTCATAGAAAAAGGCTATGTTTATATTGCACAACCTCCTCTTTATAAAGTTAAACTGGGTAAAACAGAAACTTATGTTTATAGTGACGAAGAACTTAATGTTATAAGAACAGAAGAATACAAAGATGCAGAGACACAGAGATACAAGGGTTTGGGAGAAATGAATCCAGAACAATTATGGGAAACAACAATGAATCCTGAAAAAAGAATGCTTAAAAAAGTTCAAATAAAGGATGCACAGATTGCGGATAGCTTATTTAATGTATTGATGGGTATTGATCCTTCTCAAAGAAGAAGATTTTTACATGATCATTCCGAAGAAGTAAACTTTCTTGACGTATAGTGGTATTTATGACAAAAATAAATAATGTTAATCTTGAAGACGAATTACAATCAAGCTATATTGATTATGCTATGAGTGTAATAATCGGAAGAGCAATACCCGATGCTAGAGACGGTTTAAAACCAGCGCAAAGAAGAATACTTTACGCTATGAGTAAAATAAACAACACTCACAATCAGCCTACAAAAAAAAGCGTAAGAGTAGTTGGAGAAACAATAGGTAAGTATCATCCTCACGGAGACATTGCGGTTTATGATACAATGGTAAGAATGGCTCAGAATTTTTCATTGAATCACATATTAGTAGAAGGACAAGGAAATATGGGTTCAGTGGATGGAGATCCTCCAGCAGCTATGCGTTATACTGAAGTAAGGTTAACAAAACTTGCAGAGGAGACTCTTGAAGATTTGGATAAAAATACAGTACAGATGGTACCAAACTTCGATAACACTGAAAAAGAACCAAGTGTACTCCCTGGAAAAGTACCTAACTTATTAATTAATGGAGCTTCTGGTATTGCAGTTGGTGTAGCAACAAGTATGCCTTCACATAACTTAAACGAAGTTTGCGATGCAATAATTTTCAAGCTTAAAAACAAAGAAGCTAGCGTTGATGACATCCTAAAAATAATAAAAGGACCTGATTTCCCTACTGGAGGAATAGCAATAATGTCATTAAATTCTTACAATGGTTATAGAACAGGCAGAGGTCAGTTAACAATAAGAGGCAAGGTAGATATTGACACTAAAAAGAATAGATTAATTATAAACGAGTTTCCATACAACGTAAACAAAGCTAGTTTAATACACACCGTAGCTAATCTTGTACACGATAAAAAAATAACCGGTATAAGAGATATAAGAGATGAAACAGGAAGAACTGGGATGAGTGTTGTAATAGAACTTAAGAACGGAGAAGACCCTAATCAAATATTAAATCAATTGTATACCCATACTCAATTACAAATAACATTTCCTATAATTAACTTAGCTGTTGTAGGAACTAGCTTGAAGAGCTTGAACGTACTTAATTTAATTGATGTATATATAACGCACAGATTAGAGATAATATTAAAGAGAAGTATTTACGAATTAGGAATTGCTACAGACAGATTACACATTGTAGAAGGACTTGTTATAGCAATTGGAAATATAGATGAAATAATTAAAACTATAAAGAAAAGTGAAGAACTTGCAGATGCAAGAAAAAACCTTATGGAACAATTTTCTTTATCAGAAAAGCAATCAAATGCAATATTAGATATGAAGTTAAGCAGATTAACTCATTTAGAAGGTGCATCATTACTGAAAGAAAAGGCAGAACTACAAACAAAGATATTAAACTACAAAAGCATAATAGAAAGTAAGGAAAAACAAGAAGCAATAATAATTGCAGATATGGAAGAACTCAAAAAGAAATTTGGAAGAGAAAGAAGGACAGAAATAATCCAATCAGACGAGCCTCTAAACATTAAAGACGAAGATATGATAAGCAATGAAAAAGTAAGTATAATATTAACAAAAGAAGGATATGTAAAACGACTTCCTTTAGTAACTTACAGAGAGCAAGCACGCGGAGGTAGGGGAATAATATCAATAAATCTCAAAGAAGGAGATTTCGTAAGTAAAATACTTACATGCAATAACAAAGATTACATATTATTCATAACTGATGCTGGAAGAGCATACTGGCTTAAGGCGTATGTAGTTCCTGAGTCTGGCAGATATGCGGAAGGCAAAGCAATAGTAAACCTACTTAATTTAACTAATGAAAAAGTAGTGAGTATGTTAAACACAAACGAGTTTGCTAATTCAAAAATAGTTTTTCTTACAGCAAAAGGCTTAGTCAAGAAAACAGACGCAATGTTATTCTCTAAACCACGTTCATCAGGAATACGTGCAATAACACTTAATGACGATGACAAAATTGCAGCTTCGATAATTTTCAAAGATGAAAAATATTTGTTAATAGCAACAAAGAATGGAAAATCAATAAAGTTTAATCAGAGTACATTAAGACTTACTGGCAGAGGTTCAATGGGAGTTAGAGGTATTAAACTTAAAAATGATGAAGCCATGAACATAATTGCTGCAAACGATTCAGGAAGTGTTTTAACAATTACTGAAAAAGGTTATGGAAAAATAACAGATATTGCATTATATAGAATGCAAAGCAGATCAGGTTCAGGTGTAATAAATCTAAAGGTCAATGATAAAACAGGAAGCGTCATAAAAGCATTATTTGTAAAGGGCAATGAAAATCTTATAATGATCAGTTCTACTGGAATTACAATTACAATACCTGTTTCTTCAATAAGAGTAACTGGAAGAGCTGCAAGTGGCGTGAGATTGATGCGTTTAGATGATTCTTCTGTTGTCTCTGATGCAAGAATACTCGCAGGACAAGAGCAAAGTTCTACAGAATCAATAAACGAAATACAAAAACAAAACCAACAGGAAAAAAACGCAGCAGAGCAGTTAGAGATTGAACAAGATTCGGATTTAGACAAACAAGATGATACAGAGGATAGTCCAGAAGAAGACCAACGAGAAGATATTGATAAATAACATATAATAAGTAATTATTTCTTCCAGAATCTACTATTCTTAACGAATATTTTCTGAGCATTGAGTATATCAGAAATAAATCTTTCCTTAGTTGTCCTGCTCATTTTAAGTATTCTTCCAGAGGTTGCTATCCCTATCCCATATGTATTCAATGCAATGACAGCTCTCCAAGAATAAGTACTAATCAGACCAGTTTCCTTTATAGCTTCATCATAGATACTAATTTCATTTTTGTTAAGTTTTTTACCAGAGATTTTTTTATTTAAAATATCTATATATTTGTCTTTACCTGTAGCTATCATTGGACTTTTACATCTAATACAGAGTATTTCTTCACCTTTAATATCATCTGCTAGTTTTTTTGAGAAGACCATTCCGCAATAAGTACAAACAAAACTATAATCTTTATTCTGAAATCTTTTTATGAACATTTCTATTTCTTCATCTCCCGGATTTACTATTGCAGTTATTTCCCCGTATCCTAAACCAGAAAGTAAAATTTCTTTTGATAAAGGCGAACCGCTACTTACAAATCCTATTTTTATTTCTTTATTTTCATATTTTTTAATAAATGAAGTAACTGTTGGAAAATCTATATAATTTTTTTCGAGGTCTCTCAGAGTTTCTTTGTAAATCACGGTTTTTTTATAAAACTCAATTAATTTTTTTGTAACGTTTTTTGTTAATGTAGCTTTCTTATCAACAATTCCAAAAAGTTTTGAAACTTGTACAAATTTGTATCTAAATAAATCTGATTCTGATAAAACTTGTTCATTTGCTTTATAATTCATCAATTTTTTAATTATATTTTGCAAATCAGGTTTTTTTGTTGAAAATTTATAGTCTATTATTATTGAGTATGCAGTTGCTTTTACCGAAGCATCTATACCTTCATTTTTAATTATCTGTGCAATTCCTCTTGCAAAGAATCCATTGGCTAATGTTCCTAAATAAATATATAATATAGAATAATCCTCTAACTCCTCAATAAAAATATTTTCTAGTTCAGGAATAAAAAAATTACTCTGTTTCTTAATAAATTCTTCAACTCTAATTTGGCAATCTTTTTCTAATATGTTTTTCCCATCTTGTATATTTTTAAATAGTGAGACGGTTTGATTTGCTATTTCTACAGAAACAGGTAGATCTTCCCCTATCCAATCAGGTATTGCGGCTTCTAACTCATCACTTTTTTCTACAAATATTATATTATTTTCTATCTTAATTACTTTCCAAGGTATTCCTTTTGTTATGAATGAGTAACCCTCTTCTATATTACTATATACAAACTTTTCATCTAATGTAGATATTATTTTATTTGTAGATATTTGTTTTACTATGAATCTTGGCGTGTCTGGTATAACGCTGATATTATTTATGAAGTAGTTTCTTGTTCTTACTCCTGTTGTAGCTACTTGACCATCTATAGAAATAGTTTTAATTTCTGCCATAAATAATAGTACTTCATTAAAAACATCAAAATCAAGATTAACAAATACTGAGGATCTTTTTATTATATTAAAAATCTTTTTAATCTCTATTTTTTTGTATTCTAAAACTATTCCGGTTATCTGATTAGCTAAAACATCCAAAGGGGAATTTTCAATGCTATGTTTTTCAATTTTTTTATTTTTAGAATTTATAACGACAGCTAAAGATTCCATTGCTTCTAAAGGCCCTGAAGCTATTATAATGCCATTAGAGACAAGGCCTATTTTATGCCCACTTCTTCCAACTCTCTGTAAAAGTCTTGTTGATTGTCTTGGTGAGCCATACTGTACAACCATATCTATATTCCCTATGTCTATACCTAATTCAAGAGAACTTGTTGCTATTATCGATTTTAATTTGCCCTCTTTAAAATTATTTTCAATTTCTATTCTTTCGTTTTTATCTAAAGAACTGTGATGTACACCCACACAATAAAAATTTTCTAATCTACTTAAATATATTATTCTGCTACCTAATGATTCTACAGTTTGCCTAGTGTTTGCAAAGACTAAAGTTGCATTATTTTTTTTAATTATGTCTTCTATTGTTTCTAAACGTGCCATTCCTTTATTATCTAGATTGAATGATGACTTAAACTCTTCATATTTTCGTAATGGTACCTCAGGAAGTACTATTTTTATAGATAATTTTTTTTCAACATCTGAGGCAATTATTTTATGATCTGCATTATTAAAAAGGAACTTTGCGGCTTCTTCATAGTTTCCTATAGTTGCAGATATTCCTATTCTTAAGAAATTATCAGAAATCTCCTTATATCTTTCAAGAGCAACTGCCAACTGAGCGCCTCTTTTATTATAGTACAATTCGTGAACCTCATCTACAATAACATACTTTAAGTTTTTTAATGCGTCTCTTAATCTATATGATAAAAGCATGCTTTGCATACTTTCTGGTGTTGTTATAATTATATTAGGCGGTTCTCTTGCCTGCTTTTCTCTTTCAGTTTTACTTGTATCGCCATGCCTTACTCCGACTTTTATTTGGAAGTGATTACAAATAACTTCTATTCTTTTCATAAGGTCCCTATTAAGTGACCTTAATGGTGTTATATATATTGCAGAAATGCCTTGAATTTTTTCTTTTTGTATTTTATTTAAAATAGGTAAAAGAGCAGCTTCTGTTTTACCACTCCCTGTCGGTGCAACAATTAAACAGTTATTGTTATTTTCAATCTCTTTAATAGAACGTTCTTGAATTTCTGTTAATGTGCCTACTTTCTCTAAAAAGAAAGAGTAAACATCATTCATTTAATCAAACTATCTCTGCTTTCCCGATTGCAGTATAACTTTTGTTAAGTGTTGTGTAGTTCATTATCATATTAACGTAAAGGCCCAGTGCAACTCCAGTTATTGTATTTCCATTTTCATAACATGGTATTGTTACATTTGATGTTATACCACTACCGAGTGTTTTATTAACTACTGTAAACGTAGGAGTTCCTAAATTATAGCAGGCGATTTTATTTAGTTTAAATGTTTGATTTGTTAAATCCCTAAGTTGCATTGTTAAACCATTTACTCCGAATGTTGGGTTATTACACGAGATACTAGCATTGAATATACAGTTGTTTGTTATTCCAGAAGAGAAGTTCTCTGAAACTCCATTATAATTTATATTTTTTAAAATTTGTATATTTCTATTTGTTTGTTCTAATGCATATGTAGTGTTTATCAATGAAATTACTGAAAGATTATAATTGCTTATATACGCTTTAGTATCAATCAAAGAAATTGGACCTATTGTATTGTTATTATTTTTAAATATATAAGTACTACAATAACTTACGTTATTTACTACATTTATTAAGCCGTAACATACTGGATTTCCGCCCAAATTAGGTAATTCAGATTCAAAAACAAAAGATTGATTAATGACGAATAATTTTCCATATCCGTTTCCTGGAATTGATTTGAATGTTATATTTTCAAGCATATCATTACTTCCTAAATATGGTAAAACATTCGCATTTTGTAACTTAGGTGTATTGTTATAAGTACTTTCATTAATGAATGAACCGCAGTTTTGTATTCCCATTACAGCCAGGGACTTTGTCCAGCCACCTTGATACCAACTGCACATTGTTGTATTTTTATCCACTTGTATATATACAACGTTATAGTTTTGTTTTGTGGTTTTGTTAATTACTGTTAAATTAGCTCCTTTTGCTGCTTGATAGAACAAGTTTTGTGTTAATGGTCCTTGAATCCAAAACGAGTAAACTGTACTGTTTTTGTAAATTGCTTCTGCAGAATAAATATTTTTAATGTATGAGTATGTTAAATTTAATATAGGAGTTAAAAATGCATTAATTGAAGGTATGTCTGAAGCACTAAATATGCTTAAACCATAATCTTTATTCAAATAGCTCGTAACTACATAAGACTCTCCATCTTGAAACTGTAACTTTTCATAGGTATTATTATTACTTAATATTTCAGCAGGTTTTGGATTTTCTTCTGGAATAACATTAAAGTAGATACTCGTTTTTATTGTAGAAGAGTTAGAGATAGTCCCACTTCCTTGATTAGGATCTACTACTACTTCTAGAGAATAATTTCCAGGTGCTGTTGGTTCTTGGGTAAAGTTAATTAAGGTGTGTTCTCCTGCAGGTAAGGATATATTGTAAATATCAACCAGGCTTCCATTATAAATTACACCGAAAGGTACAGCTTTAAAATCGGTCTTACCTGTATTCGTTATGTTTGCTGTTGCATATATTAATTGATAAGGATAAATTGTTGTGTTTTCAGAATTTAATTTAATATTCACCGATATTGGTTGTGGTTGCTTTACAAAATTATAATAAAACATTACTATTAATAAAATAGCAATAATTATTCCGGCAATTATCCAAATTGTATTTGTCTTCATATTAACTCACATCATATTTTCTTTGGCCTTAAGATCGTTTATTACATCTCCTATTTTTTTAGAAATCTCCTTATAGAAGAAATCAAACATTACATTACTCCAGATATGTGGATCAAAACGATCACCAGTACTTGGTGGTCTAAAATAAAACTTGCTTTGTTCATTATCTATATAGCCCATCCTTTTCATGCGTAATAAATGATATCTTAGTGTTTTTTCGTTTATTGGCTCCCAATATTGATTAATGTAATCTGTCATTTCCTTTACTGTAGGATCTTGTTTTTTAATGAATTGAAAATATACCATAGAATCTAGAACAGCTACAGCACTTAATCTTGATTCACCAGGATTTATTATGCCTAATGTTAATGCAAGCCATCTTGCTGCTGCTCGTTTTGTCTGTAGAACTTCCTTACTGACTCTAAGGTCACGAATAGTTAGTTCTCTCTGTATAAGTTCTGCTTCATTAAGTTCCACAAAAATCATTATATTTTATTAAATAGATTAATTTAAACCTTTCTAATCACTAGATTATTTATTACCTAAAAGTGATTCCAGTACTTTTTGATTGTCTTCCTTAGCAGCTTTAAAATTTTTAACTTCATTGCATTTTTGGCATTTATAAAAAATTATAATGTTGTTATTTTTATAAACAGTAGATATTGGTTTTAAAACCCCTAGACACATATTTTTTCTATCACCAGGATCGTTATCAACATGTTTACCGTATAAGCAGTTAGGACAGTGATCAGTATAACCATTGCCCTTTACCTTAATACCGCAGTTATAACAAATAAAGTCCTCTATAGTCTTTTTAAATGATATATCCTCACTTCTTTGATTTAGTTATTAATTTAGACATATTTCCATGCATTATTTTTTGTTTATCACTAGATGAAACATTAAGTTCTTCTAATATTTTTTGTTGCTCTTTCAGAATTCCTGTTCTATAACCATCTGGGAATATTCTTGTATCTGTTCCGAAAATAATTTTATCTGGACCAAAAATATCTATTGATTTTTTAAATACATCCTTTAAGGTAAGAAAGTTATCTTGAAAGGGTAACCAGTTGTTAGTTCCTGAAGTTTCAACATAAAGATTTTCCCTTTTATATTTTAGCATCAAAACTTCTCTAAAATAACCAGCCCCAAAATGTGCCATTATTACATTTAACTCAGGAAATGCGCTAAGAACTCTTGATATGTGTATGGGATTTCCAGTAAATAGATCTGCTGTTGGGCCTATAGTTACTCCGGAATGTATAGTTATTGGTATTTGATTATTTTCACAATATTCATAAAAAGGAAAGGTTTTATCTGAACCTATATTATACTGCCCGTTTGTTGCGTATAACTTTACGCCGCTCATCCCATTTTCTAATTCCTTCTTTAGAATTTCTACTGCATCTTTAAGCTCTGGATTTAAAGTTGCAAAGCCAATAAAACGTTCGTTTGAGTTTATAAATGAAGTAAACTCCTGATTTAATGTTGATGTTGACATAAAAACTGTTTTTTCTATACCTTCTTTGTCCATTGCTTTTATCCAAGCATCTTTATTTTCTTCTATTGTATGGTCAATTGTACTTGCCATTTTTTTCATTGATTCATTCATCTTAAAGTTTTTTGGAAAGTTATTTCCAAATGTTTTTTTATTAAAAAAATGTGCATGTCCGTCTATTATCATAAACTCATCACTATTAATTTAGTAGGTAACATATCTATTCCTTTTTAGAGGATTTATTTACTTTGAGTTTACTACCTTGAAATACAACTCCTGAAAAAATTGTTGCAGTTACTGCGATAATAAATGTCATTTGATACCCAACTGAAATTACAAATAAACCGGATATTAAAGCTCCAACAACAGCAGAGCCCCCTAATAAACTAGTCCAAATGCCTATGAAGTAACCTTCATCTTTTCCACGTACAAGTTCATAAAGAATTATTGAAGAAGAAAGATTCCAGATTGCATAAGAAAAACCTGCTATGAAATATGCAATTATATTCAAAGATAGAAAAAATACAGGAATAAAAATAGCAATGGCAGCAACAATATAACTTATACTTCTATACGTTATTCCAGTTATGTAAAATCTACTTGGTTTTATTCCTTTTCTAATTTTTATTATATATAAAAATACAAGTATCTGTGCAATTGCATTAGCAAGATTTATTAAAAAAATGTTACTAAAACTCAAACCGTTTGTATTTAAGTAAGGAACGTATGCTGTATTAAATATGTAAAAACCTAAATTGAAAAATGCTATAGCTATTAGCAGCATATATACATCGTGTTTCTGTATATTTTTTATAGTATTACGTATTCTTTTTATGGTTTCTATATTTATACTAAGATTTGGTAAATTAGTAAGCATATTCAAAATAGGGAAGACCTTTCCTACGTTCTTAACTTTCTTCATTTCTATTAACCGAACTTGGTCTTTTATAAGGGCGTAAGCTAAAAATATCGATGCTACATTGAAAAAGATTAATATGAATAAATATGTGGTTAAATCTTGTGTGGCTACAAAATATCCAAAAATATAGGCTAGTATCGAACCTAACAAGCTGAATATACTGTACCTGCTAAAGTACTTAGGTAGCGTCTTGCTTCGTTTAGTTCCCATAATTAATATGTTTATGGCAGGAGAAGAAGCAGTAGCTATAATTGCAAATATTCCATAAAAGAAGTACGCGTTAGTTAAGCTAGAAAATAAATGATAAGCAAATAACAAAGGCAGTGTAAAAATTACTGAGAGCATTATAAAAGGTTTAACTCTCCCATATCTATCAGTTATCTTGCCCCAGAACAATGATGAAGGTATACTAACAAGGTTATAAACTGCAAAGGCAATGCCGACATCTAATACATTTCCACCTAGATATAGAATAAATAAAGGCATGAACAAACTTAATCCGCTACTGACTGTAGTTATGGGAATAATTGTGCTCATCCAAAAAAAATGTTGTTTGTCGCCAGCTATTATAACACCAATAGTATTTATTAGGATTTTATTAAAAATCTATCTGTATATTTAATAAAACTAGCGTTAAGAATTAAATGTTATTAAAATTACAAAAAAAGAAGAAATAGGTTAATATTAAAAATAATTAACTAAGGGACATTTCTATCTGGACTGTATCTGGAACTAGTATTCTCATTACTTGTCTTAATGCTTGTTCACTTCCGTCTATCTGTACAATCCATTTGTGAATCCTCATTTGCCAGTGCTCAAAGGTATGTGAACCGTCACCACAAGGTGATTTTCTTGTGGATATATCCATAACCTTTGTTGGAAGTGGTATAGGTCCTTTATATTTTACACCTGAAACTTTTGCAATTTCTATTATCTGTTTTGCAATATCCCTTGCATCTGTTTTATTCCTACTTATTAATTTAATTTTTGCAACTGGCATTTATTCACTTCATTGTTTCTTTACTACATCTAGTACTACTCCTGCAGCTACTGTTTGACCCATATCTCTTATTGCAAATCTTCCTAATTGTGGGAAATCACTGAACTTTTCTACAACTGTTGCCTTTGTTGGTTTTATTTTGACTATTGCTACATCTCCATTCTTTATGAACTCAGGATTCTTTTGCAATGTTTGACCTGTTTTAGGATCTTTCTTCTCAACAATTTCAGTTATTGTTGCTGCTATCTGAGCAGTGTGTATGTGGAAGACAGGTGTATATCCAGGAGCTATTGCGTTCTTGTGATTTATTACTACAATTTGTGCAGTAAACTCTTGTGCTACTGTTGGTGGATTGTTTGCTGGTCCTACAACGTCCCCTCTTTTTATATCTTTTTTATCTATACCTTTTATATTGAAACCTACGTTATCACCAGGTATTGCTTGTTGTAATTGTTGGTGGTGCATCTCAATACTCTTAACGTCTGTTTTAATTCCAGAAGGCATTATAATTATTTGTTCGCCAGGTTTCATTACTCCAGTTTCTACTTTTCCTACAGGTACCGTTCCGAAACCAGCTACGCTGTGAACATCTTGTATTGGTAATCTCAATGGTTTGTCAGTTGGTTTGTTTGGTACTACGAAATTATCTAAACATTGTAACAATGTTTGTCCAGTGTACCATGGCATTTTATCTGATTTTACTGCTATGTTATCTCCTTGCAAAGCAGAGTAAGGTACAAATGTTATTTTACTAACATCATATCCTACTGTTTTAAGAAGTTCTACGACCTTTGTTTTTGTATCTTCGAACTTTGCTTTATCATATCCTGCAGCGTCCATCTTATTTATTCCTACTATTACTTGCCCTATTCCCAAAACTCTTGCTAAGTAAGCGTGTTCTCTTGTTTGACCTTGTATTCCGTCTATTGCTGATACTACTAATACTGCAGCGTCAGCTTGACTTGCGCCTGTAATCATATTCTTTACAAAGTCTCTGTGACCTGGTGCATCTATAATTGTGAAGTAGTATTTTGGAGTTTGGAAGTCTTTGTGCATGATGTCTATTGTTATTCCTCTTTCTCTTTCTTCTTTGAGTTGATCCATGACGAATGCAAACTCAAATGAAGGTCTGTTGTACTTTGTTACCTCATCTTTGATTTTTTTCATATCTTGTTCTGATACTGCTTTTGTTTCGTAAAGCAATCTTCCTACAGTGGTTGATTTTCCATGATCAACGTGCCCTATAAAAATCAAATTCATGTGTGGTTTTTCTGCCATTTAATTCACCTAAATATAATATTTGTATTATCTTATTATTTTTTATGAGTATATTACTAACCAAAAATAAGCCATCTTGGTTGAACTAACTACTGTGTGTAAAATATACTCTAATAACCTATATAAATCTTTCGTAAAAAGAACACGCATAGAGTTATTAAACTATTACACTCTTTACTGTTGTTGTTTTGATATTTATGCTATTACTGGTCTTTGTAGTTATGCTGTTTGGACTTTCAGTGATACTATTCAAAATTATTGCATTTGTCTGATTTTTATTATAAACAAAGGTTGAGAAGGCCTCCTTTCCAGTAAATATATACTGTCCAGGACCATAACTTGTGTTCATATTCATAACATAAGCATATTTTTCATTATTTTTGGCATTTCCATACAAATTATAAACTAAACTAACATTATGGTCAGGAGCCAGCCAGAATATGCTATTATTTTGGTTATTTATGTCTTGTTCGTAAAAACCGTTAGTTAAAGATGGTTGCGAAAGATATAACTTACTTATAATAATAGTTCTATTGCTTGGATTACTTATCAAAACATTTAATATAGATAAATTATTTTCTGATCCTTCATAAACACTGGAGTTTATTATCAAATAAGGAGAAACATAAAAATTATATGTTTCATTGAGTTTATATTGAGGTAGTTTTATTGTTACATTGTTTATTCCAGGTTGCAGCTCAAAATTGTTTACGATTATGAAATTATAGTATTTATAATATCTTACAAAGTTATTATCTAAATAAATTGTAAAGTTAGTATAATTTGGAGAGATATTCCCTAGATTTAAAATTGTAGTGCCACCACTATATCCTATATAATTTATTTTTGTAGGTATACTTTGATTATAAAGCAATGAGTCTACAGCGTAATTATAGTACTGTTCAGAGGATAAGATATAAAAAATATTATTTAATTGCGCAGTGTTATACCTTAAATTATAAAATAAAGTAGTGTTAGAACCTAATAAGTAATTTAGAGTTTTTAATGCATAATCATTGTTTTCCAAATAATAGTTATTATAATAAATAATACCTGTATAATTAGTGTTATTAAATAAATAACTATTTTTTCCATAATAATAAGGATAATTTTCTCTTTTTAAGAAGCCTTGATAATTATTTAATACTTTTGAATTATTGTTAATTGCTTCTTGTACTGAAAGCATTTTAGCTAAATAATTTAAAAGTAAAAGTGTACTATTCCCGCGGATAATTAGTGTAGAGTTATCAGTATTGTTAGAGGTTATCTGATACCCATAATTATTGAATTTTTTAATATAATAATACTCGAAAAAACCATAGCCCAAAAAATCATTATTTAACTCAGTATAATTCCAAATGCTCGAAGAGTTTTTCCCAAAAATATTATTTATATTACTTTGTTTTTCTATCAAATTTTGCATGTTGTTGAAGAAATTAGTACCTAATGTCGAAGTTGATGTGAACTCTTGATAATTATTCAAAATACTATTTAAATATTGATTACTCGAGTTTATATCTTTATTAAGCAAATTCAAGGAGTATTTATTCTGCGTTACAATATAGATTTTTAAAGAGTAAAAAAATACTAATAAAAGTATGATAAATACTAAGGTTGGAATAATTGCATGGGTTTTTTTATCTGAAAAAACAGCATAGAAGGAAGTAAAAAATAATATTAAAAGTCCAAATACTTGAAGTATAGAATCAGAGTTAGTCAAGTAATTTAAGATGTACTGATAATGAAAATTTCCCATGTTGTAGATCAAAGAAGATGATGTGTAACTTACTCCTGGAAGTGTATTAAATGAGATTATATTCCCAAAAAATAAAAAGTTAGGTAAAAGTATTAATAAAAAAATTGAAATGAATGAAAAGATGAGCAAGGTCCTGTGTAAATATTTTTTGTTTTCTTTTTTAGCAGTTTCTAGTTCTTTACAATAATAGTATATCTTCAATGATAATCCTAACTCTATTAGGGCATATAAGATTATTGCTATTTCTCCCCAAAAAAATAAACTTTCTATCCCTTGATTGAAATTAAGATGTAAAAACTCTCCTAAAGAGAACATTATTAAAAAAATAAATATAAATAAAACAACCGAAAATATCATTATTAATGAAGAAAGATCAAGTAGTTTATTCACTGTAGTTTTTTTAGGTTGTGTTTGATAAAAAATATTTGTATTTCCATCTAGGTAAGACCCAGAAAAAAGTCTTTTATCAGAATCATCTTCATCAAACATGATTTTTTTAAAACTAATAAATATAAATATACTATGTTAATTACTTATTTTAATTTTTCCTAGTAACAAATAGCTATTCAATATATTTAGAAAACTTTATAATCTTTAACAGGATATTTTTATTGATAAAATGTCCATAAAATACTGGGAATATGAGGATGCGCCTGTTAAGGAAAAGATGAAAAACCCAAGTGTTAAGGAGGTAGCAAAGATTTATTTTGACAATGAAACAAGAGCATATAGATTTGCAAGAGCATTATTAGAGGTTAAAGAGAAAGGGCAACTAAGGTTAAAGGACTGCAACCCAGATTTACCAATTGCTACTTGGAAGAGATATCTAGATTTCGGAGTAAATGTTGGAATACTTAAACACGAATCAAATGTATACAGTTTTACAGACAGATACTCTAAACCTTTCAAAAATATACCTATTTATATAAAATCCTGGGTGGACACTGAGAAAAAAGAGGATTTGTCCTTGCTATTTATAGCTGCAAAAACAGGAAAACAAAAATCTCGCAAATCAGAAAATAAAAATATTACTTAAACGGAATACCAAACGCTGCCTTCTTTTGTATCTTCTATTTTTATTTTATACTCTTTAAGTAATTTATCTCTTAATTTATCAGATTTTTCAAAATCTTTTCCCTTTCTTGAGAGCTCTCTTTCTTTTATTAGCTCTAAAGCCTCTTTAGAAAGTTTACTGCTTAAATGCTTTTTGAAATCAAGACCCAGTATTTCATCAAATTCTAATAGTGTAGTTAAAACAACTGCAGTTTCCTCCTTATTTAGATCTTTTTTTGAGTAGTTTATCATTTCGTGCATTTTTATTATTGCATTTGGTATGTTTAAATCATCACTTACTAACTCAAAAAATAATTTTTTATACTCTTTAATAGTCTTAGCAAATTCTTTATCTATACCTCCTATTTTTTCATTAGGTACACTTATTTTACTTATAAAAGCGTATATTGAGTTAAGAGCATCGTAATAATGCTTCAATCCTTCAAAGGTGAAGTTCATCATCTTTCTATAATGGACTGAGATAACCATGAATCTGAATGATAAAGGAGTAAAACCCTTTTTTTCCAAATCATTTATCGTATATATATTTTTTAAGGATTTGCTCATTTTTTTACCATCAACTGTTAAGAACTCAATATGAACCCAGTACTTAACAAATTGTTTTTCAAAAAGAGACTCGCTTTGAGCTATTTCATTTGTATGATGTACCTGTATGTGGTCCTGACCTCCACAATGTATGTCTAACTGTTCTCCTAAAAATTTATATGCAATAGTACTACACTCAATATGCCAACCAGGAAAACCTCTTCCGAATGTAGTATCCCAGACCATCTCTTTTTCATCTGGTTTTGCAAATCTCCAAACGGCAAAATCAGTTATATTTTTAATTCCTTCAGGTCTTTGTACACGAGCTCCTCCTATTTGTTGTTCATTTAATGATTTGAAGGTAGAACCAGAAAGCTTTCCGTATTCTTTAAACTTAGCTGTGTCAAAATAAACTCCGGTTTCTGTTTTATAAAGATATCCTTTTTCATTCAGTTTTTCTATGAACTCTATTATCTGTTTTATATTTTCAGAGGCTCTTGATATTACATCTGGTTTAATTATATTCAATTTTTTAGCATCTTCAAAAAAAGCATTGCTGTAAAACTCTATTATTTGTTCAGCTGTTTTATGCTCTTTTTTAGCTTCGTCACGTATTTTATCCTCTCCTAAATCTCCATCCCCTATATTATGTCCAACATCAGTAAGATTCATAACGTGTTTTACAGTATAATTGTTTTTTATTAAAACTCGTTCAAGAAGATCATTTATTATGTAATTTCTCATATTTCCAATATGTGCATAAAAATAAACAGTAGGGCCACAAGTATAAAATCCGACATGATTATTTTTCAAAGGTTTAAACTCCTCCTCTTTTTTACTTAATGTGTTGTATATCTTCATAAAGTATCACAAAATAAAAAATTAAAAATAAAAGAAAAAATAAAAAGTTAGTTTAGGGAGGTTCCAGGACTTCCAACAGGTACCTTTGAGAGGTAGAAGTCTCCGACAGCTATAATGTCATATTTTGTAGCTGGGGTATATACAACTCCTGAAACAACTCTTATATTTACATTCTTACATAACAATGAAGTCAAAGGTATTGTTGCATTTTCAAATGTTCCCGTAGGTGCACCGGAATTTCCATAACTGTTGAATTGCTTTATTATAATGGGGGTATTATTTTCCATTACCTCAACATAAAGTAAGTTGTTTTGTGGTGACACTATTTTGAAGTTAAGATATGGTTCGGTTACTTGGAATGCATTTGAAGTTAAGTTCCCAGTACTTATTAGAATACCGCCAGTATAGGTTGTTGCGAAGTACTGTCCATTGTAATTTGTCCATGGACTGTTGTAATAATCATTATTTGTATTGTATTCAGTTATATTTGCAGGAGATGTACCAAAACCTACTCCAGTAGTATTCCAGTCTTGATAAGTACCTGTTCCGAAGTTTCCATTAGGTATACTTACAGTAGATGTTCCAGATAAACAATCTGCCAAAGCCGTATTATTACCGTTTGTAGAAGTGTTTTGTGTTGTAGTTACGTTTGATTGCGATACTGTACTGTTAGTTGAGTTTGTTTTTTTAGTAGTATTTGCATTACTTGTTGAGGTATGATTGCTACTTACATTATTATTGGTACTACTCTTAGTGTTTAAGAAGTAAAGTATACCTCCTATAACTATTATAGCAACAATAATTATTCCTATTATTGTTAAATTTCCCATAAAATCACATTATATTCTTTTAGAATATATTTAACGCAAGTATTATTATTCTTACGCCACAAAACATATTTGCATAGTTAATCGGTGTTTCACTGGGAAGTATACCTAGAAAATGGAAAAAGAAAGGAAGAATGCGCTGGAAATGGGTAAAGAAAAGAAGAAAGAGAGTAAGAAGAGCCCAGAAGAGAAGAGTAGGAGATCTGTAATTTTTTACAGATTTTTATTTCTTTATTTCTTTTATTTAATTTATTTATGTAAGAGTTCTTACATTATATCTGCCCCTTAACTCTACCTCTTTGAGTTTATCTATAACTTTTTTACCTTCGGGATTTTTTTCAATGTAAGAACTTAGAAATATTTCAAATGATTTTTTACTAACTGATCTTTTGAATAAAAGTAAATCTATTGCTTTTTCCTCTAAATTATTAGTTACCTCAGCTAGGCCGAAATCAATTATGAATGGAGTATTATTTTTAATTATTATGTTAGCAGGTGTTAAATCACCATGAACAACTCCTGAAAGATGCATTTTTTTAACCTCATTGCCAATGGGCTTCATAAACTCTTCGTTTTCAGGAAGATCTCGCATCAATACACCTTCTACAAAGCTCATCATGATTGTGTATTTACCTAATGCAAGTATCTTAGGAGAGTTTACATTAGAGTTGTTTAATTTAAGTATTATTCTTGCTTCTCTTTTTGTTCTGAAGCTACGTAATTTTTCATCTAAAGATTTTATTCTATACTTTTTTTCGTTTCTTGTTTTTACAATCACTTTCTGATTATATAACTGTATTACCTCGATTGTTGCTTCTGCACCTTTAAATTCAATCATAAACAACGACCTCATCTATTCTGTATCTTTGTTTTACATCACAGTTCTCCAACTTTTCAAAGTTATTATTTTTTATATTATTTTCAGCAACCAACGCAATCATTGCTCCGTTATCTGCATTAAACTCATTTGGTGCTTTAGCAAATCTTACTCCGTTTTCTGAGGCTACTTCTTCTAGCATTTTAGCTAGCTTTGTGTTTTGTGCTACTCCACCACATACGCATAACTCGTTTTTTTTGCTTAGGAGAAGAGCCCGTTCTGTAGCCTCGCAAAGCATTGAGAAAGCAGTCTCTTGAAATGAGTAACAGACATCTTCTTTTTTCTCTGTTTCTAGCTTTTTTATTGCGTTAGTTAACAAACCGGTGAATGAGAAGTCCATACCCTTGACTGTATAAGGCATATCTATATACGAACCATCTTTAGCTAACCTTTCGACATCAGAGCCCCATGCATGTTCTAGCCCTAGCGACCTAGCTAGGTTGTCTATTGCGTTGCCTAAGCCCATATCAAAGGTCTCGCCTAAAATTCTATACTTTCGGGTATTTTTATCAAGTACTAGTATCTGTGAGTTCCCTCCGCTAACGTATAGAGCTAGCGGATCCTTCATCTTCTGTGTGTGTTTAGTTATCTCCACATGAGCTACCCCGTGATTTACTGGAGCGATTGGTATTTTTAATCTATACGAAAGTGTTTTTGCGCTTAACTGTCCAACTTGAAGACATGGCCCCATTCCTGGACCTTTTGTGTAGCCTACTCCTTTAAGATCCTTTATAGTTATTTTTGCGGTATCTAAAGCTAATTTTATAACATCTGCGGCATTTTGTATGTGATGTTCTGATACCTCTATAGGAATCATTCCTTTATTTCCTATTTTATACATCGACTTTACATTTGCCAATATCTCTCCATTTTGTATAATTCCTACTCCAAATGTGTGCGCACTGCTTTCTATTCCTATAATTGCCATACTTTATATTTGTAATAAAAAGCTTTAATCTTTTTCAAATTGAGTCCTAATTTAAACATTAAATATTTATATCTTAAAAAAGATAGTACTTTACGATTTTTGTGAAAGAATCTAAACAAAAAAAGGAAGAACTCAAAAACAAGGATAATGAAATCAAGATAATTGAAATAAAAAATACATTTAGACAAAAGCTTAAAAAAATAAAACAAGAAGCACAATCATTATACTTTCTTACAAAGGATGAAAGAAATCCTATTGTTTCGGAGTTGGTTTCTGAAAACCTTAGAATATCATCGGTAAATTTATTTAGAAGTACATTACAGTTGGGTCTAGGAAATGTTGATAACTGGAATGAGGCAAAGGTTACAGATTTATCTGGTTTGCAAAGAAAAAACAAACTTAAAAGAGATAAAACAATGCCTAATAGTTATTTAGATATATCTGACATGGTTGCTTCGGAAGCAATGCCATTGATTCATTTATCAAAACGCTTAATAGATCAATCAAAAGAAATTCTAAAATCCAGCAGATTTTTAAATGAATCAAAGACCACAATAGAGTCTTCTTTATTTTCAACAACATTTTTTACAGGGATAGAGTTAAACTCTTTGTCTGAAGAACTACAAAAAACAAAAAGGAAATAAAATTAAAGCGGATTTTAATTTAATAATTTATTATTGAACTTAATAGGCTTAAGTTTAATAAATATGCTTGATAATTATCAATGTAAATGTTTACGCAGGGAGTACATGCTTCAAATAGAGTATATTTCTAAAAATAAATTAATAGTTAAGGATCAGTCAAGCATTGATATATTAAAAAAGGGTTTTTTTGGAACCTTTGAAGATAAAATTTTAAAGTTAAACATTTTTGAAGTGTTGTATCTTATTGAGATAAGAAATGCAGTTTGTAAAAAAAAATCTACTGAAGTTACATTTGCAGAGTTATTATCTATGTTTAATAATTCTAAAAAATTCATTGCAAAGTACTTTACATATAAAGATTGGCGTGATAGAGGCTTAATAGCAAAAGATACTGTATTTTTTAAAGAAAATTCAAATAAAGCCCCAGTAAAAGAGTATCCTTCTGGAAAATTATCATTACCTCAATATCATTTAGATGGCACCTTTTTTCAATCAGATTTAGTCTCAATAATAAATGATGATGAAAAGGGAAAATTTTTGTATGAGAACTTTTGGTTAGGCCAGTATGGTTCGTATAAGGCTCCAGAAAGAGGAAAATTAAATAAACTTGATATTTATGAAACTTATTTCTTATTAGAAAAAAATATTTTGAATTCTGACTCTTTTAATAAGAAAAAAATTCTATCATCTGCAAAGGCAAGAAGGAAGGACTTCTTAAAACTTTTTGAGGTGTACTCTGATTGGAGAGAAAAGGGTTATGTAATTAAAACCGGTTTTAAATTCGGTACACATTTTAGAGTTTACTTTCCAGGAGCAAAACCAGTTAAAAAAGATGATAAAGAATGGGTGCACTCGAAACACGTAATACATGTGTTTCCAAAAGACTCGCGTTTATTAATATCAGAATGGGCACGCGCGATTCGTGTTGCTCATTCAGTAAGAAAAACATTTATTCTTGCAGTTCCCGGAGTATCTGTAAATAAAAAAATAAAATTAGATTTTATTCTGTACCACAGAAGAGGTGGTGAAGCAGAAAGTCCAGATATGTTTCCACCTAGATACGCAATGCTTTCTTTGAGCGAGGAAGAGTATATAGGAGGTAAGGAGTTTGCTGGTGCAATAAAAGAAGCAAAAGATAAAAAATTGGAGTTAATACTTGCAATAACAGATAGGGAAACTGCTGTTACTTATTACAAGATTAAAAAGATACTTCTTAAGGGCAGTAATGCAGATTATTACGAAATAGATTGGCTTCAGCCATAGTTTTCCTCTATTCTTAAAATGAAGAAAAGCTTTAAATAACTGCTTCTTGTAGTATTATCGAGGCGATTTTATGAAGATCTCTGAAATATACAGAATGGATATATACAGCGACGAGGGCCAGTACCTTGGCGATGTACAAGATGTTATAATAGACCTTGAAAAAGGTGAAGTCAGCAGGTTGCTTATGACTCCTTGGAAAAGCGCAAAGAACGATGCGAATATTGTACTTAAGAAAAAAAGTATATTATACAAAAGCGTAAAGAATGTAGGAGATGTTGTTTTAGTTTCAGGTCCAGCTGGCTCAAAAGAAGAATCAGCTAGCAAAGAAGAACTAAACGATCTATCAAGATAAAAATAACTTTAAAAATTATTTTTTATTTTTCTACATTATCTTCTAATTTTTTTCTTATTTTTTATTTACAATTTATATTATTACTTTGTTATCTTAATTACCTTAGGTAACCTTACTCCTTTTTGTCCAAAATAAGAACCAGAATAGGGATTACTCACTCTGTTGAGTGTAGTATCAAATATTACATGTGCAAATCTTAATCCTGGTTTTAACATTATTGCATTAGAACTAGCGTTGAATACCTCCAATGTTACATTGCCAGAAAATCCTGCATCAATTATTGTTGGTGGCATCATTAAACCGTGTCTTGCCCATGTGCTTCTTAATTCAACAAAACCCATCGCATTATCAGGCATTTTTAAATACTCTAAAGTTGACATAAGTACCTGTTCATGTGGATATATTATTATCTCCTTCTTGTTTTTTTCAAGAACATACTCTTTTTTAACGTGCTCCTCATTTGATGGATCTAATACAAAACTCTCCCCGAGTTTTTTATTGTGTCTTGCTACTTGATTATCTAATCTAAAATCTACTCCATTCTCACGTATAATATCTTTTTTAAATGGCTTTATCTCAAGTCTAGCTGTTCTTATCATATTCTCTAAATCATAATCTGATAGTATCATTCAATTACCTACTCTAAATTTTTTTGTTTATCCTCACTAATATAATTATCTATTGCACTAAATATAAAATTTGATATCTCCTGTTCTGATTTACTGCCATCTATTCTTATCCATGTCTTACTCCCATATCTTTCTGAGTAAAGCTTTTCATATACATTATAAACCTTATTCATATACTCCTTTGCGCTTTCAAATCTGTCAGTTTTACCCTTTTGTTTCTTTTTTCTTTCAAAAGCAATTTCAGGTTTGATATCTATATAAAATATGATATCAGGTCTTGGAAGGGACATAAGTTCTTCGACTGCTTTTGCTTTTTCATAATCAAAGCTTCCTGCTGATTGGTAAGCGATTGTTGATATGAAATATCTTTCACTTATTACAATATTACCTTTTGATACACTTTCTAATATATTCTTTTTGTCGGATTGCATATCAAGTAAATACAATAAGAACTGCTCTTCAATTCCCATATCTACCTTTCCTGCAAGAAACTCCTCTCTTATTATTTTCCCATATCTTGAGTCATGTGTCGGATAAGAAAATAATGAGACCTTCTTTCCAGAACCTTGAATTTTATCTATTAAAAGCTTAGCTTGAGTGGTCTTTCCAGAACCATCTATTCCCTCTATGCATACAAATAAGCCCTCCACATAAATCACCACAAGCAATATGATAATTAAGCAGTAATATTTATATTACTAAACAAATAATATATAGACCGATATATCGCTCCTATCGTCTAGCACGGCCAAGGACGCGGGGCTTTCAATCCCGCAACCCGGGTTCAAATCCCGGTGGGAGCATTTATACAAGGGGGTTATATATAAGAGCCTCAAATGTCCCCCTTCTCTAACATAGTTTTAGCACCAAAGATTAGTTGGCAGAAAGAAAGTGTAGTAAAATGTTTAATTGTCTGGAGACCATAAAGTTTTTCCACAGAGTTTTTCTGGGACTATACAAACTATTGGTCTTTTTCCTACTTCTTTAATCCACTTTGTTCCTGAATTTTTAAAATACTCTTTAACTGAGTCTTCTAGATTCATATTTTCTAAAAGTTTTATATTCTTACAAAATATATCCATCTTTCTCGCTATATAATCAGATTTTGGACATTGTTTGCAATAATCTCCAAACTTTGTTAGCTTAGAGTCTCCTTTTATGGGTTGTTGGTGGGTTTCTTTTTTTAGATTGGTAAAAAAAGCTATTATATCGAAATCATGTAAACCTATTTTTTTATCTGGAGATAAATAATGACTAGCAGTATTTTGTGATATAACCATACATTTACAATCATTTATAGGTTTTCCTTTTTCTTTTAAAACTTCAATGGCTCTAAATGCTAATTCGATCAAGTCCTCTTTTGTTAAAGGAACATAACATCTATCTGAATGATCGCTCATTTTACACCAACTTTAGACAACTTATTCACAGTTTTCTTCTTTAACACTATCTTCTTTCCTTCTTTTATTTGTTTCTTCAACCTAAATAAGTGCCTTTTTGATAATCCAATACGTCTAGCGTCCTTTGTTGTCATATTTCTGATAACATCTGCTATCTTTTGCCCCGTTTTGTTATCGTAAACAACGTAATCGTTATCTGAAACACCGATAACTTCGCTTTCCTCTAGATTGTTCGACTCTTTGCCAATGTGTTCGATGTCATTGATAAAGAGCCGTTTTCTTTTCAATTCTCCAATCTCGCCATCGTACTTGTTGTCGTTGTGGTCTGCATAAGCAAAAAGGAACTCTGGTAGTGGTTTCCAATAGAACCTTGTGTTATCTTTGTACTCTTTGCCTGTTTTGTAATCAGTAAATGGGCTAAACGGCACGATATCTGTGTCATTGGTGTAAGCCAATAGTGGTATTATCTGTTCTTTAGTTGAAGGGTCTAACCTATGCCCTATCCCAACGATAACAAAGTTGAACGGTTTTAGCCTCTTATCCTTGTTTGTGTGTCTAAAACGCTGTAAGACAAAGGGTGATGTCAATGCGAGCTTGCCCATCACGAATTTGTTTGAATATTTGCGTTCCATTACCTCTTTTGATAGCCTATTGTAGTGATGGTCTAAGATGTCTTTCCAAATATCCTTTACTTCGTCCTCGCTTATGCCTATCAAACCACCTAGACCATGAGAAGAGTGCTTTAGGATGTCGATTTTGTCATTCTCTATGTTGTACAAACAGTACCGCTTTGCAGATATACCATAAAACCAGACATTATCAAGAGGTTTACCATCCTCATCATTCTCAACTTTGAACATCTCAACATGATTAGTGTAAGGATTTAGAGGCTTGAAGAATGCTTGAATCTTGCTTACCAGCTCTGGATTAACGAATAAGGCATCGGTGTCGCAATATGCAAAATAACCCTTGTTTTCTTTCACGTATGCCTCTACCATTGCGAGTATAAGCCTTGATCCTGATGTTAGCATAGTCGCAAGGATAGGGTTAAACGCTCTGCCAAACTGTTCCTTTTTGTTTACTGCGCATGTAAACGGACTTATCCCGTATATCTCAGCGTTTACTCTCTCGTTTTGCGTATTTACCTCAACAAAAATGCCGTAAGATGTTGCATTTGCGATTATTTTGGCGATAAAGTCCTCTTTCTTGAGGTCTTTGTTATCCGTGTCTTGCTTCAATTTCTGCTTTATCTCTAACCGATGCTCGATTAAATAGCGGATAAAGTCATCTTTCTCTGGTTCTATGCTCTTGCCGAATAGGTTTATCGTGCTGAGATTACTCTGTTTGCCTTTAGGAACGAATCTGTAAGCCTTGATAACCTTCAGTGTCTTTCCAGTGAGCAGTTTTGACGCTATGATATCTGGATAAGTGTACCAAAGTGCCTTGCCTTTTGCGTAGTTCAACCCTATGTTATACGCTATCTTGCTGTTGTATTTGGCTCTGAGTGGCAAAATATCGTTATCCATGTCTACTAGAGCAATTCCATTGAGCGTTTTCCATAGCTCCTTGTTTGTAAGGTCGTTTAGCTGTATGTTATCCAGTAATTCAGCGAATTTGTTATCTTCTGTAACGTCTATGTTATCTGCGATAACGTAATCCCACAAGCCGAGTAACACGAATTGCGATGGATACATAGACGTAAAGTCGATATATGATACCTTTACTGGCGTTTTACGTATATGCACCTCAGTTCTACCGCCGTAATAGGTAGTCATTATCCAGCCTAGCATGTACTTGGGAAACGTTGGATTCAGTTCTAAGAAGGGTTTGATGCCCATCTCCTTGAAGTATTCCTTGCCTATAGATGCTGGGGATAACAGTTTTTTCAATGGCGTGGGCAGTTTATACTTTGAAAACTCGCTTTTCAATGCGAGAAACAAGTCATAAGAAGCAAAAACGTCGTTTATGTTGTACTGTATGTATTCTGGCGTTATCTTGCCGTGTTCCTCAGTCTTCAACTTCTTATGCTCAACGTTGAACAGTTCACAAGCACTTTCAAGTGAGTGGTTATCGTTGGTTAACGCAAAAGATAACGTCCTCAAATCAACGAATGTGCCTCTGTATCTGGTTACTTTCTTGAAGTTTTTAGAGTAAGGCGTAGAGAAGTTTATCAATGACCGCTTAGAATCGATGTGTTTTATGATAATTCTGGGCATATAGACGTTATCAAACAGCTTGAAAGAGAAGGCGTTGTTATCCTTTCTCGATATACTGTAGTCTATTGCTATGCGTGATATATCAAAAGGCAAGTTAAAACCCACACAGATAGCCCTTCTTTTATAGACATAATCGATAAACATGTCTAAAAATTGGCTTTTTGTTATCAGTTTTATGTGCTTTTTGTCTGCATAATCGGATAACGTTTTGGCGTCGTTGTTATCCAAATTGTTATCATAAAACAATCCAAACTCATCAAGTTTACCATTCTCCCATATACCATAAGAACCAAACTTTAGATTCTGATATTGGTCTATCGTTGTTTCTGTATCAAAAACAAGCACCAGATTATCGTTATAATGGATAACATTATCGTTTTGTGCATTGAGTTTGTTATCAATATAACATCGTAACGCTATGTTCATTCGCTCACCAATGACTTTCCTATACCATAGCACAGCGAATCAGCCAAACAGTAGTATGTGTAATCGCATGTTTTGACGTACTTGAGCAAAAGTAGCTCCCTGATCCCTTGCATTATGAAGGCGTTTTGCAGTGTTTCTGTGTTGTTTTGATTAGTCCAGCGTATATCCCATGTGTTCTGATGCCTTGTTATCTCATTATGACAAGAAACGCATAGCGAAACAGTCATTTCTGAGTTGTTTCTGCCAGCTATGTGGTGCAGTTCTAATCGTTCTCGCATATAAAACACTTGATATCCTTATGTTTAGGGTCTTTTTTGAAGAGGTATTGTACGTCTTTTACGACCTTGTTCACTTTTTTGTTATCCAGATTGTTCTTTTCTGCTGAATCAAAGAAATAGCCGATAATATCGGGTAACAATTTCTGCTTTTTATCCGTATCTTTATCGTTTTTATACATCTTTTTATCGTTGTTATCCATTATCTTGTCGTTGATTTTATCCGTTATCTTATCAATTATCTTTACATCTATTTTAACGCTATTTTTATCGCTTTGAAACATCTTTTTATCGTTGTTATCCGTTATCTTGTCGTTGATGTTATCCATGATAATCACTGTTTCTTGCCTAGCAGTGCTAGGATAATCACAAACGCAATAGCTCCAATACCACCAAGTATAGCAAGACCATCGTCGCCACCTTTACCTCGCTCTACTGCGCTACGACCACGATGTTCTGGTTCTTGCGGTTCTGGATGCTCTTGCGGTGGCTCTGGTGCTTCATGCAAAACTGGTTCATGCTCAGCTACTATTGGTTCTGTAGCTGGTTGCCGAGCCTCTTCATGTGTAACTACTGGTTGCCTGTAGTCCAGACCCTTATGGAATCGGTGCTTATGAACCCTGTACGATCCTTCACTGCCAAGACTGCTTTCACAATATGGACATTGTATCATACATTCACCTGATAAATATCGTAGAACTCTGGCTCTTCTCTCCGAGCATTAATCTCACGTATGGCTGATGGATCGGTTTCTAGGGTATGCCACTTACCTGAGCTATCCTTGACCTTCTTGCCTTCAAACTCAGCTAAAACATCGATATTGCCAGTATTGAGGTATTCCTTTACTGCGCTGTGGTACTTGCCGATAAGCGTCGCATAGCGAGAATCTGTTATCTCTATGAATAGCTCCTTGTCGTTCTCGTTTATCGCCATTATGCGTGAGATATGATCTATCTTCTTAGGTTTCCAGCGACCCTTTGCCTTCTCGAAGCCTTGAGTGGCTCTAAGAACTGTTTTGACCGATATTTTATACTCTCTGCTTAGATGTGATAGCGACTGCCCAGACCTTCTGGCATGGCTCAGCACCTCTAAGGCACGCTCTCTAGCCAACTGCTCTCTTGGGCTGAGCGTATTCCATGATCTAGCGGATACGGGCTTAGGCGTGCCTTTGCTGAGCCTCTTTGCCTCTGCTCTGGCATGACCCCTTAGCTGATCAAGGCTCGCTCTGGGATAGAGCGAATGAAGGCGTGTTATTCGCCTTATGTAGCTAGTATGCCTATCCTGAGTGGATAGCCAGTCTTCAAATCTATTGTACCTTTTGCTGAATCTCATCAAATCATCCTCATTATATTAGTACAAAGTAAACGCAGTTTTGGCGCAACGGCGATGTTTACCACACTACTATCGGGCATTAGCGCATATTTATATACTTAGTTGAGTAAAGTAACTATATGATGTTATATGCACGATAGATACCAGAGACAAAAGAGGATAAGTAACGAGAACAGAGATAAGATTCTAACAATAATACACGATAGTAAGAAACTCAACCCTGACGGAAGAATAATAGACGGAGCGACCTTTACAGAGTTACAAACAAAAACCTTACTTTCTCCTGCTGGATTAACAAAAATTTTACAGAAGTTAGAAACAGAGGATACTATAGAAAAAATAATCGTAAAGAAAGAGATCATTCTTGAAAAAGAAGAAGTTATGATAGGAAAGAAAGGAGCAGAAATAAAACCTGCTAAAAAGTTTACAAAAGGCATGAAGCCAGTTTATATACTTACTGAAAAAGGGCAAGCTTATTACAAAGGCATTTGGCAACTCATGTATGAACTCTTAGAACTCAAGGATAAAGGTAGCAGTTACGTTGGTGGTTTGTCAAACACATTATTTAATGAAAATCCCAAACCACTACCAAATATCTCTTCGCATAACATATCATATCCAAGTGTACTTGAAAACAATCTAAATACTGTGAAAATTCAATTCAACACAGAGAAGGTAGTTATTAAAGAGGTTATAAACGAATTAATTAAAACTAATTTAGATAAAATACCTAAAGATGCCAAATCGGTTTTTGCTTTCGGAGTAGAATGGAACGAATATATTAATTTTGTAAAAAACATACAGAGATTTATGGACGATATAAAAATTAGCGCAGATTTTCTTACCGATTCGGAACTTGAATTTAACGGTTATGGATATCCTAAATTACCACTTTTGGAATCTTATTTAGATAGTGCTGATTTAATTGATGATGAACAATATAAAAAAAAATTAGAAGCGTTAGCTAAGAAGGATAAATTTGTTTCTACTTTACTATCTTTCGGATTATGGGCAAATTGGCTCGACATTGAAACACTGAATGAAGTAACTAAAATATTTAAATCTGGTAACGATCCACTTTCCAGTAAAAAACTGATTAAAAAATTGGTTATTAAAGCTGGCAATGGCTTTTATGTACCTCTTTATGATTACGTTACCATAATCAGAATATTGAATCATAATGACATTGCTTTCAGAAATAGATTGCGAGAATATGAAACAGAAAATAGGTACAGACCTGATAAGAGTAAACTCTTCAAGATTCAAAACGAGATGAGAGGTAAGAAAAAATGAACCCACTACTGATCTCTGGATTCGGAACGAACATAAGCGTAGACAAGCGTCGGCTAATCATTCAGAACAAGCTGGACAATGAGCGATACGAATACTATCCGCACCAGATAAAGCACGATTCTGTAATAGTAGACGGGCATACTGGTAGCATAAGCTTTGAGGCTATGCGATGGCTGGTAAAGCACAATATCCCTATCACAATGCTCAACTGGAACGGCAATCTGCTAAGCGTTACGTTGCCTAAAGAAACGTTATCAAGTAAACTGAGGCTAAGGCAGTATGAGGCATATCAGGATAGCAAAAGACGGTACAGCGTTGCTTATCCGATAGTCAAAGAGAAGGTTAAGCAGTCGATAAATCTGCTAACCGAGCTATCAAAGTACTATAGAGAGATTGATACCAATACAATAAGTTCAGAGTCGAATAAAGAATCCATGTTCAAATTGAAGACTACTTATGATTACCGCAACCTTATGATGTATGAAGGCAGAATCGCCGATATTTATTGGTCGCAGATTCTAAAGGCGTTCAATAAGTTATGTCCAGAGTTCAAGTTCGTTAGCAGAAACAACGTTCTGAACTCGCATAACCGCAATGCCTCTGATGAGATTAACGCCTTGCTGAACTACGGCTATGCGGTGCTGGAATCAGAAGTGAGAAAAGACCTCAATTCCATAGGTCTTGATCCATCGATAAGCTTCTTGCATGAGCTATCGAATAGCAGAGCCTCACTTGTGTATGACGTTCAAGAGCTTTATAGGTGGCTGGTAGACCTATCGGTGATACAGCTACTAGAGGAAAAGAAGCTGAAGAAGGCGGACTTTATCGTAACGGAGAACTACAACATAAGGCTTAGAGAGAGTACAGCAAAAGCACTAATCGAGAAGATAAGACTGAACTTCAATGCCAGAGCGTTCTACAATGGCAAATACTACAGCTACCAGAATATCTTATATGAAAACATTAGGTTGCTGGCTAACTACATAATTGGTAAGTCCAGCAAGCTTCAATTCGACGTACCTGAGTTCAAGATAAAGCGAGAGGACAACACAGATATTCGCAGTAAGGTACTGAGCCTAACACTACAAGACCGCAAGAAGTTAAGTATAAATAAGTCAACTCTGTGGTATATGCAGAAACACGTAAGAGAAGGCAAGAGAATCAAGGTTTATGGCAAGGTTATGGGTAAATTAAATGTCAAATACTAAAAAAGACGAGATTAGAGAGGAAGTATACAGGTGGGCATTAGACCTCTACAAAGAAGGACACGAGTACGAATCAATAATTTTGCTTCTTTCAACATGGAATTTTGCTTATTTCAGATTCATATTAACATCTTTCAATTTAAAGAACTTCAAAAGAGACTTGGCTAATTTAGAGAAAGAGGACTTTGTTTTCTTCAATAAAAAGTCTTTCAAGGACATTAGATTAGACGATAAAAAAACAGTAGAAAGGATAATGAGAATCTATAATACGATATCAAATTCTGGGATAAAACAAGTTGGGGCTACAAAAGTCATGCATCTATTAAAGCCAGATGTCTTTGTAATGTGGGATAATGGTATAATAAAACATTATAGTAAGACTTACAAAAATGATAAGATTATTGGCAAGATCGACAAAACGGCAGAAGGCTATATCAATTTTATGCGATTGATGCAGAATTTGTATATGGATGGCAAATTTCACTCACTCGATACTAAATTTACAATACCAAGAGCCATTGATTTATATAATTTGAAATGGCAGTCGGGAAACAACAAAAAACCCAATAAAGTAAAATGCCCGAAGTGCGGTAAACAAAATCCTTCTAGAGGAAACTATTGCCCGAAGTGCGGAACGAAATTACAAAAATAATAGCTGATTGAATGATACTAAAGTATATAAACTTTTATTTACATAAAATAACTACAAAAATTGCGTTATGGCAACGCTATACAAATAGCCGACTGTTTCTGGGTGAAGGTAGTAAAGTAAGAACGTATTTGTTAGCGGATGCTGTATGCAATAAATGGTGATATTTATGCCTAAAAATAAACTTTCAAAAGATATACAATTTAATAAAGATAACAACCCGATAATATTGATTGGAGATGCAATAGATAAATTTCACTATTTCAAAGAAAATAATGCACAAATAGATACTATAATAACTTCTCCTGCTTATCAGGATAAACCTAAACAAGAAAATAAAATAGGGGATACAATGAAACATAAGACATTAGGACAAGTATTTACTCCAGACTGGATAGTAGAAGAAATATTAGATTCTTCTGGTTTCTCTAATAATAATTTAATAAATAAAAAGATAATAGACCCTGCTTGTGGTGATGGTGCTTTTCTAAAAATAATAGTTTCAAGAATTATTGATACTCTACTAAATAAAAAATATCCCAAAGAGAAGATAAAAGAGTATTTAGAGGATTATGTTTATGGCATAGAAATTGATGAGATAGAATTTAATAAATGTTTATCTAATTTAAATCATTTAATTGAAAATAAATTAGACAGAAAACTAAATATTAATTGGAAAATATTTAAAGATAATACCTTAACAAAATATAAAGAATATATGAATTTTTTTGATTTTGTCGTAGGAAATCCGCCATATATAAGAATACATAATTTAGATAAAAAAACAAGAGATTTACTCAAGAAAGAGTTTATCTTTTCAAATGGAACAATAGATATTTATATTTCTTTTTTTGAATTAGGATTTAAATTATTAAATGAAAAAGGAATTTTGGGGTATATCACTCCAAATAGTTACCTGCATAATTCTTCTTATGTTGAATTTAGAAAGTATTTAAAAGAAAAAAGAGTAGTAAAAAGATTAACTGATTTTAAAGCAAATAAGGTTTTCAAAAATTTTTCCACCTACACTGCCATAACCATAATAAACTTTTTTGAAAAAAAAGATTATTTTGTTTATCAGGAATTAATGAATAATAAAATACAAGAAGTGAATAAGGTTAACTATAATAACTTAGAAATAAAGGATTGGTCTTTTTCTGGAAATAAAGAAATGGATTTTTTGAAAAATCTTTATTCAAACACAAATAAAAAAGTTTCAGATTTTTTTGATGTTCAATATGGTTTTGCAACATTGAGGGATAAAATCTATATTGGGGAAGTAACTAAAGAAAAAGATACTTTAGTTTTATTTAATAATAAGTGGATTGAAAAGAAAATATTGTATAAAGTTGTTAAAGGTTCTACTTACAAAGGAAACGAAAAAGAAATTAAACATATTTTATTTCCATACAAAAGACAAGCTAATCGTTTTATTCCAATTCCTGAAGAAGAATTAAAAAAATATTATTCAAATGCTTACAACTATTTATTAGAAAATAAAGAAGAATTACTAAAAAGAGATATTGATGAGGATGCTTCTTGGTATGAATTTGGGAGAAGTCAAGGGATCCAAACTTCTTATAATGAAAAGATCGTATTAAGCACATTAGTTAATCATAGAATAAACTTCTATAAGTTAAAAGAAGACATTTTTGTTTATTCTGGAATATTTATTATTAAGAAGAAAAAAGAAATAAATTGGGATATTATTACCAATATTTTGAGTTCAGAAGATTTTTATAAGTATATTCAAATTACAGGGAAAGATTTTTCTGGGGGTTACAAATCAGTAACAAGCAAACAAATAAAAAATTATCCTACAAATGAATTAAACCATCAAAAAATTATTATTAATTCTTTAATTCACAAAGAGCAATAAATCTATCTAAAAACTTTTTCAACCCTAATTCTTTATTTAAAATATCTGAATTAGATTTTGATATACCAAATCTTTCCAAATTTGTGATTGATGGTTTTCCATTTTCATTAAAATCTAATATAGATATTCCTAAAACATCTGGTTTATGAGGGAAGTCATTATCTTGGAATAATTTGACATATTTTGATAAATCGTGGTCGTTTATAGTCTCTATTTTTATGGTTTTTCCTCTTAAATTACCTTTATTCTTATCATAATATGGGGTTTTAGCTCTAAGAACTAAAAAATGTGCAAAACCAACATTAACTCTACGAATATTTGCAGTTTCGCCTAATAAATTCTCAAAGTAATTGTTGGCATTTTGTTTATAATTAGAGGTTACAAATTTAAAACTAATGGTAGTTAAAATCTTCCCACTTTTCAAAACAGTTATATCCAAATTTTTAGGGTAATATTTTCCGTTTATATTTGCTTCTCCACCATTACCTAAACTCATCACAGAGTATCCATTTCCAAGATTATTTTCCAAATATTTAGCAAACCATTTATGAATTGGTATAAGTTTTTTATTGCTTCTTGCTCCCCTTTCATTATATGCTTTAAAAGTTTCAGAAATTGCTTTTAGGAATGTTTTTGTTATCTCTTTTTCAGCTATCATAAAAAAGATTAGGGAATACTTATTTAAATACTTTCTTGTAATAGAGATTTTGGACAAAAGTCCTTAACTTCATTTTGGGGATCTTCAAAATTTATAAACATTTTCACAAAAGGGATTTTTTCTTTGCTTCCCATTCATGAATCTGGGCGACAGCGACCGTTTCCATGCTAAAACTATGTTAGAAAAGGGGGACATTTGAGGCTTCTATATATAACCCCAGCATTTATACAAGGGGTTATATATAACCCCGGCATTTATACAAACTGGAAGTCTATGAATTTAGAAACAAAACTGAAAAAGTACTTGCTTGGACTTGATCTTAAATTATTAGGTTTAGAGGGTAAACTAAAAAGCATTAAATTAAAATCTCTGGAGTTTGGTGAAAGTAATCTAAATTACATTGCTGTATTGAACAAAAAGAAATTTGTAATCAGGATCAATATGGATCCGAAGATGCCAAATAAGTCTAGGGAGGAATTTGTCGCTCTGAAAACAATAGAGCACTTAAAAATTGCACCACGAGCATTATTTTTGGACGATTCAAGAAAAGTCATAAATGAAACATTTATTATTTTAGAATACCTGCCCGGCCATACACTTAATAAGCACCTAAAGAAATTGAATCGGAGAACAATCGAAAAATTGGCAGTGATTGTTGCTGAGCTCCACCTGCTGCATGTGAATAAATTGAAGCTAAATATAGAGAGACCTACATACGCTTCTTGGTTAACAGGTATAAAAAACAATATAGAGTATATCAAAATTAAAAGGGCTAAGTATTTTGAGAGAAATGATAAATTTATCAGAATTATGGATAATACGCTTAGTAAAATCAAAGCTTCTCTTGAAACTCCAAAATACCAAAATAAGCGTTGCTTAATACATGGAGATATTTGTGAACAGAACGTCTTAGTAAATAATAACCAGCTTGTATTAATCGATTGGGAGAGCGTAGGTCTAGGAGATCCGGCAGCTGAAATCACAAAGATTTTTGAAGCCTTTGGCAGAATCAAATTTTCAGATGAACAAAGGAGACTATTTCTGAAAACTTATCTCAAAATAAGAAAAGATAAAACCCTAAAGCAGAGAATACAAATATTTACCCCGTTAATAAGATATGAACAGTTTGTCTGGGCTGTTATGCATGTATTTGAAATTGGAGAAAAGGACATGCATACGTCATTTGTGAAGAATAAAAACCTAAAGGAACATCTTGAATTTGCCGAAGAGACTTTCAATCTGTGCAAAAGCACAGGTATCCTTGATAAAAACTTTGAATGGTCTGCAAAAATGGTATTTCCTAAACATTATCTAAGAAGCGTATAGAATATATTTAGGTATAAAAACAATAAAATGTGTAGTATTCTTTTGGTATTTTTTGACTATAACTAAATAGGACAATTGAAAAAAAACAGACTTTAGTACGACAATTCGAAAAATAATAAGGTATATATATCTATTTAATCATAATAATAATCCCCTATTGAATTTAACTTAGAGCGTATGCTCTATGTTTATTTTAATTTAAAAGTGAATTAAAGTGAATTTTATGAATAAAATAACAGCCGAAAGGAACTCAAACGTAAACAGCAACATTAAAGCTAAGGATAAAGAGGTAGATACAAATATAAAAAGTACTGTAGAAGATGTTGTTAAATACTTATGTAATGCTCAAAACTTACCTAAAAAACTCACGCACAGAGTGCTGGGTAGGTTAGCACCTGATGAGTATAAAAAAATTTTCGGAGAGGCTACGATAAAAGGAAAAGGTACAAACGAACAAGATGATCTGAATAAATTTATATATGTAATAAGTGAATTCGGAGAATTTAAAAAAATGAGTAACTTAGAAAAAACATTAGTTTTAGATTTATTAATAAATAATGAAAAATATGAACACGCGGTAATATTAGCTCATTTCGGAGGTATAATTTTTACTAAAAAAGGGAAATTACCTGAATTTTTTCAAACGATAATGCGAAAAAATAAATTAATGCATAAAGACGAAAACGGAAAGTTAGATATTAATAAATCAGAAGAAAATGTGTATAGATTCGTTTCAGATGCATTTAGCAACTATGTTAAAGGTTTAAACTTGGCGCT
Organism: Microcaldota archaeon; assembly: GCA_021801225.1. Lineage (GTDB taxonomy): Archaea > Micrarchaeota > Micrarchaeia > Micrarchaeales > CABMGC01 > JAJZOD01. The sequence continues at coordinate 18,095 of JAJYYF010000019.1, read as the reverse complement.
TAAGAATAATAATTCTATAAATTATCAATTTAGCCATAGCGAGCTATGGTTGTTTGCGCTTAATTACGCTGAAAACGTGAATAAAGAATTTTATAAACAAAAACACAAAGAAGCAATAGACTGGTGTATAGAAAATTACGGTTCAATATCAGAGTTAATCATTAATCGTATTGAAAACCCAGAACTTTATAATACACATTTAAAAATAATAAAAAGATAATAAAAATAAAAGAAATTAACAACTTTACAAGAGTATTTCTACAGAGTAATAAGTTTTTATATTAATTTAGTAGCTATTCCTGCAAGTAATAGGAATATTATAACTACCACTACCCAGGTAACAATTAAAACTACTAGGGACATTACCCAACTTATTTTCTGGAATCTTCCCATCCATACAATGATACTAACTAAACTCCATATAAAAATTATTAATCCCACTATGGCTCCAACAATAGGTATTCCAAGAAGGAAGAACAGTAATATATAGACCATGCTTGCGTATACCATTGCATTGAATGTTGCATTATAACCTTGCTTGAATTGTTTTAATAATTTACCAAAAATGTGATAAATTAAAGCATCAATAAGAAGTCCTAAAGGCATAAGTATCCAAAAATATACAACTACTAATACTACTATTACTAAAGTTACTGCAGTACCAAATAATCCAATTAATGATCCTAGGTGAGAATTACTAGCTACGGTTGTTAACAATGCTCCAATTGTTCCTACAAATGCAGTACTGATTAAAGCAGCAACTATTACGGCAAGTATCAACGGAATTAACGAAGCTTTATAGTAAAATCCTAAACATTGTGCAACGCTCATTGCTTTCGGATTTTTATCTTTAAGCAAAATTATGTCTATTGCTTTCTTTGTTTCATCAACGAAGATCATTTTTTACACCAAACCTAATTAAATAAGAAAATGTTTAAATGTATTGTATATTTCATAAATATAAAATTTATAATTAAACGTTAACTTACTTTAAAAAATTAAATAAGATTTACCAAAAATCCGATTAAAAAACCTAAAAATATACCTATGTATAAAATTTTGTGGCCTAAAATATCAAGTTCTTTTAATTGATGTTTTATCATAGGTATTAATACATAAAGTATAGCGCCTATGGCAAGTCCATCAAAAAAAACCTCAAATACTGATGAGCTATAGTAAAAACCAAATACTCCTCCAATAACAGTAGGTAACCCTCCTATTAAAAGAAGTATTAATATCTTCCAAGGATTTCTTTCTTCCTCTCTTAACAAAGGCGCAACTATTGGAAATCCCTCAGTTATATTTTGTAATATAAAACCTATCAAAACTACCAAAGCTGCACCAGAAAGTAACCCTATGTTTGCAGATAAAGAACCAAATACTAAACCTTCGGTAAGATTCTGTAATCCTATACCTATGGCAATCATCAAAGACAACTTAGTTGCGGTACTGCCTCCTTTTGGATTCTTCTCAAAAAAATAAAGCATAAAGAAGCCCAAAGTTAATGCAATGGCAAAAATTATACCTATAACAGGATTTGCTCCATAACCAAATAAAGAGTTACCATTATATAAAAAAGTTGTAGCATCTGAAAATATATCTGATATTAAAAAAATAAGTATGCCTATTGCAATAGCATTTAATAGATACATCAGTTTTTTACTTGTTTTTTTTCTTAGAATTAACGGCATAGATAGATAAATCGAAAAACCCATTATGAATGAGAATAACACTGTTAATATAAAATTTGACATTTTAAGCACTAATTATAACCTAGTTATATTTTAAAGTTTTGTACGTTAATGTATTTAAAGTTATTGATTAACAAGACTATTAATTTAATCCGGAATCTTAGATTAAACATTTAATCTTTTTTTACATTTTTTAAAGGTGCATAGCTTACTTATCTTCACTGTTTTTTACAAAGTAAATAAACGAATTAAATGCAGGTTTTGGTTTTAATGAACTTGCATTTAATAATCCGAAATCTGCACCTGCACCAGTACCTCCAACTAAATCATACCAATATATTCTTTTTATAAAAGAGTAATTTGAGAAAAAGTTAAACTCTTGAGTTAAAAATGATGCCTGTTTTTGCTGAGAGAGATTTACCCCAACTGTCCAGTTATTTGATGGTATTCCGGTTTCAGTTATCCAAATTGGTTTTTTAGTAAGATTTTCATACAGATTAATTGTGAAGTTATAAACCTCCTTTAATGATACATTTTGATAAGGATCCTGTGTTAAATTATAAAATGGAATGCTGTAAGCGTGTAAGGATATTGCATCACAGTATTTGCTAGCACCATAATCCCAGACATTTTTATAAAAGTAATACTCATACTGAACCTCGCTTAGCGGAAACAGCTCTGCGCCTCCGAAACAAACTATTGTTGAGTTTGGCTCTATCTTTTTAATTATTTCATAGGCAGATTTAATCATATTATAATAATTTAAAGCGCTGCCGTTTTCATATCCGCTCTCGAATTCATTAACTAAAGGTTCATTGTAGATTTCCCACTCATTAATTTTTGGATATTGTTTAAGTGCTTCAATAATGCTGTTATTCCAAGTTGTTAAAGACCAGTTGCAACCAGAGGTACACCCATTCTGTGAAGGCTGTGCATTAACCGTTTGATAATCTAAAATACCCAAATACTCTCCGTTATTATTAATTACATTCATTATTGTTGCATTTTTACTGCTACTAAAAGAGATATCTGTTCTAAAACAATTTATTCCATTAGAAAGTGCGATATCCATAACTGTATTATTATTTGCAGCGTTTATGCAAAATTTTTGAGAGTAAGTTTTAGTTGAATTTGTTAAATTTATTTTATTTGTATTTACATTATTATTTAAGAAAATAAAAAGACCAGTAACTACTATAATAATTGCAATAATAACAAAAAAATATTTTTTCATTTTAATCAATATACTTTAATTATTATATTTTTTAAGGTTATCCCTAAAAATAAAGAGCAAAATTTTAGTAATTAAATAAAAACATTTAACTAGATTGTTTTTATATTTGAGGTACTTAGTTATTTTATGCATTCTGAAAAAGGAGCGGGAGCTTCAGTATGGCTTATCCCACAAAAAGAGATAAGTTCATCTATTAGTCCAATAATTTCAACACTATCGCAAAAATATTCCTCTCCTTTATTTGAACCACACATTACTTTGTTTAATAATTGCGAGCTAAAAAACAACTCTATAGAGTTATTTAAAAAAACATTTAGAGAATTTAATGAGTTTGCGATGGACGTTACTGGAGTTGATTATGATAATGAATATTTTAAATGTGTATTTTTGTCATTAAAATTATCGGAAAACTTCAAAGATTTTGCAAAAAAATCTGAATTTATGTTCAAATCAAGCGAGATTGAATTAACTCCGCATATCAGCCTTATTTATTCACATATTGCTGAAGATGAACGTAAAAAAATAGCAAACTCATTATCGGATAATTTCAAAAGTATTGAAAAAATACAAATTAAAAAGGCTAAGTTATATCTTACTTCTGGAACTGTTTATTCTTGGAAAGAACTTGCTTCGGTTTCTTTAAATAAAATTTAATTATTTTATTTTTTCAAATAAATGTCCTTCCTTTTTTATTTTTCCAGAATAAACCTTGAATTTGCAATCACTTAAATTTTCTATTTTATTTCCTAACTGTTTTCTTATTTTTTCTGATGTTTCTGGCATAAACGGAGAGATAAGTATTGATATTACTCTCAACGATTCTAATAAATTGTAAAGTACAGAACCTAATTCATCTCCAGAAAGTTTCCATGCCTCTTTTTCATTTATGTATTTATTTGTATTTCTTACTATTGACCAAATTTCTTCTATTGCTTCAAAAGTATTAAAATCAGTCATATATTCTTTTATTTTTTCAAGATTGATTTTTTCTTCCAATTCTTTATTGCCTTTTACTTCTCCTGTAAACTTCTCTGCCAAACTCAATGTTCTATAAACAAGATTTCCCAAATCATTAACTAACTCTCCATTTATTCTAGATATTAGAGCTTTTTCAGAGAAGTCCGCATCGTCCCCTAATGGAACCTCTCTTACAAAGAAGTATCTAAGGGCATCATTTCCATATTTTTTGGTTATTTCTAAAGGATCAACAACATTTCCAAGGGATTTAGACATTTTTTTACCATCAACCGTCCACCACCCATGTGAAAATATTGTTTTAGGTATATCTAAACCTACAGATAATAACATAGCTGGCCATATGACTGAATGAAACCAATTAATTTCTTTTCCAACAAGATGCAAATCAGCTGGCCAGTATTTTTTATAATTTTGATTAGGCCAGTCTATAGCTGAAAGATAATTTATCAACGCATCAAACCACACATATACTGTATGATCCTTTTCCATAGGCAGCTCTATACCCCATTTAACTGTACTCCTTGAGATGCTTATGTCGTTTAAACCTGATTTGACTCTATTTATTATTTCTTGGGATTTATTTTTAGGCATTAAAAATTTAGGATTTTGTTCGTAAAGTTCTAAAAGTTTGTTTTGATATTTGCTTAATCTGAAAAAGTAACTTTGCTCAATTATTTTTTTGACATCTCTTCCGCAAAATGGACATTTTCCATCAACTAACTGTAACTCTGTTATAAAGGTTTCATCAGGTACACAGTACCAACCTTCATAATTGCCTTTGTAGATATCTCCTTTTTTGTAAATTTCCATTAGAAATTTAATAACAGTATCTACATGCTTCTTATCTGTTGTTCTTATAAATTTATTATTTGTTATTTCTAAACTTTTCCATAACTCCTCAAAATTTTTTGATATTTTATCAACTAACTCCTGAGGTGTTTGATTATTCTTTTTAGCTGCTTCGTCTACTTTTTCTCCGTGTTCATCGGTCCCAGTAAGGAAAAAGACATCATCCCCTAGTAATCTATGCCATCTAGATAAAATATCGGCTATAATTACAGTATAAGCGGTGCCTATGTGTGGCTTGTTTGTAACATAAAATATTGGAGTAGTAATATAATATTTAATAAAAACACCAAACTTGAAATAAAACCTTTTACAATACACTCTTTTATTCCTTTAGAAATATAAAGACTATGCATAGGGGTGATACTGTGGATGAAATAGCAAGCTCTGAATTAGAGGAGAAGTTCTCTGAATTTTTAAATAATTACTACTCGGAGCAGATAAAGGATATGTATATCGGTTATCCGAAAACTAGAAGCCTTAATTTAGATATACGCGATTTAGAGAGATTTGACACGGAGATAGCCTTGCAGTTAATACATAAACCTGATGAACTTTTACCTATAGCAAACAGCGCCTTAACAAAGATGAATCCTGATCCTGAAGCAAAAGAACCTGTTCATGCACGATTTTATGGAGTCACAACTCAATCACCTATGATACAGGATGTAGGTTCTGAGTATATAGGGCAATTTTTAACTTTAGACTCATTAGTAGTTAAAAGATCAGAGATTACCCCTAAAGTTAATATTGGTTACTTCAAATGCTTATTTTGTGCAAGTGTAATTGAGATAAAGATGGAGAGGGACACAGTTGTAGAGATATGTCCTCAATGTAAAAGAAAATCATTAAAGCAGGATCCGGAACGTTCTCGTTTTTCAAATTTACAACGATTGGCAGTACAGGACCCATTAGAAAGATTAAAGGGAAGTACACCAACATGGCAGTTAGAGGTCTGGATGGAGGATGATCTAGTCAATAGTGTAATTCCAGGAGATAGGATAGATATTACTGGAATTCTTAGAATAAAACCGAGAAGAAACGCAAGAGGCAAGGAGGATAAAGTACTATTTACTATGTTTTTTGAAGCTGTTTCTATAAAACCAAAACAAAAAGAATTTGCCGAGTTAGATATAACAGAAGATGATAAAGTAATAATAAATGATCTTTCAAAAGACCCCGAGGTTTTTGATAAAATAGCTAAGTCATTAGCTCCATCAATTTACGGCCATAATGAGATTAAAAAAGCGCTCGTTCTTCAACTTTTCGGAGGCACTCCAGAAAAAAGATTAGTTGATGGTGCAGTTATAAGAAGTGATATTCACATGTTGTTGATAGGAGATCCTGGTAGCGCAAAAACAAGATTTTTGCAAGCTGTAACTGAGATAGTTCCTAAAGGTATCTATGTTAGTGGTAAATCTACAAGCGGTGCAGGTCTTACAGCAGCAGCAGAAAGAGATGAGTTTTCAGAAGGAGGATGGACCTTAAAGGCAGGTGCTCTTGTACTAGGTTCTGGTGGTGAGGTAAGCATAGATGAGTTTGATAAGATAGGTGATGAGGATAAATCAGCACTTCTAGAAGCCTTAGAGTCACAGAGCATAAGCGTAGCTAAAGCAGGTATAGTTGCCAAGTTCAGTGCGAAAACCTCTGTGCTAGCTGCAGCAAACCCTAAGTATGGTAGATTTGATAGAAACCTTTATCCGGCAGAGCAGTTCGATATCTCTCCTGCTTTGCTCTCAAGATTTGATTTAATATTTCCAATAACTGACGTACTAGATGAAGAGCGTGACAGACAGATAGCAAATCATATAATGGTACAACACTCAGCAGCAGGTGCACAGATAGCTCAAGAAAAGGAGTACGCACAGGTAGAGAAACAACCAATTAATACAGAGTTTTTGAGAAAGTATGTTGCTTATGCGCGTAAAAATATCAAACCGCGTTTAGACAATGAGTCAAGTCAAAGAATTCAAGATTATTATGTAGAGTTGAGAAAGATAGGAATGAAGCAGGGTGCCGTTCCAATTACACCTCGTCAGATAGAAGGTTTAGTTAGGCTTTCAGAAGCAAGCGCAAAAACACGCCTTTCGGATAAGATAGAAAAGAAAGATGCAGATTTAGCAATATCACTTTTTGATTATATGCTTTCTAGTTTAGCTGTAGATAGAGGAGGAAGAAAGGATATTGATACTTTGTTAACTGGAATGCCTAGAGAGAAAGTAGACAAGATGAATAATTTATTAAATGTAATCAAAAAATTAGAATCAGAAGAAGATAACGCAAAGATAGCGAGAATACTTGAAGAGGCAGAAAAATTAGGAATAGATAGAAATACAACAAGCAAGTATCTTCTTGAGCTTGAGAGAACAGGAGATATATTCAGTCCAAGACAGGGAGTTATAAAAATTGTTAAAAGAAGTGAGGATTAAATAGGTGTATTGAATAGAAAGAAAAATAGAAAATAGACAAATAGTCAGTATTTTTTCATTATTTCTTTTAGGACAATTACTCGCATTCCTTTTAATAATTTTAGGCTTGCCTTATGCATTTGAATTAGAAAATATAATAGCGTCACCTACAAATGTACTCAGCACTGTAGTTTCAATAATTTTAGACATAGTTGTAATAGCCTTAATTTTTTCATTTATTTTTAAGCTATATAAAAATAATACAATATTCAGAATTTTAGAAGGATATATAGTAATTTTAGGTTCTGGAACATTCTTTTTTCTTATACTTATGTCACTCTTAGCAGGATATATCTCAATTATTTATGGAATTATAATTGCATTTATACTTTCATTAATGCTTTTATTCATTAAAACTAAAAAAAATCAAAGCCCTAAAATAAGAAATATAACGACACTCTTAAGTAGTGTTGGATTAGGTACATTGATAGGCGTTGGCTTTGGAAATATTCTTCTTTTATATTTATTAATGGGAGCCTTTGCTGTTTATGATTACTTAGCTGTTTTTGTTATGAAGTTTATGATACCGATGGCAAAACAAGCAGTCAATATGAATCTTGCATTCATGATAAGCTCATCAGACATAGAAGCTATACCGAAGGGAGAATTAAGTAAAAAAGAGGTATCTGAGTTTAATGATTTTGTAAAAAAGAACAAGCATTATTCTGAACATTTAAAAGAGATAGTTAAAAGGGGAAGTGTACCTACCTTATCAAGCATAATGTTAGGCAATGGAGATATAATGCTTCCGGCAGCTGTAGCTACTGGCGCATATGCAGCAATAGGTAACTTATTTCTTTCAGCGTTGATTGTTGTATTTTCAGGTTTAGGTGTTTTAACAACAATGTTTATTTTAAGAAAATACAAGGTTGGTTTACCTGCAATACCACCATTATTTTCATTCATAAGCATTGCATTTGCAATATTCTTTTTATTAGAGCTTCCAACTCAAACATTTTTTATAATTTTATTTATAGTTGTAGCGATAATTTCAATGAGTGCTTTACTTATCACATTAAGAAAATTAATTAAGGATAAAAATGGGTCTTTATGATGGAGTATTTATCTGAAGTGAAGGAACAAGATGAAGAAATTTTTTCATTGATGAAAAATGAGTTGGATAGACAAAGAAGTTCTATAGAGTTGATACCTTCTGAAAATTTTACAACAGAAGCCGTAATGCAAGCTATGGGTAGCATTCTTACAAATAAATATTCTGAAGGTTATCCTGGAAAAAGGTACTATGGTGGAAATGAGTTTATTGATGAAATTGAAAAACTTGCAATATCACGCGCTAAAGCTTTATTCAATGTTGAACATGTAAATGTCCAGCCTTATTCTGGATCTCCTGCAAATATGGAGGTTTATCTTTCAGTCTGTTCTCCAGGAGATGTAATAATGGGGCAGAGTTTAACTTCAGGTGGCCATTTAACGCATGGATGGAACTCAAGTGCTACTGGTCAGTTATTCAAAAGTGTCCAGTATGGTGTTACAGATGAGGGTTACATAAATATCGATGAAGTAAGAAAATTAGCAGAGCAGAATAAACCAAAGTTAATTTGGATAGGTTCAACTGCTTATGTGAGAAAGTTACCATTTAAAGAGTTTAGTGAGATAGCACATTCGGTAGGTGCGTATCTTGCTGCAGATATATCACATATTTCAGGCCTTGTAATAGCAGGAGTTCATGAAAGTCCTGTCCCTTATGTAGATATTATTACAACTACAACACACAAAACTCTGCGTGGTCCTAGAGGAGCAATAATAATGGTAACGAAAAAAGGTATAGAAAAGGATCCTGATCTTCCTTCAAAAATAGATAAATCTGTTTTCCCAGGTATGCAAGGTGGTCCTCACGATCACATAACTGCGGCTATTGCAATAGCCCTTAAACAAGCATCGAGTCCTGAGTTTGTTTCATATGCAAAACAAGTAGTTCTTAATGCAAAGGCTTTAGCAACAGCATTGATGGAACAAGGAATTAATTTAGTTACAAAAGGCACTGATAATCATATGATTTTGGCAGATTTAAGTGATATCTCTCCAGGGTTCGGAGTATTTGCTCAAGAAGCGCTTGATAAAGCCGGGATAACATTAAACAAAAATACAGTTCCAGGAGAACGTTCATCACCATTTTACCCTAGTGGAATTAGGATGGGCACTCCGGCAATAACATCTCGAGGAATGAAAGAATCAGAGATGAAAGAAATAGCAAGTTATATAACACAGATACTTTCTTCTATAAAAGAAAACAAACTTCCACAATCAAAAGAAGAGCGTTTAACTTACATTAAAAATTTCAGAGAAGGGTTAAATCACAACGAACAGATTAAAAAAGTTAGAGAAAATGTTATTAACTTAACAGCAAAATTTCCATTATATCCAGAAATGAAAAATTAATTATTTATTTTCTCTTATTAATTTTAACAATGCTTCAGAATTTTTGACCGTGATATCAGCTACCTCTGGTTCATGCTTTGTTTCAGATACTCGTATTGATACAATCCCAAGTTTTTTAGAAACTCTGACGTTTTCTTCTGAGTCATCTATAAAGAGTATGTCTTTATTTAAAACCTCAAAATGCTCGGAAGCTATTTTATATGAAGACTCTTCTGGTTTGATAAATGGATATGATTGTTCATAAGCGATTACCTGCTCAAAATGCTTAAGATAACCCAATCTTTTCATTGTACTGCTTACTGTATCTGTAGTGTTATTTGTAAAAACACCCATTCTAATACCATCCCTTGAAAGCTTTTTAATGATCTTTATAATATTGGGATCTGATTCTAAACTTTGATATTTTTTATTATACTCTCCAAATACCTTTGACATCATTATTTTTCCATCTAATTCGGGGAAGTTGTTTATAAAAAACTCATGCAAGTTAACATTATTTTTTTTAACAGTATCAGTATACATTTTTGCACTGCTTTCTCTACTTATCCCTTTCAAATCAGAAATTAAAGTTATAGCATTAGAAATAAACTTTTTACAGTCCTCTTCATTTGGCGCAGGTACTAAAACCCCATCAAAATCAAATAACCAGACCTTTTTTCCTGAAAATAAATGATTGTTGCTTTTACTAATATTTTTAGTATCATTAATATTGCTGTTAATATGGTTTTTATAATGGCCGTTGTTTCTATATTTAAAGTCCATATTCTTACCTAAGAATAAATTACTAATTTGATATTATGATTTTCAGATATTTAAGTTGTTTGGTGCCTTTCTTATGTATCTTTTATATACGAAATTTTCAAAATCAACTGTTTCTTGAAGAGTCCACTCATCATAATTTATTTCAGGAAAATAAGTATCTCCTTCATATATACCCTTAACTAGTGAGATATGAAGTATGCTAGAAATAGGAAGCATTTGTGAATAAAGTTTTGCACCTCCAATGCAATAAGCATCGCAGTCAAATCTTTTTGAAAGTTCAAGCGCTTCCTCTACACTTTTACATACAAATGCTCCTTCTTGTTCTGGAAGAGTTTTACTTACTATTATGTTATTTCTATTTGGTAATGGTCTAAATGTATTAGGTAAGGATAACCATGTATTTTTACCCATTATAACTGTCCTGTTTGTCGTTAAGCCTTTGAAAAGAAGCATATCCTCTTTTATTCTCCAGGGTACTTTGTTATCTTTCCCTATTACTCCATTTATAGACATAGCAACTATTATATTCAGTTCCATTCAAACAGCAATATCAAATGTTATTTTTGGATAAGATTCATAATTTTCAATGCTAGTACTTTCACACACCCAACTGAAAATATCAGTAAAGTTCTCTGTTTTTATTGTAGGCAGTTTAAATTTATAAGGATCCCTTTGTAGCTGCTCCTTTGCACCTTGCAAATGATTTTCGTATATATGAACATCGCCTAAAAATCCTATTAATTTGCCCTCTTTTAATCCTGCATCTTTGGCTAGAAGATGAAGTAATATTCCATAACTTGCAATATTGAAGGGTAAACCTATCATTGTATCTACAGAACGTTGATTCCACAATAAATTTAACTCGTTATTTATTACTGTAACTTGAAAACCATAATGACAAGGAGGCAGAGCCATCTCATTTATTTGTTTAGGATTCCATGCTGAAACTATCATTCTTCTGTCAGTCGGATCTTCTTTAAGTTTTTTAACTACATTTGCAAGTTGATCTACTCCTTCAGAGGTATAATCATGATTTAAACCTTGATAAACTCCATCAAAATGTCTCCATTGAAAACCATAAATAGGACCTAAATCATTTTCTTCTGACATCCTTTTTTTAGATTCTTCATCATGTCCATATGGTGCTTTTTTAGGAGAAGCCCACTCGTCCCATAGGTGGTTATTATGTTCTTGTAGCCATTTTTTATCAGTTTTTCCTTTTATAAAAAATTCAAGTTCAGATGCTATTACCTTGAACGGCATCTTTTTAGTAGTAAGTAATGGAAAACCATTTTTCATATCGTGCTCAAACATCGCGCCTGCTATAGCAAGTGTTTTTATCCCTGTTCTGTTTTGTTTCCAACTTCCTAACTTTAATACCTTGTCAATAATCCCTAAATAATTACTATCAACAGTATTTACTCTTAGATTATTTTCTTGTCTAGAACCTTCTTTTTCTTGATTTGAGTTATTTTGTCCAATTGTCTTAAATGTACCCATCCTATCACTTATTTAATCATATTTAAATAATTTATATCTTTCTTTTTAGAATAGGATTTGATTGTTTTTCAACAAATTTGAGATGAAGGTTGTTATATATAGTAAATTTTTTAGAAGTGAGTAAACCTCAATAAAATTAGAAAAAGTTAAATTTTTTTTTGTCTTTTTGATTAGAACCGTGAATATCTCTAAACTGTTTAATGAGCTCCTCTTCCTGTTTTGTTATTGTTTTTGGTATGTCTATTTCCAATGTGATTATCTCATCACCATAAGACTGTGTTCCTAATCTTTTTATTCCTTGATTTTTTAACTTTATCTCTGTGTTGTTCTGTGTTCCTGAGTTTATGTTTATTTTTTTAAAGCCATCCAATGTAGGCACTTCTACCTCTCCACCAATTATAGCTGTATAAAATGGAACATTAACTGTTGTGTATACGTCATCACCCTCTCTTTCAAAGACCTCATCCTTCGCTACAGAAATATCAATGTAGATACTACCAGAACCATTTTTACTATAATCTCCCATCTCCTCTAATCTAAGTCGCATGCCGTCTTTTACTCCAGGTGGAATCTTAACGTCAACTTTTTCTGTTTTGTAAATACCTCCTTTTCCTCTGCAGTCCTTACATTTCTTTTCAAAGAAACTTCCTGAACCACCACATTCATTACAAGTAGTTACTGTTTGCATTGCTCCAAAAAAAGTATTGACAACTCTTCTAACACTTCCAGAACCTCTGCATACATTACATTTTATTACCTTTGATCCTGGTTCTCCCCCAGAACCAGAACAACGTGCACACTTTGCTATGTGTTTTACTTCTATTGACTTATCAGCTCCTTTTGCAGACTCCATAAAGCTTAAACGCATTCTGTAAATTATATCGTTTCCTCTTCCGTTTTCCGAGTTATAAGAAAATCTGCCGTTTCCAAAATCAATATTGAAACCCATATCCTTGAAGATGTCATTAATATTAAATCCTCTAAAGATATCGTCCTCAGTATATTGCTGATTAAACCTTTCAGGTCCGTAAGCATCGTATTGTTTTCTTTTTTCTTCGTTGCTTAGTACTGCGTATGCCTCATTTATTTTTTTGAACTTTTCTTCTGCGTCCTTTCCACTATTTCTATCGGGATGATACTTAAGTGCAAGCTCCCTGTATGCTTTTTTAATCTCTTCTTGTGAAGCTGTTTTACTTACACCCAATATGCTATAAAAGTCATCACTCATTTTTCTACCTTATAATCTGCATTTACTGTATTATCGGATCCTGGTCCATCGTCAGGTCCTTCTGGACCCGGACCAGTTGTACCGTTAGCTCCTTGTTCATTTCCTTTGTACATACTTTCTCCTATTTTTTGCAACAGTTCATTAAGCGCATCTGACTTTGATTTTATCGCGTCAGTGTCCTCTCCTTTTAATGTTTCTTTTAACGCTACATTTGCTTTATCTATCTGTTCGTAAAGTTCTTTAGGTATTTTATCTTTATAATCTTTGAGTGTCTTTTCGGTACTATAAGATAATGACTCAGCGTTGTTTTTTATCTCAATCTTTTCAAGGATTTCTTTATCTTTTTCGGCAAACTCTTCGGCTTCTTTTACCTTCTTTTCTATCTCTTCACGGCTCATCTTATTCTTTGCTACTACCTGCATCTTTTGTTCTTTGCCAGTTGCTTTGTCTTTAGCTGTAACGTGTATTATTCCGTTCGCATCAATATCAAAAGTTACCTCTACCTGAGGCACTCCTCTAGGTGCTGGAGGAATTCCAGTTAACTGAAATCTTCCTAACTCAACGTTATCCTTTGCAAGTTTTCTTTCTCCTTGTAGAATGTGTATATCTACAGTAGTTTGATTGTCATCAGCAGTTGTAAATACTTGGGATTTTTTTATAGGTATTGTTGTATTTCTTTCTATTAATGTTGTTGTAACTCCACCATAAGTTTCAAGACCAAGACTCAACGGTGTTACATCAAGAAGTACAATGTCCTTTACCTCTCCAGTAAGTACTCCTGCTTGTACTGCGGCACCGAATGCTACAGCCTCCATAGGATCTACTCCTCTTTCTATCTTTTTACCTAAAAGCTGTTCAACATATCTTTGAACTATAGGCATTCTTGTTGGCCCACCTACTAATATAACCTTATCAATATCTTTTGGTTCTAGCTTGGCATCCTTCAAGGCCTGCATCACTGGTTTAGTTGTTCTCTCGACAATAGGCAAAATTATCTCTTCTAGTTTAGCTCTAGTCATACTGTATGTGAAGTGTATCGGAGCGTTTCCAGGTCCCATCGTAAGAAATGGAAGATTTATCTCGCTAGTTAATGTTGTTGATAACTCAATCTTGGCTTTCTCAGCCGCTTCTCTTATTCTCTGAGTAGCTTGACTATCTTTTGTTATATCTACTCCTTTCTTAAGTACCTCATCGGACAAGAACTTAACTAAAGCGTTGTCCATATCAGTTCCTCCTAGAGCTGTATCTCCGCTTGTTGATTTGACCTCGAAAACTCCTTTTCCAAATTCCATAACTGTTACATCTAATGTTCCACCTCCGAAGTCATAGACAATTATTTTCATATCTTTTCCACTTTTGTCTAGACCATAAGCTAGTGCTGCAGCTGTTGGTTCATTGACCAATCTAACTACCTCTAATCCGGCTATCTCTCCTGCATCTTTTGTTGCTTGCCTTTGATTGTCATCGAAGTAAGCAGGAACAGTTATCACTGCTTTTTTAACTTCTTCTCCTAAAAATGACTCTGCATCGCTTTTTATTTTCTGAAGAACCATTGCTGAAAGCTCCTGAGGTGTGTACTCTTTTCCAAATACCTTATACTTAAAGTTAGTCCCCATCTTTCTTTTAAATGCATTAAGTGTTCCGTCAGGATTTGCGACAGCCTGTCTTTTTGCCGGCTCTCCTATTAACCTTTGCCCATCTTTTGTGAATGCAACATAACTTGGAAATGATTTTCCATAAAGTGATGTTCCTTCTGCACTTGGTATTAGTACAGGTCTACCTCCTTCCAAAACAGCTGCTGCTGAGTTTGATGTACCTAAATCTATTCCTATTATTTTCATATTTGTTCACCTTTTTTTTGTATTTCTCCGTTCGATACAATTACCGAAGCGGGTCTCAACATAATATTGTTTAACATGTAACCTTTTCTGACTACTTGAATTATGGTCCCTTCCTCTTTTTCACTATTTTTACTTAGCATTATCTCGTGTTTGTATGGATCAAACTTTCCTGTTGTATCTATTGATCTGATTCCTTCTTTTTTCAAAATCTCCAAAAAATTTGAAAAAACCATCGCTATGCCCTTCTCTCCTTCATTATCCATCTTCATTGACTCTATAGCAAGTTCAAACTCGTCTAATATTGGAAGTATTCTACTTGCGAACTCGGCCTTTCCTAAGTTCTTAGCGTTTTCAATATCTTTACTTGTTCTTTTTTTATAATTGTCAAACTCAGCTGCCAATCTAAGTAATCTGTCCTTTAAGTCATCTTCTTTTTTTTCTTTAATCTCTTCTTTATCTTTTTTTGAAGGACCTTCCTTTTTAATTTCCTGTTTTTCCTCTGTTATTAATGTACTTTCTTCTTTATTATCATTGTCTTCTTTTTCTTTCTTTTCCTCTGCCATTAATACCTACCTCTAATATATTATCCATTCTTTGTGCAAGACCAATTAACCTATTGAACTCGCGAAACATCTCGGCTTGTATATCTTCTATGGTACTTGCCAGATCATCAGATCTTAAATAATACTTTGTACCCTTCCTTATAATTAATCCTGCATCAATAAATCTGTTCAAGTGATAAATAACTGTGCTTCTTGGAACACTTAACTCTTTGTTAAGTTCTTTACTCGTAACTCCTTCTCCTGAAGCACTTTTAATAATCAACTCCTTTAAAATAGCTGGTTCTATTTCATTCTCTTTATTATTTAGATCAAATACCTTACAAAACCACATTGACAAGTAATCTATGTCCTCCTTTTCAGGTTTAGTTACTGATTTTATTACTATTTTTTCTATACTTGCCATGTTATATATTATATTAGAATAAATATATAAATCTTTGTTTTTTTCAACAAAAAGTTGAAAGATTTTAAGATATATTAAAAAGTATCTATTAAATAAACAAAAGATACTTTATTATATATTATCTTATGTATCTATATTAAGGAGATTTTATGAAACATGTACACAATAAAATTTTAAGCAGCATAATTGTAGCTGCTTTTATAATAGTAGGTTTTATAGCAATAATAACATTTCTTTATGTACCAACTACATACAGCTACTCAAACATACCTATCGTTACATTAGTAATGATAGTACTTTTAATAGTAATGTGGGGAATGCTTCTTGTTTTGATGTCTAAAACTGGTTATAGCGACTCAACAGTAGATCCTATGTTAATATTAAAAAGTAGATATGCAAAGGGAGAAATATCAAAGAAAGAGTTCATGGAAAAAACAAAGGACATCAGAGGAAGGGCGTAAAACTTGAGTCAACAACAGGAAGTTAATGAGGTTAGATTGCCCTACGACATAGACGATAAATCATCTAACAACTTAAACTTAAATGACTCTCCAATTAAAAAACATATAATATCTGTTTTTTTGACTTTTTTTCTTTTTATAGTTTTTATTGTTTTTATTATTTATATAATTATTAATTCATCATCACAATCAAGTAATCAACTTCTTTCTGCGTCACAATCTCAAGCACTTTTAGGAAGTGGTTCTTATACCTCATTTACCTCTAACTCACAACAGTTCAATGTTTCTTCAGGTTCTTATATATCAATGCTTTTAGGGAATAATACAGCGTATGTTTCGGAATTTTACAACCCAAATTATTATTATCAAGAGTTAATAGTAAACAGGACAAACTCAAGCACTATATTTTCAATAATACGCTTTGATATGTCACATCAACTAAATAAAATAAATGTGATAAATGGTACTGTAGGACCATTATCATTTTTCTATACTGTGAACAAAATTAACTCTACTGCCAATCTATTTACAATGATAGGTAAGAAAAATAACACATTAGTAATAATGTCGATGCTTTATAATAATACGTCAATAAACAAAACAATCAGTTATATAGCATTAGACTTAAACAAATAAACAAATTAATTATGGACTCCGCGGGATTTTCCTGATTTAAAAATCATTTTGAACCCGCAACCTCCTGCATGCCATGCAGGCGCGCTACCGTTGCGCTAGGAGCCCATAATAAACATTTTTTATAAATTTTCTTATTAAGCAGGAGATATAAATAGTATATTGCCTCCTCTTAAAAGAATAACTCCGAGCTTTGTCTTTGTGCTGCCACCGTCATCTAACTCTTCAGCTCCTTCAAGAACAATGTTCATGTGTACATCAAAGGACTGTACTTTACCTCTAATGTCACTTCCGTTTTTCAATCTTATCAACACTTGCTGACCTATTGCCTTGTTCAATAAATCAAAAGGCCTTTCATGGTTCATGCTCATTACTTCACCAAATAAATGCTCTAATATTATCTCGTTAAATTTATATATATGTGTTTTGTGATACTACCTAATCTGTAAATGGTAGGTACTTCATACATCTAGGTAAGTTTTGATATGTCCACGGACAATTATCAATTTTACAAATATTATTGGAATAATCCGATGTATTAATATCTTCTTAACACCATCTTGAAGTCCTTTTAAATCATCTTACTGATTAAAATACTCAACAGATTTAATCTTTTTTATATGACACTTTGAGTTCTCAAACTCTTATTTTAGAGATCGTAGTTAACATTTTTAGTATTTTTTATAATCTGATTATTTTGTATATATTACTGTAAGTGAAGCGACAAGTGATGTTTCATTCTGTTTCGTACCTAGTATTGTGTAATTTATCCAAACATAACCTGAAAACTGAGATCCTTGCAACTCCTCAGTTGCAACTCCTGCAGCATTATAACAATAAAGTTGCAAAGTTGTTGAACTTCCTGTATTAATATTTATTCCATTAGTAATCTCTGCGTTTGGATAATAATAAATACTATTGTAAACTCCAGTATTTCCATACTCGGGATAATCTCCCGTACTTGACGGAGTTGTTGAACATGCAACTCCTTTAATTAGAATATCAGCTCCTGTGTTCTGTGCTATGTTCAAATTTAATACTCCTGAACTGTTAATAAAAAATGCACCGCAAGAAAAACCAGAGTAAG
>JAJYYF010000030.1 GCA_021801225.1 Microcaldota archaeon | reverse complement strand
ACATCCTCACAAGCGCAACGAACACATCCAAGTACGCAACTCTGCCAATACAGACCACTTTCGTAGTAGGCGGATACTGGAGCAATTCTACCCTTTTCGGGAATCAATATGCCTTCAACAAATTCCCTGTAGGCAACTACACCGTAGTCGCTGGTAACGGTTATTGGAAGCAGTACGTCGTAGGATACTTCAGGGTCGAATAGCTACGGCCTAGCCTATGCGCCAGCGCCCGCCCAGGCGCCCACGCCCCTTATAATTTAAATAATATAAATGAATTTATACTATTTATATCCATATAAATTCATTTAAATGAATGTATAAGTGGTATAAGTACTTATATGCAAAAACAGGGCGAAAATCGACGGCATAAAAATCCTTCTTGTCGGAGATGTGCCTTTAGTGCACCTTGCGCTTGGTGCAGATCAGTGGTGGTCCATGCCCCAAAGTAGTCCTTAGTATTGCGGGGCAAAGACTTAAATATATAGTACGTTATATACTAACTATAGGTGCTATATAATGTCCGAAGAAATAACGACAATACAACTACGCAAATCAGTGGTTAACGCATTAAAGCAAATAAAGAAATATCCCAGAGAAACTTATAGTGAGATAATTTTAGATCTTATAAAACGTGCTAAGGAAACAAAAGAATTTGATAAGTTTGTTCAAGAAGCCCAAAAAAACAAAATGAAAGAGTTGTGGGGAAAAGGAGATTACTCTGCGTGGGAACATGCCTAAAGCTGGAGATATAGTAATAACAAGGGTGCAGTTTACAGATGGTGAGGCTTCGAAGATCAGACCTGCACTAGTGTTGTTTGAGGAGCTAGGAAACATTATAATAGCCGGGATAACTACAAATCTTCAGATGAAAGGAATACGTATATCTACAAAAGAAGGAGCGGCACAAGACAGTGTGATAAAGTTGAATTATATATTTACAATTACAGATGGTGCAATAATAAAAACTGTCTTTCAATTGAGTCCTGAGAAGAGACATCTTGTTTTTCAGGAATTTACTAAGAAACTTGCATTGTTGAAAAATTAGCTGCACATCCAGTAGCTGATTGAAAGTACTTATTTTTCCTTCTTTTCTTTAGGGTTTGGCTGTCCGTTACCATTCATTATAAAGTTGCGCAAACTAGTTTTTATGTAAAATCCCCACGCATCTGTACATGCTTCGTAACACTCAATTTTTGGAATTAAACCTACATGTGTAAAATGAAGTTCTGTTTTATTTCCTTTCTTATTTATGTCAAATACAATACTTGTGCCATTCCACTCTTCTTTGTTTTTTATGAAGCTAAGATAACTATCAATTACCTTCCAAACTATCTTTTTTCCAGGAACAAGCTCAGTTATCTTTTGTTTTGATCGATGCATATCTTTGTAACGATACTCCCATACTGAGTCTAGTTTGTCTGTTTTTCCAGTTATTTCCCCTGACCACCATCCACGAACATTATTGATAGCCTTAAAAACTTCTTCCGGACTTTTATCAACTAAAATTTTTATTGAGTAATCTTGTTCGGTAATTAAATCACCATGACTATTATTATTTGTTTATTAACTGCAATTCTTATGCTTTTCTAACTAATCTTTTAACCAATTAAAAGCATTTCTTACAAATGATTTAGCATCTTTGTCGATACATTTTCCATGTGCTATTATTAACTTATTGAAGTTCCATTTTAGTATTTTATCTATTGATTTACGCGTAATTTCTTTGTTTGTAAATGTAAGTCTAATATCCTTAGGTACTCCTCCATTTGGTTCTAACATATCTTCAAACTTCAAAAATGCATTCCGTATTTTTTTATTTTTTTCAATAGGATATCTCTGTATTAAATCATCAAGAATTAATGTTTTTGATTTTTTATGTAAAAATGCAACTTCTTTTATGAATGGATTTCCTTCTATAATAATTTGTTCTATATCTTTTGACCATATATCTGGGGTGTTATTACTTAATACTCCTTCAAATGGTAAATCAGCCTTTCCAACTAAAACTGATTTTGTAATAAAATTTCCATTTATCTGTGGAGGTCCCCATAACTTAAGCTCTGGAAATTTTTTGTTCCATGACTCTAATCTCCATAAATGTCTAGGTGTTCCTACAACTAAATAACTTAATTTTCCCAAAGATTTAATTTTTTTAAGAGTCTGAGTTTTTATAGGAATAGGAGAACTTATCCACAACTTATCATTGGATAATCTAATTATTGTCATTCTTGTAGGAAACATAAATCCCATGTCTTTTACTTTAGGTCCATCTACAATCCAAATGTTTTTTCCAAAGTTTTGAATTAACGGCATAAATAATTTCACACTTTATTATAATTTACATAACATTATTTTTTATATTACTATCTAATCCAAGCAATAAATACTTTATATTTTAGATTTAATTAAAATTAGATTTACATGATTTTTAACAATATACCTCTTTGGCTTAGTATACTCGCATATATTTACATAGGCGTTGCGATACTTTCATCATTAATTATAATCTTTGATATTTTTGTAAGAAAAAATAGACAAATGATGCCAATAATGGATTATGTCTGGCCAATAACTTCTCTTTATTTGAGTGTTTTTGGATTGTGGGCTTACTGGAAAATGGGCAAACCCGATGCAATGAACATGAAAGGAATGAAGATGTCTATGGCAGAGCATATGGCTAAAATGGGTGGCCATATGCAGCATAAAAAGAAGCCTTTCTGGCAAAGCATCTTTGTTTCTGCAACTCACTGTGGAGCTGGATGTGAGATTGGAGATTTTATTGGTGAGTGGGCTGTATTTCTTTTACTCACTAGTTTTACTGTAGCGGGATCTTTACTATTTACTGAGTATGCAGTTGATTTCATAGTAGCTTATGCTTTGGGGATAGCCTTTCAATACATTCCAATAACTCAAGCTAATCCTAATCGCAGCAAATTAATTAATCTAAAAAGCGCAATAAAAGCAGACAGCTTATCACTTATTGCATTTGAAGTTGGTTTATTTAGCTGGATGGCGATCTTCAATTTATTTCTATTTGCTCCAGGGGCTATAAATCCTACATTCGTAGTTTACTGGTTTATGATGCAGATAGGTATGCTTTTAGGCCACTTTACTAGCTATCCAGCTAACTGGTTCCTAGTAAAAGCAGGCATCAAAGAAGGAATGTAATTTTTTTATTTTTAAAATGTTTTTATATTTTTACATTTTAATACGTACATGGAAAAAATTACTAATAAAACAATTTTACTATGGGTATTTTCAGCAATACTTCTAGTATCATTTGCATTATTATTGTATGTATCTCAAGGCATATCTAAAATCGATACACCTACAGTTGCAGTAGAAGTTGTGTTAATAGGAATAATAATGGCATTTGTAAGTTTTGTACTTGGAAAATTAGATAAGAAAAAACAATAACTTCAAGACATCTCTTTTTGGAAGTATGCTGTGTCAAAGTATATGGCTATAGAAACCAACTTACCTCCTTTGGCTTTCCAGATTTCAGCTATATCTGCACTGAACTTATTTCCTTTTGGAGATATT
>JAJYYF010000003.1 GCA_021801225.1 Microcaldota archaeon | reverse complement strand
TATATAATATCTGAATTAACTAATCAAAGACAAAGAGATTATTTAAGATTAACCTTATTGACACGTTCAAAAATACATTCAATATGTAGGTTCTATGTCTGTAGAGTTAAGTTTTTGATTTATCTGATTTAGGACCCCTCTTCATATACACCATAATCCATTCAAATCCAAGCTTTTTGAATATTTTCTTATTCTCCTTTGTTGTTACAAGCTCTACATACTTCCTTTTTTTAACACCAATAATCGGTAAATTTCTGAATCAAACACTTAGCAACTCCAAGCCTTCTATATTTTTAAGAACGTATATATTTTCAAGAAATAGATCCTTAAACTTACCATGTCCTCTAATATTAAGTTCTGCCTTTATATATCCTATTATTTTTCCATTATGCACCGCTACCATAACATTATATTTTGATACTGACATAGAATGAAGGAATTCCTTTTTTGTTTGTTTCTCCCACCAACTAATTTCTTTATGCGCCTCGTTTTCCAATTCAAGCAAACCTTCAAGGTCTTTTTTTGTTTGCAACTCTTATTGTGAATTTCATATTTATCCTTAATACTTATTCATATATCTATTTATTGAATTTATTTTTTATTATTTATCTACGCTGTTAAGATTTTTTATTATTATATAAATTTTATCGATAACCTCCTTTTCATTTTGTTCTATACTAGTCATTTTTGAAATTGGTTTAAAAGAATGATTTGCATTTTTTATTATTTCTATTTCATAATTTGGTAACATATGTTGAAAAATATCTAAATTACAATTTTCATCAGAATCGCCATTTATAAAACAAACGGATAATTTATTGTTCTTTAGATGTTTTTGTGAGTATACATTGCTGGGTCTATTTGGTTCATGTAATGGATATCCTAAAACTATAACCTTTACTATGTCAAATTTATTTTCCGATGCAATTATCGTTGAAAGAAACCCTCCATAAGATTTTCCTATAAGAACAATATTTTTATTACCAAGGAATTTTATGCATGTCTCTATTTCTTCTTTGTTTATCTTTTCATCCAGTTTTAGATTATTATCTACATATGAAAAATTGAATTTTATTACTGAATATTTTAATCTAAGCAATTCAAAAAGTTATTTGATGAGTGTGTAATTCATGTCATTTTTAGCTCCGTGCGCTATAACTATATTTAATGTGAATTTGTCTTTATGCTAATATCTACAGTTATGTAGTGATCACCAGATTTTAGCATTTTAATCATTTACTTCCCCATATAATCTTATAATATACTAATACCTAAAAATTTTTGAATCTTGTTGAAGATTTAGATATAATTTTACACACTGCTTAGCCGAAGCGATTTATTTTTTCTACAAGTTCGATAAAAGATTTCGAACCATCTACGAAATCACTCAAATATTTTCTGTTTAAATTTTTATTATTTAAATTATAAGAAAATTTCTGTTGTTTTATTCTTGTTTTATATTTTCTATTTATATTTTTAATTATTTTATTTGTAATCAATGTTGTAGCTATTTCTTCATCATCCTCCGAAAGCTTAGTTTTTGAAATCATAAAATGTATATTAGCGTGTATTAATTCATGAATTAATGTTTCAATATAAAGTTTTCTAAATTTTTTATTTATGCCAATAATTATTGTATTGTCATCATTCATGCCACCACTGCGCAATGTCAATATTATTCTTATATTATTTGTTTTCCAATGTGCTTTTGTGAGTTCCGATATAGATTTTGTTATGTCTTCTCCATAGTTTTCTAATATTTTTTCAATCATCTTTTTTTCATTATCTAATTTACTATAATTTAATTCCCAATAACCTATGAAAGATCTATGTGCATTTTCAATAAACCTATCAAAATTTTTAATATATTTATTTTTAATCTTTTTAAATTTTTCATTATACTTAACCTCTATATCATATAAATTATCTAAGGGCTTTGTTAAATCGACAGGCATAAAATAATTTTGATTATTTAAAAGTATATTTATATAATCAACAAATGCAGCATCTTTATTTAATATAGTTTTAAATTTCATAATATCTAATTATTAAGTATTTTTAAATGTATTTTCTTTGAATTTCTTTGTTCTTTTTTATCAGACAAATTACACGAATAGCATTGTCCTCCACCATCTTTAATATTTTTGTATTCTTGCACAGATTTATCCCAAATTTCTGCCCATGTTTTTTTATATAAATTCCCTAATATTCTATCTCTAATTATTAAACATGGCGTTACATCTCCATTAACAAAAATACCAGCTCTTATTAATCCTGCTAAACACGTTTTCATATTAATATTCTTTGGTATTAATGTATTTCTTGAACTACATTCATCAAATATGCCATATAAAGAAACGTCACTTCTTGAAGCATTTTTAATACTTCTGTGAACTGATTTATACACATTTATCATTTCTTCTGTTGTTGGTTTAAGACTTTTAAAATCTTCAATACCCAAAGAATATGTCGGCTGTAAATTTTCTAAATTTATTGTTTTTAAATTTTTATATTCTCCGATTAATCTATTTACACTTCTATCTACATCATTTATATTGACCTTAGTTAATGTTATTCCAATTCCAAACGGTATGCCATTATCTTCTAAAATTTCCAAGCCCTTAATTACATCCTCTAGTTTTCCTCTAATTTTATCATTTATTTCAGGCAATAAACTATCCATAGATATTTGTAATATCGGTGAACCTTTAGATATATATTTTAATAACTTCAGCTCCTTTTTCGGAAGTCTATTAATTAGTGTTCCGTTTGTACTAATTCCAATTACTTTAAATAAATTACTTGCAAAGTCCAATATCTCTATGATATCTTCTCTGATAAATGGTTCGCCACCCATAATTATCATTTCAAATGGATTTGCCTCCTCTTTTGTTTTTTTAAGCAAATATTTAACTTCGTTTAAAGGAATTATTTGATTTGAAAATGGTTTTGCATAACAATAAGTACAATCTAAATTGCAAACGCTAGTTACTTCAAATTCTACCCTGAATGGAAACCTTGGAAGTAGATCATTAACCATGTTTATCCTAATTAATATTATCAATCAATAATCATATACTGCCATTATTTAATTAATAATTCTTTAAGAAGTTGCGGAACTTCTCTATTTATTATAAAAAGTGGCTCATTAATTATTTGTTGTATTGATTTTAATGTAGTGTGTTCTACACAAAAAATTCTATCTTCATTAATATTATGTATAAATCCATAATTTTCATTATCAAATCTTAATACTATAAAATCCTTTAATTTCTTTGTTTTAGTAATTTTTAGTTCTGATACGTTTTTTGGAGGAGAAGGTTTATAATTACTATACCCTGGTTTATTTGTATGGGCACGTACTTGTGTTTTTAATTCGTCATTTTCTATAAATTCTTGACTTGGTTTATTTATTACATATTTTTCTATTTTAAACTTATTTCTACAAAATAATTGCTTTAAATCTGCAAATTTTTTACTCTCTTCATCATTTTTATTTTCTGAACTATTCTTTATGATACATATTTCTTTAGCCATCCCTTCACCAATTTATATTCTATTTCTATATATAAATACATTCTCCCAAATTTTTTGAATATTTTCCCAAAAAAACAATAGATATTAATACTCTGTTGTTTTTCTTACAACTCGAATACTTTATATATTTTTAATTGCTGCAAATGCATTATGTAAACTTATTTTCGTACTTTCATAAATTTCAAGTTTATCTATTTCATTCTCTGAAAACCATCCTATCTCAGTTATCTCTTTATAATCTGCATTAATTTTCGCATTGTTTTTTGGCCTTACAAGGTAAATCATGTCAAAATGCTCATGCATTCCTGTTTTGTAATCAACATATTCATACATTATTGAAAAAGGCGGAGTTTTTTCAAAGGCTCTATCTGTTTTTATTTTATTTAAAGATCCAATTTCAATAACTTCAACATCAAGTCCAGTTTCCTCTTTAACTTCTCGAACTGCAGCTTCTTCTGGAGTTTCATTTTCTTTAATATGCCATCCAGGATTTAACCAAACGCCTAGTTTCTTGTGTTTTATAAGTAGAGTTGTTCCATTATTCATTACAATTGCTGAGCCGCATATGCATTTAACCATAAAATCACATCGACATTATATTATTCATCTAAAAATCTTCAATATCCTACATAAAATTAAGAACACATCACTATTAATAGCTTATCTTAAAAATATTTATAGGATTTGGAGATTTGGAATATGACAAATATTAAAAGAGTTAAAACCGGTGTAACTGACTTTGATGAGTTAATAGAAGGGGGAATACCTAAATGTTTTAATGTCATTTTCACCGGAGGCTCTGGAACAGGCAAAATTTAACATAAATACAACATATCCTTTAACTTACATGCTTTTTATAAAAAATAAACTTTAATAATCTATTTCGTTTAGCTATATGTGGTGCATCTTTGCCATTTAGTTTTAAAAAATCAAAATTAGAGACACATGAACATCATTCACGCAGTAGTATATTATCTGATTTTATTTTAGGTAGTCAAGATGGTCTTGTAAATGTTCTTGGAATAATCCTCGGTATCTCAGCAGCAACAAGTGATATAAGACTTATTTTTGTTGCTGGACTTGCTGCATTAGGTGCAGAGTCAATCTCTATGGGCGCAGTTGCTTATACATCTACTTTAGCCAGAAGAAAATATTATCTAAACGAGCGCGGAAAAGACTTGTCTTATTGAAGAAGCATTTTTATTTATTCTTTTAATTAATTGTTTAAAGTTCAGAGAGCCTTTTCATATCCATTCCAAACTTTTCAGCTAGGATAGACTTAAAATATCTCTACATTCTAAAACATGTCCTGTGCAAACAATCGAAGCAATGCTATTATTTGTTTCAAGGTTTTTAACGATACATTCTATGATGTTGGTATTCCTATATGCTTCAAAATATGCACTCGCCCTTTTTATTGGATATCTGCTAAAATATGGAAATGGAACAGTGAGCTCTTAAGTCTTACTAAAGTTTAACTACAGTTTAATATTAGTATTACTATAATTAAACTGCATGTAACCTTTTTTGATATTAGTCAGGTATTAATTTTAAGGTGTTACAAAAAATAAATATATCTACAATTCAGAAAGTCTTTTCATCTTCATTCCAAATTTTTCTGCAAGTATTGTGCTTAAAATATCCTTACATTCAGAAACATGTCCTAAACCAAAAATAGAAGCAACGCTGTTGTTTTCCTCAAGTTCTTTAACAATATAATTTATCATATTTACATTTCTATATGCTTCAAGATATGTGCTTGCTCTGTTTATAGGATATTTTGTACAATATGGGAAAGGAACAGTAAGTTCTTCATATTTTTCAATATCACAAAATCTTTTTCCAGTGTTTTTAATATTCTGCTCTTCAAGGAACTCTCTGATTCCTGTTTTAATATCTGAAGAATATTTTTTAATTAACTCTAAAAATTCATTTTTATATGAATACAAAGAACCATTTTCATTTAAAAATTCCCATTCTAATATCTCCAGAACTTTTTCACAAACTTCTCCATTTTTCCCATTTTGCATACTCTGATAAAAATATCTGTAAATACTCACAAAGTTCCAATACACTCCTAACTCTATTCCATTATAATTTTTTGTATCATACTCTGAAAGTATTTTTATGAACTCTTTTCTAGGGATATCAATACCTTTTATTTTAGAGTTTAGTAAAAATGCTAATCTCACTCCGAATCCAATTTCATTATCATTTTTTGCAAAATTTCCTATATTACTATCTTGAATATTTTTATCAAATTCAAAAAGCGTAACTTTAGGCATAAACTGCTTGAAAACATGTGAAAAAATATCCATAGTGTCTTCATTAAGTCTTTGATGCATAAAGCCTAAAAACAAAAATGCTTTTTCATTGTTATAATAAAGAAAACTGTTATTTAAAAAAGACTCTTTCTGTGTTAAAGGAGTAGCGTTTGTTTCTGGTTTATGTTTTAATATGAGATACTCGTAAAATTCTAGAGGTACCATATTTCCATCCACTGATTGTTCACAATCAATTATTTAATTAATACCTAATTATCTATCTGACAGAAAGATATTTATCTTTAATCTCACAAAGTTTATTTGGGGAATGGTGGGATGACTAAACTTAAGAATAGAAAAAAATCGGATTTGAAAGATAGTGGAGCTGATTTATTAATTCCATATGCACGTAGTGCTAGTCAGGAATATTCAATACCTGTTGAAAATTCTGGAAGAAAAAACAAATCTACTCTAGTTGACAAAGCCGTTTGGGAACAAGAATCATGGAATCAGGAAGCGTGGGATCAAGGACCAAAATGGGTTCAAGAATCTTGGGATCAAAATATTGGTCGTACTGATTTAATGAAAAGATTACGAAGAAAAGAAGAAAAAGTTGGCAAACAGATAAAAGTAAGAATAGAAGAAGACAAAGCATTTGTTCAAGACTTAAGAACAAAAATGATCTTTTTAACAACAGTAAAAACAGGAATGAAGATAATTGCTATTTTAGATAAAACATTTGAGGAAGCAGAATCTTCAAATCCAGAAATAATTAAATTATTCGAATACAGAAGAAGTGCATAAAAATGGAAAATGTATATCCTGATTTTCCATTCAGAGTAGAGTTTGAAGTAACTAGTGTCTGTAATCTTGATTGTACTTATTGTTATGCAAAACCATTCACGTGGAAAATTCCTACATTTAAAAATATGGTATATCTTTTCGAGAAAACAAAAGAAGAAGCAAATCCTTTTGAAGTGGTATTGGTTGGCGGAGAACCGTTCATAAGAAAAGACATAATAGAACTCATTGAAACTGCAAATAACATTTTTAGGAGAGGTGTTCAAGTAAGTACGAATGGCACTTTATTGCATAAGCTTAGTGAAAAACAATTAAAAAAATTAAGAGATTTAGTTAATGATGATGTATCGTTTCAAGTTTCAATAGATAGTCTTGATCCAAAAATAAATGACAAAACTCGTGGGAAAACGCAGGAATCTATTCTTGGATTAAATACGTTAGAAGAAAATGGAATTCCATTTTCAGTAGGCATTGTATTTACTAGCGCAAATTCAAATGATATTATAAATAACGTTTCTAGATTATTGAATGAATACTCTTATCTAGTTTCATTTAATCTAGAACCTCTTCAACCAACATCTATACTAGGAGCTGATTATTTTGATTTACGACAAGAAAATAATTCTTTGAGAAAATTACATGGAGATATTTCCGAAGTAATCAAATCTTGCAAAAGAGAAGATGTAAAGTTATATGGAATAGTCGAAGATTGCTCACAATCAATACATTTTGAAACACCTTTACTCGATTCGTATTCATTTAAGACCTGTACTGCTGG
Organism: Microcaldota archaeon; assembly: GCA_021801225.1. Taxonomy (GTDB): domain Archaea; phylum Micrarchaeota; class Micrarchaeia; order Micrarchaeales; family CABMGC01; genus JAJZOD01. The sequence goes on along the minus strand of JAJYYF010000003.1, from coordinate 14,343 downwards.
GATTGTTAGGTCTGCGGTTTTTGTTGATGGTTCAGTTACTCCTTGCTCATTAATACGTGACATAAAAATAGGAAATCTTTACAATGAATCCTGGGCAGAGATATGGGAAAGATCCAAAGAACGCTTTGATAAAATAAAGGATAACGGATTTAGTCAATGCGCAATAAATATTCTGGCTCCTACGTTAAGATCAGATAACTCATTTGTATTGCTCGATACAGTAATAAATAATATTAAAAAACGAAAGAAAATTAAAAATTGATTAATAATATATGCTAATTTATTTTTTCTAAGAAGGTTTTTATATTCTTAACTTTATTATTTCTCTGAGCATTTATGGATAATCTATCGATTATAGTTGATAACAGAGAAAGAAATCATGAACTTTTAGATCAACTTTCACAATACAACATAAAACTTTCATTTAAACAACTACCTGTGGGAGATTACATAATCTCTGATAGAATGTGTGTAGAAAGAAAAACAATAACTGATTTTGAAAGTTCAATTATCGATTCTAGAATATTTGATCAAGCTGAACGCTTAAGCAAAAGTTTCACAAAGCCAATTCTAATTTTAGAAGGAGACATGAACGAAACAAATTTAGGAAGAAATGTTATTTTAGGAACAATACTTTCTCTTTATAGAGAATACAATTTATTAGTAATAAACTCAATATCTCCAGAAGAAACTTCTTATTTACTATCAAGATTTGCAGAAAAAGAACAAATATATGAAAAAAGGGAACCAAAGCTAATTGGCATTAGGAAAAATCGTTCTGAGTTAGAGCTACAAATAATGCTACTATGTTCATTACCTGGGATAGGAACAAAAACAGCACGAAATATGCTACTTTATTTTAAGAATATTAAAAATATAGTCGATGCGTCACCAAAGGAGTTGATGTCAATTGAAAAAATAGGCAAAAAGAAAGCAGAAAAAATACATAACTTATTGAATAGTTCATTTCAAGGGGTAAGTGAAGATGAAGTTTCTTAAAACAATATTAATGAGCGGAGAAGAGAAGATATTCATACAAGCAAAAGAGTTAGTCACATTAGCAAAAAAATCTAATGATGAGTTCTCAAAATTAATAAATAAAAAATCAACTCCTTCAAAAATATCACAATTAAGAAAGAAATCATCTAATGAGTATTTTTCATTATCACATTTAATAATATCTGGTTCTATAGCGCCTAATTTAATAGATGATATGTTATTACTTTTAAATAATGAAGAAAATATTTTAGAATCAATATTTAAAATTTCAAGACAGTACATTAGATATACTCCAAAAGATAAAAAAGTAAATGATTACTTAAACGATGTACTTTTATCATTTAGTAATTACGCAAATGATTCAATATCACTTCTTTCAAAGATGCACGACTCAAAAACATTATCTCAGATAAAAATATACCGATCTAAAATAAAAGAGATAGAAAATGAAGGAGATAGATTGAGGGATTCGTTATTGGATTTTGCTTATTCTTCAGACAATGAGTTCAAGCTTTTTTACCACATAGTTGATTTAGCTTATATGTGTGATGACATATTAGATGCATGTGAAGACTCATCTGATTTATTCCTTAGTATAATGCTTTCTATTTTATCTTAAATTCATTGTTGTAATTTACAGCAAAGTACCCTAAATTACGTTCAATTTAAGCAAAATCGTCTTTAAATTAACCCTGTAGTATGCCTTTATTAACCTTCCCATATATAACTAATATATACTAAGTTACATTAAAGTAAAAATTTAAAAAGGATGAGCAGATGGATTTCAATACAAATTTCATACTAATTTACTTCAAAAAGGAATTATGCCTATCCTGCGGACTATGATGTAGCTTCGCAATCGTGATAAAAGTGAATCATTCGAAAAAGGAAGTTAATACAAAAAAACTACTAGAGGAGCTTTTATTCTCATTAAAATCATCATTTGTTGTAGTTGAAGGAAAACACGATGTGAAAACTCTAAGTAAAATTGGCATAGAATCACATACTTATGAAAGTGTTATGCGCTCAAAAACAACTCCTTCAGAAGATGTTATACTTTTTTTCGATAAAGATAGAAGAGGAAAAGAAAAAGAAGAGTATTTATCCTACTTTCTTAAATCGCAAAATGTGAAAGTAGACAGTATAACTGGAAAATACTTATTAAATATACTAAAAACCGTTCACGTAGAAGGAATTTTATCTCCTATAGAACGGTTAATAAAAACGTGATATAAATGGCAAAAACTTATTTAGACATAGTAAAATACATGGTAGAAGCGAAGTTTTCTATAACTGGAATGGTAGACAAACCTGATATTATCGGAGCTGTATTTGGCCAAACAGAAGGCCTTTTGGGTGACGATTTAGATTTAAGAGAGTTACAGAAAAGCGGAAAGATAGGAAGAATAGAGATAGATTTTCAACAATCTAACAATAAAAGCTTTGGAAAGCTTTATCTTCCAGCTTCATTGGATAGAATAGAGACTTGTATACTTGCAGCAGCTGTAGAATCAGTAGATAGGGTAGGCCCTTACGAAGCTTCATTCTCAGTAGAGAAGGTAGAGGATACTAGATCGGAGAAGAGAAGAAAGATACTTACAAGAGCTAAGGACTTAGTCAAGCTATTGTTGAATACCGAGATACCGGATAGTAAGGAGCTCAGCGAGATGGTTCAATCAGAGGTACGCACTAGCGAGATAACTACATTCGGTCCGGAGAAGCTTCCAGCTGGCCCTGAAGTAGGCAAGAGCCCAGAAGTCGTAATAGTAGAAGGAAGAGCAGATGTGCTTAACTTACTTAGGAATGACTTAGGTAGCGTAATAGCCGTAGGTGGTGCAGCAGCTGTTCCTAAGACAATAATAAATCTATGTAGAGAAAAAGAGGTTACTGTCTTCCTAGATGGAGATCGTGGCGGAGATATGATACTAAAGAACATATCTTCAGTAACTGATGTTGACTTTGTAGCTAGGGCTCCTGATGGAAAGGAAGTAGAAGACTTAACTAGAAAGGAGATAATCAAGGCTATGCGTACAAAGATACCTCTTGACCAGTATCATCCTGGTTATAGGCAAAGACAAGAGTATCGTGAAAAACCTAATCGTGAAGAGGAGTCATTTTCAAACAGTCAACAAGACTCATACTCAAGAGGTCCAAAGCCAGAACGTGAGCAGTACTCAAAGCAAAGATATGAACAAGAACCTAAGCATGATCGCAAACCTGAACATAAACAAGAGAAAAGTTCATTAACTGATCTTGATGATGTAGCTCCACAGCCTATTAAAAAAGAACCCGAACTAGAACATCAAAAGCCTGCATTGGAAAGTATGGTTTTAACTGAGTACTTAACAGGTTTAGATGCTCTTTCAGGAACTTTGAGAAGCAGACTTTATGACAGCACAGGAAATATGATGAAAGAGGTACCAATAAGAGATCTTCTTTCTTCAGTACAATCCTCTTCAGGAGTTCATGCAATAGTTCTCGATGGTGTAATAACTCAAAGGTTAGTTGAGTTGGCAATACAAAAAGGAATAAAAGCAATCTATGGCCTAAGAGCAAATCCAATGCCTAAAAAGCACCAGGAGATACTGCTTTACACAAAGGAGCATGGACAAGAGTAATTGTATAACTTAAATTGTATACAAAGAACTGTATATAAAGATATACCCTGAAGTATCTACAGTAGTATGCAAATCACCCAAAACAAGTACTAAATAATATCTCTACCTTTGGTTATTTTGCATTTTTGAAGTTAGAACTGCAAGGTTACAAAATCTCTATAATCTTCTTTTTGTATTTATTTTTCAATTTAGAAAAACTGTTTTGATTTAAATTAAGGTACTTTATCATAGGTAGTTCAAACTCATTAAGAACATTCAAAAGTTCTCGTTGATAGCCTTCAAGTTTATGTTTTTCTATTATTTTTTTAAGAAACTCAAAATCTATATCCGCATAAAAAATAATACCTAAAATATCAATAGCATCCTTTCCGCCCTTTATGCTCTTTTTTCTATTCATAAAAGCACCTAGTTTAAGTAATAGAAGAATTTCAGGTTTAGGAACTTTAAATCCATCTCGTAACCTCGTATTCTCTAAAATATCCTTTACCGGAAAACTAAGTACTGAATAACCAGAAAGATAAATATCTATATCAAATCCTTCTTCAAGCTTAATCTCAAATTTTTTAAGTCGTTCATTTTTATTAAGCACATATTCTTTCTGAAGTTTATTTAAAGTGCTATAATCTACTACCATATCAATGTCCTTTGATTTATGCAGTTTTGTGTAAAGATAAACTGCCCATCCGCCTATTAAAACAAAATCAAGATTGTCTCTGAGCGAAATAAGCTTTTTCCAGCTTGTTTCAGTTATTTCATCGTTCCAAAACTCCATCTTTTCAACCAAATAATTTTTTAGATAAAATATCTACAAATTCCTTTGCATACCACGTTCTTATGTTCCATAAATCTACAAAAACGTTCGGTATTGGGACACTATTTACCTTTTCATTTAGTATTTTATATGATAGTGTCTTATCCGCTTTAAGTACAAAAATATTAGGGAATTTACTTTGTTTTGGAAATCTTTTCTTTATATTTTCAATGGCATCTTCAGTGGCGTATAGATATATTTCGCTATATTCTGCTGGTATGCTCCTAAAACTTTTTTTATATGCCGTGTATGCTGTAAAAGCTATTCCATTTGGCATGCTAGCCTCTATTTCATTAATAGTTAAATCAGAAAATCCCTTATAAACAATATCTCTGTCTAAAGTTCTATGCGTTGCCCAATATAACATAACCTTATCTAAGGCAATTATACTAAATGATCTTGCTTCAATCTTAACTGCGTTTATACTTTCTAATTTTTTAATGGATTTGTTTATATTTCCTATTGAAATTTCCAATTTTTCAGAAAGCTCTTTTTGGGTAAATGTATTTTTGCCTTTTAAGAACATATCTGTAATCTCTCTATATACTACTTCATAAAGTTTCATATTTCACTTTTTGAAACTAAAGATATATATATATTTCACTTATAAGTGAAATATAAATTTTATTCAGAACAAGAACAAAATATAAAGCAAATTGTGAATCTTTATTGTTAATTTAATATTTGGTTATTTGTTGTTTAATAATTAATACCGACTAACACAAAAAACATTTATTTAAAATCAAGATAATATAAAATGCAGTTCTTTCAAAGTAAGAAATATATAGAAAAAGAGATATTAACTTGTAAAATTCGCGTAAAAGAAACTATTAATATTTTAGTAGAACTTGGTTTAGAAGGGAATTTAGATTCTATATTAGTAAGAAAACTTAATGAATGTTGATATGAAATTAATTTTTAATTCAAATAAATATCTCCAAATGCTAGTCGCCATAAATAATTTATTCGGTTCAGATGACTCTATAGCTAAAAAAATGCTAATAGATCCTAGATTTTTTGGAAAAGATTTCTATTTTGCTTGAAAAATATATGAAGAAATTATTAATAATCTTAAAACATCAGGGAGAAATAAGTTTTGGGTTTTATTTTTAGATAAAAACTTACCTTATGGAAAAAAAAGATTTCCCAAACTCATAAAATTGTTAAATCAGTTGAATATGACCTTAAATTTTGATGATGAATTAACCGAAGAAACTTCAATTCTACTAGTAAAAGATTTTCATAAGTTAGAAAAAAATATTAATAATTTATTAAATAAAATTTTTAAATTTAAATTACCTAACGAAATAAATTTTGTCATAGATTATGATTCTAATGCACTTATGCCGGTTCTTCCTTATCTTATGCTCCATTGTTGATATCAATTCAAATGCCAAATTATATAAATAAAATTATAACAATCTCGCTACATGAAATATTGCATTCACTTATAGATAAATATAAAAATATACCTCAAGATAAATATTTTTTTGAAGAAGCACTTTTGGATTATTTTGCGCCACGCGTTATAATTGACAAAAAACTCAATCTAATCGACGATTTTAAACCCGAAGAACGTTTAAAAGTTTAATTGCTAATAGACCACATGTTAAAAAAGAAGCAAAAGAGTTACTCCCACTTATTAAAGATTATTACAATATATATGATAAAATTACAATTTGGGAATTCTTAAAAAAATCAGGATACAAGTTCATAAAACTATAATCTACTTATGGAATTATACTTATAATTAAAATAAGTTCGGAACAATAGTGATAATATTTAATTTGTAGCAGCTGTTGGATCAAGGTAGTTTATGGAATTTAATTCGCAGACAGGAATTAATCGTGGCATATACAATTTCGGAACATTTGACAACGTTTTTATGTACTCTGTTCTTTGTACTCTGTTTGATATGTAAGTTAACCTCTAATATATAAAATCTAGAATTGTAGCCAAGTTTTTATCAATTTTGTTTAAGGCCATAGTCTATTCTGATAGCATTAACTTTAACTGAGAACTTTAATATGTAGTTTAAAAATACATTTACTACATTATATCTATATAAAAGTATAGATATAAATACTTAATTGTATAAATATACATATGCCTTATCAAAAAATGTATGATTTAATAGAACGTTTTTCTGCCATGGGGAAGAATGTATTCACAGTTAACGATGCTTCAAAGCTTACTGGAAAAAAAACTTTATACATGTCTCTAATGCTTTCAAAGAACAAATATATCGAAAGGATAGAACGCGGAAAGTACTATTTAAAAGGAACAGATATTTTAAAAGTGGCATCTAATGTGATATTTCCATCTTATCTGAGTTTGTTTTCAGCATTTAGATACTACGATTTAACAACTCAAATTCCTTTAAAAATAAGTGTAATAAGTACGCTTAGGCATAAAAAACTCACCATACATGGGAATGTTATTGAGTTCAGATTACTGGATAAAAACAGATTTTTCGGCTATTTAAAAAAGGATGGTATCTTCATAGCAGAAATAGAAAAAGCGATAATAGATGCATTATATTTTGGTGAGCCTCCTTATAGTTATGTCCTTGAGTCTTTTCAAACAGCTAGGGATAAAAACATGATAGATATTAAAAAACTTAAGCGTTACTGTATACTGATGCATTCCAATGCACTTACAAGCAGACTTGGTTTTTTACTTGAATCTGAAGGACTTGATGCATCTGATTTGTATAAAAAAAGATCTAAACGTTACATTACTATTCCAGGTATTTCATCAGAAAAAAACAGATGGTCGATTAAATGATAGAAGAAAGTCAATTACTTTTATGGAATTATAGATTTATGGATGAAAGACAGTTAGAGAAGCATTATCTGCAAACATTAACTCTTTACGAGCTAAGTAACTGTTTTTCAGGAAATCTCATATTCAAAGGTGGTACAGCTTTAAGCATGTTTTATGGTCTAAATCGATTTTCAGAAGATCTTGATTTTACTTATACTGGAGAAATAAATAGAACTACTACTATCTCTTCCTTAGATAAGGCATTTACTCGTATAAACGCTCTTTATGAACTTGGAAAGATTAAAAGAAGAGGCACTAAAACTTCCTTGGATATAGAGTTACATATAAAAGGTCCTCTTTATGGCAAAAGAAAAACAGAACAGGCATTGGAAATAAATTTAAGCATGCGTGAAACACTGCTTATAAAATACGATACACTTGAATTATCTTCCATGTATCCAGATATACCCATGTTTATTGTTCCGGTCATGAATCCCAAAGAAATATTGGCAGAGAAGGTAAGGGCATTACTTACTAGAAAAAATGTGAAAGCAAGGGATGTATACGATATATATTATCTAATTAAAAATAAGCAAATACCAATAGATAAAGAATTAATAAACAAAAAACTTGAATTATATGGTTTTAAATTTTCCAATAATGAGTTGTTAGAAAAATTAAAAAGTATTGATAATAATTTGTGGCTCTCAGAGATGTCTAATCTTGTAAAAGATGTCCCTAATTACACAACCTTAGTAAATTTTATTAAGACGGTGCTGTGAATCTTTATTGTTAATTTAATAATTGGTCATTTATGGTCTAATAATCTAATATCCGCTAATACAAAAGATATGTATATAAAATCAAGATAATATAAAAAGACAGTTCTTTCAAAGTAAGAAATATATAGAAGAATATTTATAATATTTATTAATTTTTAGATATTATATGTTGTTTTTTCAATACCTAATAAATTTCATTAAATTTTTTTAGATTTACTAACCTATTTAGTTACTATAATAGCTGTTTATCAATATAGCTTATTAACTTAACCTCGCCACTTTGAGTTACTTTCGTCTGTAACTGAGTTTGACAGTTTCACTTTTTGTTAGATTTCAGGTGGTTCTAGACTTGTTGTCATAATTTTTTCATCGTATTTTTGGACAAAATCATCGAAAATTTACAGAATCTGCGGTGAAATATTGCTTATTACTGGTATCCTATTAATATTTCTTGTGTGAACTATCTTAAATGTCAAACTTCTCAGATATTTTTTGAGTAACTTGAAATTTTTGACAAGATGGTTTTAGCACAATTTTAGTGTCAAATTGATTATGGAAGACAAAAGGAAACAGAGGAACAAAGTTTCGATAATCGTATTTGTGGTCCAGTGCCTTATAATCTTCAGTTTTCTTCTCTCCTTAATCGAATGGATAAGCTTCTCTGCAATATCCATGTTTTTGTAGGAGTTTAGAATTTTCTCAGGAGCGGTATCAACCGAACTTTCTTATATAAAGAAACACTCTAACGCGTTGATGTATGAATTTTCTATGTCATCGAATGTTTGTTGCAGTTCCGGACAGAGCATAATCCAATCGCTGTTTGACGGTATTATTCGAGCCACTTTGTGTTTTTTTGGTTTTCTTTAGCAGCTTATCATCTTCTTTTTCATTCTCAGCAACATACTCGGAAGATAAATATTTAAATTTTATTGTTTAAATATTATTGGTGGGAAAACATGATATCACAAAACCAAAAATCTAAATTTAATCAAGAAAAAATAAAAGCTGATAATCCACAATGGCTAGAAGAGTTAAAGATTAAAGGAAAATTTGAAAATTTAGGATATCCCATACTTAAACTTCATAACGGCGAATTTTATAAAGTTGGAAATGGCACCAAAAAGAAATTCAAAGATATAAAATTAGAAATAGGTAGGTATGATGTGGCGTTTTTTAGAGAAGGTCCTTTCTTACCTTCCAGAGAAGGTGGATCAAATAGAGTCTATAATTTAGCAAAGCACATTAAAGGTTTGAAAGTTTGTGTAATTCATTGTTATAGAGGCTGGAGTAATTATAAATTTATGGAAAAAGAAAAGTTCACAACCTTTTTATTAACTCCAAGAGATTATTATTCAGTTAGTTTTGTTTATAATTTATTAAATAAAATTAAAGTTAAAATTGTCGATTTTGATTATCCTGAAATAGTAATTACACATGGTATCAAACTTAAAACATTGGGATTTAAGGTGGTTTATGATGCACAAAATGTTATAACTAGGCTACTTTCTGAAATGGGTCTTGATGAAAAAATTATAAAGTTAAATAGATTTTATGAAATCAAAGCTTGTAATATAGCCGATATGATTCATTGTTGCTCAGATGTTGATAAGACCAGTTTGCATAAATTAGGTGTGCCTTCTACTAAATGCATTACCATACCTACCGGTGTAGATATTGAAAAAATAAAGTTTAATAGGAATATAAATAGCAATAAGCTATTTTTTTTAGGAAATCTTTTTTATGAACCTAACTCTTCAGGGTTATTAGAATTTGTAAAAAAAGTATTACCTTTAATAATAAAAAAGAAGAACGCAAAGCTATATTTAATTGGCGATATACCTAAAAACTTAAAAAATATTTTACGTTCAAAATATTCTGAATGTGTGGTTATTTTAGGTCCGATTGATGATTTAAATAAAGCAACAACATCTGGTGGTATAGGCATATCATTCATAAAAATAGGATCAGGTATACGTGTTAAAATTTTAAATTATTTTGCATTGGGTCTACCTGTTGTTTCGACTGAAGTAGGTGCAGAAGGATTAAATACAAAGAACTATAAAAATATTCTAATAGCAAATACACCAAGAAATTTTGCTAATGCTGTTTTGTCTTTGCAAAATAATCCTGCTTTGTATATGTCACTCTCATCTAATGCAAGAAAATTAGTTGAAAATAAATACTCTTGGTATAAAAGTTCAGATATATTGGAGAGAGCTTACATAAAATTATTGACAAAGGATTGAGTATATAAAAATTTATAGAAATAAACTAGAAGATAAAGAAAAATACACTAAGATAGCAGAGCTTTTTTATAGAAATCAAAAAGATGAAATATTAGATTTACTTGATAAAAGAGCACAAAATATTGTAAGCAAACATATACCTATGGCAATTAAAATCTGGGAAAATGCTACAAAAAATATGGTTTCTGTAGAAAAGGACTTAAATTTACCATACTTATTTCATCATAAAACTGAATTGTTTGCATTAGATGCATTGATTGTAGCAAAAGTACTTGGTATAAATAAAAATAAGATTTATGATCAAATAGAAGCGTTTTCTATATTCTATTTAACTATTCATCTCTTGGATGATGTTTTTGAAGACCCTCAAAAATTCTTATCTAATTTTTCAAAAGTAAAATTTTCTTTTCTTCAATTCAGTGCGTTATTAGGAAAGCAAAAATCTCCTAATCGAAAAATACAATCCTACTACAAGGAATTTGATACCTCTTTCTTAATAAATAACAATGATCTTAAAATTGAACAAGCTTTAATCTCATTTTTAATATGCTCAGATATCTCAATACAAAGAATCCTAAATAAAAATAAAAATATTTTAAATTCTTTTGAAATACAATCGGCAACTAAAGAAAGTGAAGGAAAACAAATAAATTGTTTTTATACAGAAACATATCATAATAACGATATCACTACGATATTTAAAATAAAGAATGAGGGAGTATCTGGTGAATCAACTAGCTTAATTGCTGATTTTCTTAATGTAAACACTATTTTTGGAAAAAAACGTGGGAATTATATTAAGAAAGCACTTTATCGTTTAGGTTCTTTAACTCAATTTACTGATGATTTAAGAGACTATGAAAATGATAAAAGAAATGAAAATGCTAACATTATTGTGTCATTAGAAAAAAAATATGGAAAGAAAAAAGCATTGGAAGAATGGGGAAAGATGTATTCTAATGAGGAAATAAAAATGAAATATTTTCTATCTAAAGCGAAAATATACGATCATAATAATATCTTAAATATTATTCCATTCTTTTTTTTATTTCAAACAAAATAATTTGTGTAAATATGGCTGAATTAAAAGGCAGAATTAAAATGATAAGAAGTGCTTCAGAACCAGAGGTAATTGCAGAATTTCTACGATCTGAATATTACATACTTCCTGCAAAACTAAAGCGCAAGAAATATGAATTACTATTAAACAATCCAGATTTTATGGATGAATATCAGAACAAAAAAAGAAAAGATTTACTTAGAATAATACGTGGAGACATGGTTGATACTCTTCCTGCAAATATAGATTGGAGACTTGTTAAATTAAGCATAGATACTTTAAAAGAAGTTAATGTCATGGATTATCCCACTTGGAATTACTTATCCGAAGAAAAACATTCACTTAAAGTGGCAGTCTTTAATATCAAAAAAATTAAAAAAGATGGTTTTTCAAACGCCGTTTTTTTGTCGCTAGAAAAAGAACTAAATGTAACCGTAAGAAAAATATTCGATATTATATCAAATGGCTTAAGTTTAATTGAATTTAGACCCATACTTATGGTTGCATCAGAAAACACTACACCAACTTTAATAGAAGGTGCACACAGGGCATCTGCTTTATGTATAATCCAAGATGATAATGGGTTAGACATGTATATACATGCGTATCTTGGTATAGGTAATGAAGTTAAAAAATATAAATGGGTAATAAATATTTAATTTTACTGAAAATTAAAAAACTATAAAAAGTGTAAAATATGCAAATGATTTATGTAGGAGGTGTTCCCGGAGTAGGCAAAACTTCATTGTTAAGTGCAATTAGGGGAAATTTATCTAGTAACACTACAGTCATAGAACTTAGCAAAGAGTTCAATAATTTATCACAGCAAAAACTTGGGAAGGATTTAAATGAAATAAGCAAATCAGAAAGAGATTACTTAAGAATGGAAGCTACATCACTAGTTACCAATTTGAAAAGTGATTTAGTTATAGTAGATACGCATTATGTGGACAAAGGAAGCGGAAAATTTAAAATTTTAGTACCTTCTGAATTAATGTCTTCAGTTGATTTTTGGATGTTAGTAGAAAGCAAACCAGAGGAAATTTTGGCTAGGAGACTAAGAGATCAAAAAGTGAAAATCAGAGATTGTTCATTGGATTCAATAGTTAAAGAAGCAAAAAGAGAAAGAATGGTTGCAGAGCACCTTTCTATAAATACTAAAAAACCACTTTATATAATTAGAAATGATAATTTTCTAGTAGCGCTACATAAAATCTTTATACTTATAAATAATTTTGTAAGAAATAGTAATTAAATCCTTATATGGTGAATTGTATATGTTAGATGAAAAATTAGAATCAAAACTTTTTAATATAATAAAAGATAGTTTTATTAATCAAGAAGAAAAATCTGGTGGTATTGGTTATAGATATTATCATTCTATTAGAGTTTATAACTACTGTAAACGATTTTTATCTTTCAAAGAAGTAAAAATAAAAAATCCTAACTCTAATGTTGTTTTAATAGCCGGTTTATTTCATGATATAGGTAGAATAAAAGATAAGAGAAAAATTACCACTAGTATCATGCCAGATCATGATGAATTTTCTGCTCCTATCGCAAAAGAATTATTAAAAAATATAATTGAAGAAGAAACAATAGCAAAAGTAAGTGATTTGTTAAATAATTACAAAAATGAAAATTATCTCAGTATTGAAAAGGAACTTGTGCAATACGCTGATAACCTTGACGAAATAGGTGCTTTAGACGTTTGGAGGATGTTTGTTTTTGGTACCTATAATAAAGAATCTATTTTATCTAGAATAGAAGTTTGGAAAAGTTTTGAAAAACCAAGATACGGAAATGAATGGCTTAATAAATTTAAAATTAAATCTATTCGAGAAATTGCTGAAAGAAGAATTAATATTTTGAGTAATTTTATGGATGAACTTGAAATTGAAAATAATTCAGATGACATAAAAGATTAATTTTTGTTTTTACTGTGTCTTAAAACAACAAAAGTGTTGTAAATGTAATATTAAAAATCGCAACATGACTATCTTGATTACTTAACTACTATATTAAATATAACGGATAGTGGAGTAAGTCAGTGTGCAATAAATCTTCTTCAAGAATCTAAAAGAAATGATAGCTCATTTGTATCACTAGCAGAGGTTGTTGAAAGGATAGAAAAAAGGAAAAAGGCAGTTCTTTCAAAGTAAGAAATATATAGAAAAATATTTATGCATAAGTAGCAATTCAATACTGTGCACCGGTGTTATTTTTGAATGTGAAAAAGGTTAAAGACAAAGTATCTATTCCAGAAGGTCATGAAAAACATCCAACAACAAATATTCTATCTGATTTCATATTGGGCAGTCAGGACGGCCTTGTAAATGTTCTTGGAATAATACTTGGTATTTCAGCAGCAACAAGTGATATAAGGCTTATCTTTGTTGCCGGATTAGCTGCATTAGGTGCAGAGTCAATCTCTATGGGGGCTGTAGCGTACACCTCAACTCTTGCAAGGCGTAAGTACTATTTAAAGGAGCGCGAGAGGGAGCTAACTGAAATGAGAGAGGTTCCAAAGACCGAAAAGGCTGAGATACGCGATATACTAAAAGAATGGGGTTATTCAGGTAAGGATCTTGAAAGTATGACAAATAAGATAGCTTCAAATCCAAAGGCTATGCTCGAGTTTATGATGTCCTTTGAGCTTAAGCTTTCTCCAGTTTCAAAACATCAGCCATTGCGCAGCTTCGGAATAGTCTTTGCTGCTACAATCCTAGGCTCTATAATTCCATTGATTCCGTTCTTTTTCATAAGTTCTATACACACTGGAGCCATAGCTTCTCTAATATTTAGCGGCATAGTACTGTTTGGGATAGGTTACTACGAAGCAAAGAAAACGATAGGCTCTTTATGGAGAAACGGCATGCAGATGTTGATAATAGGCCTTCTTGCAGGAATAGCCGGTTACTTAATAGGGTACTTTGTAGGAGCAGTGCCTATATAATATCTGAATACCTAAAGAATTCCCCCAACCTCGTTGGGGGTTTATGGGTCTTGATTGTCTAATTATGTAATAAATATACATTTTTCCTTCCAAATTCTTCTGACG
>JAJYYF010000018.1 GCA_021801225.1 Microcaldota archaeon | reverse complement strand
TAAAGAGATTATCTCAACTGGAAAGATTCTTGAAGTTGGAAAGGCATATAAACCGGAAGATCTTGAGTTAAAAGAGAATTTAGAGTCGAATTTTACTGTTTTTATACTTGAAAAAAGAAATTGGGATACTATACGTGCCTTATTACAAATTTCAAAGGCATTTGGAAGGGGAAAGGGTGCCTTTTCTTATGCAGGTACAAAGGATAAATTTTCTGTATCTACCCAGTTAGCAAGTATCCACAAAGTTGAGCCTGAACGTCTATTATCATTAAATCTAAAAGATATAAAGATAAATGGCGCTTGGAAGAGCGATTCTGTTGAGTTAGGAAGTAATGTAGGAAATGCATTTTCAGTAAAAATACGCAACTGTGATTATGAAGCAGCTCAAGAAACTGTAACTGAGTTAAAGGATCGTTTCCCTAATTATTTTGATAAACAAAGATTTGGTTATAGATTAAACAACTTTGAGGTAGGTTTGCATATAATAAAAAATGAGTTAGAAGAAGCTGTTTTATCATTTTTAACTGATACTAAAAACGAGACGGATCAAGAAGCCATACAGGCAAGAAAAAGATTGAAAGAAAATCAGGATTACGAAGATGCAAGAAACTACTTCCCAAAACATTTAAAGTATGAAAAAATGGTTATAGATTATTTAGCAAAGGAAAAGAACTATGCAAATGCATTAAGAAGAGTTCCGAGAGGGATAAGTATAATGTTTATACACTCAGTTGAATCGGCAATCTTTAACTTTGTTTTAGAAAATTATATTAAAAATGATGTTATTGACGATATAAAATTAAGGTGTATGAAAAATCAGTTTAACTTCCCAGATATAGAAAAGTTAGATATAAATGGAATTTTCCCTGTTTTGCCTTTAATAGGATATGAAACTAAAACCGAGTATATAGGAGATATTGAAAAACAAGTTTTAGAGTTTCTTGGTATAAGTGCTGAATCGTTTAAAATAAAGTCAATGCCTGAGTTGAGTATGAAGGGTTCGTTTAGAACTGCTATAGCTCCCGTAAATAATATTTTATTAAAAGAAAATGATGACTCAACAGTGATTGATTTTTCATTGCAATCTGGTAGTTATGCAACGATATTTTTAAATGAGATAACCAAATCAGATTCATTTAAAACACAGGATGTGTATGAAAAATTCAAATCTTTACAGGTATAGCGAATAATCGAAAGATTTGGAAAGTATTTTATGGATATTTATAGATATAAGATAAAGGTTGATAGTATGTATTCTGGTTTCGGTGCAGATGAAGAAAAAAATGGGAATAATCAGTTTGATTATGACTTATTCAAACCTAAGATTGCAGTGGTAGGAGTAGGCGGAGGGGGAAACAACACAGTACATAGATTAAATAGCATGGACATTAAAGGAGCCGGATTATATGCATTTAATACTGATGGAAAACAATTAGGCATGCTTAGTCAGAATATAAACAAGATAATGCTAGGTAAAGAGATAACTAGGGGATTAGGAGCAGGAGGTTTCCCTGAGATGGGAGAAAAGGCAGCAGAGCTATCAAGAATGGATATAGAGCTTATGATACGTGATAAAAACTTAATATTTCTTACAGCTGGAATGGGAGGAGGTACAGGAACTGGAGCTGCACCAGTAGTAGCTAGAATAGGCAAAGAAACCGGATCCTTAATAGTAGGAATAGTGACATTGCCTTTTGCATTAGAAAGAAGTAGGCTAGAAACCGCTAAAAAGGGTATAGCAAAGCTAAGACAAAACGTAGACACATTGATAGTGATAGACAATCAAAGGCTAGTCAAACTTTATCCTAACTTACCGATAGAACAAACATTCAAGATAGCTGATGAAATAACAGCAAAGGCAGTTAGAGGAATTACTGAGGCAATAACACAGCCTAGTATGATAAACCTAGATTTTGCAGATTTAAGGACAATTATGAGAAGTGGTGGTTTAGCTATGATAAGTGTAGGAACAGGACAAGGAGCAAATAAGGTAGAGGAAGTTGTGAAAAGTACTCTGAATAACAAGTTATTAGATGTCGATTATGAAGGAGCGAATGGAGTTCTACTACACATAACAGGAGGTCCTGATATGACATTAGGAGATGCAAACAGAATAGGGGAGTTGCTTACTGAAAATGTTTCACCAAATGCAAATGTAACATGGGGTGCAAGATTAGATAATGAGTATACAGGCAAGGTAGAGGTAATAGCAATCTTTACAGGTGTTTCGGGTAGTTCGGTTATTGGAAAAGCAGACCCTTCAAATATTAACAGAGACTCTGGTTTCGGTTTAGATAATATATAATTAGTATTTTCTTTTATTTTTAATTTTTTAATACTTTTAATCTTGAGGAAGACTTTTATTTGATAACTCAATCGTTTGGCTTTCATACATATTATTCTTAATTTATAATTGAGTAACTATCGTTTCTTTGCCTTCAGCTTTATTTCTACTAAACAAATAAATTCTTGCATTTGATACTTGTTTTAACTTTTCATCGTGAGTAATTATGAATATCTGTTCTATTATATTAGGTAAGGATTCATTCAATAAAGAAACTATCTTTGATAGTCCTTGGGAATCTATATTATGAGTTGGCTCGTCAAGAATTAACCATTTTAAGTTAGGCACTAGGACTAAACTAAATGCTATTCGCATAGCCATGCATGCCATGCTTCTTTCTCCTCCGCTTGCAATTGAGTTAACATCCGACCATACAAACCCATCTGACTTTTGAGTTTTTAATTTTAAGGTATAATCGCTTTCTGTAGCTTCGAACTCTATTCCAGAATAATCCCCATACGGATAAATTTCCGGCCAAATTGATTGCATGGTTTCGTTTATTGCACTCATTAATCTTTGACGCATTACTGCCTGTGTTTCTTGTAGCGCGTTTCTAAACTTGGCAAGGTTGTCTATTGATATTTTTTTGAACTCTATATCTGAACTCATTTTTTCTATTATCGCAAGATCCTTTTGTTTTGATGTTAATTGCTTCGTTTTATCTTCTAATATTTTTTTACTTGATATTTCATTTGCAGATTTCTCAGAGATTAATGACATTAAAATAGTATAGTTTTTCTGTAATTCGTCCAGTTGAGAGTCATCTATGCTCAACTCCGAAGCCATTTTTGTTTTTTCATTTAGAGTTAAGTTATATTTTTTGATATCTTTTTCTAATGAATCTAATCGGTCATAGTTTTCTTTGAATGACAAATACTTTGCATTTTCTTTTTCTTGCTCTGAAACTTTATTTTGGCAGTCTTCAAGCAACTTCTTGTTATTCTTTAAGTTTTCATAACTAACATCTTTCTCTTTTTGTAGCTTTTCTAATAATTCTTCGATACCGTCAAAATCTTTTTGTCTGTTTTCAAGTGTATAGACTTCTTTTTGAAGTTTTCTTATATTTTCTATTTCTAATTTTTTATCTTTTATTTTTTTAGAAAGAGTACTAATTTTTATATTAGAGTCAGAAACCAATAAAGTTTTTTCAAGTAAAAGCTTTTCTCTTTTTTCAGGAGTTAGATCATTATTGCATATTGGACATTTTGCTATATGTTTTTTTAACTCAATTATTGACTTTTCACTTTCAGAAATTATATGATTTAATGTTGTTAGTTCTTTCTCTAATTCCTCTAATTCTTTG
>JAJYYF010000008.1 GCA_021801225.1 Microcaldota archaeon | reverse complement strand
GGAATGGCTTTTAACTAAGAAATGACTAATAAAAACTTTTTACGAAAAGTTTTATCAAAAAGTCTGGGTGCGTAACCTTTTTAGGAAAAGGTTCATCAAAAACTCTAGGCGCGGTTACAGCTAGAATTGCACCGTATTTGTTTATATCTTTAAATGCGGTATAATCTGTGTGCGAAGACACAGATGTTCGCATTTCTGAAAATAAAATCTACAATAGCTAGAATGAAACAAAAAACTAGACGAGAAAGCTAAGGTATTTGCGCCAGCTTTGCAAGAAAAACTTTTAGAAAAAGTTTTATCAAAACCAAAAAAGCGGAAGGTCGCGGGTTCGAATCCCGCCAAGTCCATAAAACTTCTTTTCAAGAAGCTGAGCGCGAATTATAATACATTTAAATAATAAGTATTAAATATGTTTATTCACATAATAATTATGTGATTTATATGCCAAATATCACTCTTTCAATAAGCGAGGAGTTGAAAAAGGAGATGGAGAAGTACTCTTCGGTCAAATGGTCAAGTGCAGTAAGGAACGTAATAGAACAGAAAATTGCAGATTTTGAGGAAGCTGAACGCATAGCCAAGAAGAGCAGACTTAATTGGGAGACCTGGAAGCAAATAAGTGCAAAAATTTCAAAGAATGCTGCAAAACACGCAGAGGCACTTCTCGATGAAAATAACAGTTGATGCGAACATACTGTTTGCATGTCTCATAAAAGATTCAACAACAAGGAAACTGTTCTTTAATCCGGGATTGTCCATTTTTGCACCAGAATTCATTGTTGATGAATTTGTACACCATCTTGTCGAAGTAAGAAAAAAGTCAGGATTGAGCGATGAAGAACTCCATAGATTAGTTGACAATGTTCTTAATCAGCTCATTCTTGTACCGGACAAAGTTCTTAAACCTTTTATTCCAGCTGCAGCAAGTTTGGTAGATGATCCAAAAGACTGGCTCTATGTCTCATGTGCACTCTATGAAAATACAATTATCTGGAGCCATGATCTGGATTTCGGCAAACAAAAAAGGATACAAATTATTTCCACAAAAGAGCTAATTGGTATTATAGGTTCACTAAGTTAATTTATTTACTCCTCACTAATAAATATTATCGAATACTTTTTTTATTATTGTTGTATTTAGCATTCTACTTATACCACGAAGTTCACTAATATTTCCTTTGTGATATGGTGCAATGGTTTTTCAGTCACATCACACTTAAAAAGTTTTAATTAATTTGGCGTAATACTATTATTATGGATTATTCAGATTTTATTAATTTCCGTCTTGCGACACAACATATTCATTATGGTTTAGATACTCCTGAAGAGGTGCTCGAATCGATGGGAGCAATACAGGCTCAGGATTATACTGCATCTCTTTGGGCAATAGGTCTCAGATGTAAGGAAGGCACCACTATAAAAGATATAGAAAGAGCAATAAACGAGAGAAAGATAGCAAGAACGTGGTTAATGCGTGGTACGATACATTTTGCAGCATCTAAGGATATACATTGGATGTTAAAGCTTTTTGCGCCTAGACTTTTACACACTGCAATGATGAGAGATCAGCATCTAGGTTTAAGCAATAACACAGTAGAAAAGACAAAAATGCTATTTTACAACTCACTTAAAAAGGAAAAACAACTCACTCGCAAGGAAATGTACAAGGTGCTTGAGAAAGCTGGGATTCCATCAAAAAACAATCTAGGTTATCACATGCTTTATCGTGCAGCGTGGGATGGATTAATATGCTTTGGTCCATATTTAGGAAAGGAGCAGACATTCGTGCTTATGGATGATCACATAAAAGAAAGACATGCATTATCTGCAGAACAGGCTAATGCTGAGTTGGCTAAAAGGTATTTTCAAAGCCACGGTCCTGCAACAATTAAAGATTATGTATGGTGGTCTGGATTAACGGTTAAGGATGCAAAGGCAGGAATAGAAAAGGCAGAATCTGTAATTAAAGAAGAGGTAATTAATGGAAAGATATATTACATGCCAAAGAAAATTCCAAAGTTGAATAATACTCAATCAGTTCATCTTCTTCCTGCGTTCGATGAGTATCTTGTAAGTTATGCCGATAGAGAAGCAATGCTCGGGAATCCTCAGATGCAGCGCGCGTTAAATGGAACACTCAATACAGGAAAGGTATCAATAATACATAGCAATGGCACATTTGTTCCAGTTATAGTTGTTGATGGAGAAGTGGTTGGAACCTGGAGCAGGAAGATTATAAAGGAAAAACTGACTATAACACTTAAGCAGTATGTGAAGTTGGATAATGTTCAACTTAGAGAAGCAAAGGAAGAAGCAAAAAAGTATGGAAATTTCTTCGGGCTTGAAACTACTGTAAATTATTGATTCGGTCCATGCTTGATTTTACTTACTAAATAATCCTTAGTAGAATTTATAATTACAAAAAAATTAATAAATTTAATGTACGTATTATAATCATGAACTTAATAATAATATATGGCCCTCCTGCGGTAGGTAAGCTTACTGTTTCAAATGAACTTGCAAAGTTAACTTCTTATAAAGTACTACATAATCATTTGGTTATAGATCTTATCAATTCGATATTTGACAGAAACGATGAGATGTTCGGGAAACTCATTGATTCATACAGGTTGGATCTTGTAGAAAAAGCAGCAGTTAAAAAAATAAATGGTTTAATATTAACTACTGTAAATATTAAAAATGAGGACGATTTATTTATTAAAAATCTAATCAAAATAAATGAACAAAACTTTGGGAAAACTTATTTTATACAGTTGACATGTGATATAAACGAAATAAAAAAGAGATTAACGGCAACGTCAAGAAATAAACATGGTAAATTAACTGATGTTAAAATATTTGAAGATTTTATATCAAAAAAAGAGATACTCGGAGCAATTCCTTTTGTAGAATCATTAAAAATAGACAATACCTTTATTTCTCCCCAAGAAACCGCAAATATTATTAAAAAACATTACAATCTTTGAGATTAAGTATACTTCCTTATCATATCTATTATACTTTCATGTAGTTTTCCATTAGACATTACAGCTCCGTTTATTTTTCTATCATATCGTTGATCTTTTCCATCAAGGCTGGTTACAGTCCCTCCTGCTTCAGATACTATTACTTTAAGTGCTGCACTATCATATGGAAATCTTGCGGGGTGTATAGATGCTGCAAGTTCACCCGAAGCCACCATCGCTCCCATATAAACTATTGAACCAAGCATAAGTACTGCTGCGCCTGCATCTACAAGCTTGCTATGCAGTTTCGAAAGGGAACGTTGTGCCCCATTCCAGTAGGAAAGACCTATAACAGCACCTTTAATATTATAATCATTAGATACTGATATTTTTTCTGAGTTTAAGTACGATTCATTTCCTAGTATTGCACCATAAGTTCTATCCATAAACGGATCCCTAACTACGCCTAAAATAGGAATGCCTTGTTTAACTAGGGAGATTGAAAATGCACATGTAGGAACTCCATGTGAAAATACTATAGTTCCATCTATCGGATCGCATACCCATCTATACTCACTTTTATTTTTCAAGTAGCTTCCTTCTTCTGCCATTATATCATGTGTAGGAAACTCTTTCCTAATTGCTTCTATTAACATCTTATTTATTTTTTTATCACTTTCTGTTATCGGTGAGCCATCGGATTTTCTCTTTGAATTAATGCCTAATCTAATATCTTTTTTTATCTCATTACCTGCTTTTACTGCAAAGGCAGTGGCAAAACCCATCATATGTCCAAGATCTTTATCTAATACTTTAGAAGAGTCTTTATTATTTGACAAAATATCTACCTTTAATAAATTCTATATTCTATTTATTTTTTAGATATTTAAATACTACATTTAGATGCTACATAAGAATTAATGGCTGAAACAACACTTACAAAAAAAAATTAATATGTGAAAAGTTCATTAAATTATTTTATAATAAAATAAAAATAAATTAGCCTTGTCCAAACTCAAATGATGTAATATTCATGCTGTAAGTTATTCCTATTCTATATGGTATAACTAAATAAAGATTGTGATTCCCAGTTATCTGTGTTATAGTGTTACTTTCCAGTTCAAATTTTTGTGGAGATGTACTTGAGTATGTTGGTGTTAGCGTAATCATACCTATAGTTTGTCCTGTATTTGGATTATCAACTCTTACATACATCTCTATGTTTCCATAAGTCTGAGGAACTGATACATTAACTGTAATCATGTTTGCCCCTATACTACTAAAATTAACGTTGTCATATTCTAAATATCCATTTTCATTATTGTAAGAAGGAAGTACCTCAAAACCCTGTCCTCCTCCTAAACGATCTACCCATAGCTGATATGGGCCATCAAAGTAACAAAGTTGACAAGAACTTTGACTAGATGCAAAAATTGTAGAAAATGCATCTCTTGTTGTATTAATACTTACAATGTTGCTTTCTAAAGAGTCACTTCTCCAATTGGTTGATTTTACGTAATAACTATAATTTCCAGAAAGGGTATAATTGTCTATATAACTAGTTGTATTAACTACTGCAATCGGTAAGAACTGAGATCCTTCATAAGATCTTTCAATTACAAAGCCACCTATGTTGTTACTTCCAGCAAAGGTAGGCCCATCCCAAACTAAATGTGGTTGATTAGAATCAAAAACTTGAAGATTTGTAGGCTGAGTTGGTATAGGTGTGGTGCTATTTGCTCTTATGAAGTTTTGTGTTATCTGCCACCATGGAGATAATGAGTTCCATGGGATTTCATAACCTCCCCATAATATTGTACCATTTGCATATCTTCCTGTTAAATACAAATTAAGTGCCCAAACATATGGTGGAACTAAGGTATTTTGTTGAGGATATGAGTAATAATACATAGAGACAAACGGATAGACTGGTTTTCCTAGTGTATGCGACTCTTTTATATCTGCTAAAGAGTACTGTGTCCAGTTATATGGGGTTTGTATATCATCATATAAATCTGGAGCTATATAACTTACATTTTTTGCTAATCCTTGTAAGTTATTATTTGCATTAATCCATGCCTGATATGCTGATGCATCTGTTACATAATTGACCTCACCCCACGCTGAGCTCCATTGTCCTACTGGGACTACACCATAAAATCCTACTGGCAAATTTGGCTGCGCATTATGAACCCACTGGGCAATTTCATTAAATTTAAGTATATTGCTTGAAACCTCTGCCTGGGTATATG
Organism: Microcaldota archaeon; assembly: GCA_021801225.1. GTDB lineage: Archaea > Micrarchaeota > Micrarchaeia > Micrarchaeales > CABMGC01 > JAJZOD01. The sequence goes on along the minus strand of JAJYYF010000008.1, from coordinate 17,750 downwards.
CCCTATTATCAACTGGCCAACCCTCTAAATCTCCGACAAACAGTGCATTATTTGTTGCTGCAACTTGATCTGCATTTGAAACTACTATATTTTCGTTCGGAACGCTATCTGAGGATTGATCACCATTTATTGTACAGCAAAAACCACTTACATAAACTGGTTTCATGTTATACTCTGAAAATGATGGTTCATTTGAAAAAGCTAAGTCATAGTATGTTGTAAAATTAACTGGCGTTGTCACAAACTCATAATCATTTGAATTAAAAATACCGGTTGTAGATTCTGTTGTTGCAATCGAAGCTATCTCAGCTACTTGATTCGTATTATTTCCCTGATTATACTCTATCCATAACTTTCCTTCGAAAGATGCACCTATCTCTTTATTATTTATAGGACATGTAAAAAGTAAGTTTACTACTTGACCTGGAGCTGATTTTACATTTGTCATACCATAAAAAGTTGGTAATGAATTGTTGTTTACACAGGAAGTACCTACAATGTTTATATTATACCCTAAATTCTGACCAAAATTGATTAATAATACTCCAGTAAGATTCATACCTGCACTTTTACATAGAAATTGTGGCTGTGCCAGACAATAATTTCCAAGAGTAGTAGCTCCTAAATCAAAAAAATTTAATGTGAAAAATATTGTTGCTACTATAGCTATAGTCAATATAGCCCAGCTATAAGTAAGTAAATACTCCATAGCGCTTTGTGCTCTTTCATATCTCCTTTTTTTCATTATCTCAAATTATATTGATTAAAAATATTAAATACTTAATACCCTTATTACACTTATCTTTTAATAATCCACAGCATAAAAATCCTTTGTATCTTCTTAAACTATATAAATATTATGTGGTTATCTATATTGCATAGATGTTTTGATGAAGGGCATACTTTTTACTACTGACGCACTTTTTTCATTACTGATAGTTGCCTTTGCAATAACAATCCTTTCTTACTTTATTTTTACTCCAGCATCTTCTTTAAATATAAGTTCTTCAAGAGCACACTCTATACTTTCTTTATTTATCTCAACAAACATACAAACTTTATCAACTCAAAATAAACTTAACAGTTATTTATTTTCTGGAACTAAACAAAGTTCATGGACACAGCTCGGCGCAAACTCTCAAAGAACCTATACAAATCCATCCGGTCCCCAATATCCTTTTCTTCTTTATACTTATTATGTCCCTAATGGCATAACTACTAACATGGTGAGTTCTTTTGGAACAATATACTTTGGATCTCAAACTCAAATATTTGCAATAAATAGCAGCACTGGTAAAACAATTTGGGTAAAAACACCTTTTAAAACAACAATAACCTCACTATATCCAAATTCCTTAGCTATTTATTCAGGAGAATTAATTTATACAAATGGTACACAGACACATGCAATTTCATTAAATAATGCCTCATTTTTCTGGAACTACTCATTACCCTATGGGTACACTATAACTTCATCTCCATTGGTTTATAATAATGAAGTATACTTTGGTGTATCAAACACTGTAAATACACAAATATACTCATTAAATACATTTAATGGAACATTTTCACAAAATGTTATTACTAAATTTCCAATACTTTATCTAGCTCAATTAAATGGTTCGATAATAGCCACCGATTTAAATGGAAATATGATATCTATTAACACAAATGGTTCTACAATGTCAAAAATAGCTAATAGTGGTCCTACAATTCCTTTTTCAATACAAGGACAGTTCATTAATCTTGAAAATGGAACCCAATTTTGTAAAGCTAATGCCTCATTTGTTGAAACCTGCACACCACATGGGTTATCTACAAATTTCGTAATCTCTAAAAGTCAGTACAATAATGTGAGATTGTTAAATGATGAATTGTTTGATATTAAACAACCCGGTCTTTTATTTTGGACCTATACTAACGATAATTTAGGGAGTACTGTTGGAAATCCTGTAATCTCTAATGACACTATTTATAGTATTTGGAGTAGTGGATTTATTCTTGCAAATAACTTATCTAATGGAAAACTCCAATTTATCACTCAGACACCTTCAGATACATTGAGTTCAATGATACTTTCTGGTGGAATACTCTCAATAGCATCTGCAAAACATATTTATTCATACGGTAGTTGTTTTTCAAATACTAACGCAACATTAGTTTATGCATTGACATATCTTTACTCGAAAGGTTTTGGTAGTTGTGCAACATATATCTCTTATTCGGAGTATCCTTCAGCAACATACGGTATTCAGGTTAACGGTGTTTACGGGCCCTCAAACACTCTTTTAAAATATACTGGTAACTCTTATACTGAACTAAATTATACCTTAAAAAATGTCTATGCTCTTTATTTAGGTTCTGGAGGTTCTGGTCTATCCTTAGGCAGTAATTTTAATCCAGATACGTGGTATCTAATAAATGTTGTAAATAATATCACATCAAATACAGTTGCTTTATATCTAAACGGCAAATTAATCAATACACAATCTACAACAATTCCAAATGATTACTCCTTATCAGAATGGATTTATCCAGAAAATTCAATATCTTTATCTTATATAAATGGGGTAGTTTCAAGTGGCTCTACAAACAGTTTATTAGTTGGTTGTGCATCATTGCCTTGCAGTAATGGATTCAATGGCATAATAACAAATCTACAGCTTTACTCCAGCACTCTTACACAAAATAATGTTTCTTCAATGTATACTGACGGAATAGCTAATTATCCTATATCAAACATGGGCCTTTTTGCATGGCTTCCATTAGAAGGCGATACAAATGATTACTCTGGATTTGGAAATACTGGGTATAACTCAAATGTATTTTACACTTCATTACAGTACAACCCTCCAATAATATCCTCCTCTGAATCGGTATCGCAAGCATCTGTGATATCTCCAGTAACAAATACTCAATCAATAACTCAAGGCCCCATACTGGGCAACCAAGGAGGTAAACTATATAAATTCGGTGTTTATACATGGAAATAAAAAATAATATTATTAATCATCTACTCCCTAACTTAAAAGGGAGTAAAAAGGCTCAGCTCTTCACATTAACAACCCTTATATTATTCATAGTAATGCTCTCAGTACTGTTCTCCTTTGTTTTTATTGAAATACAGTACTCAACTCAACAACAAAACGTAGCTACATCTTCAGGTCAAATAAATATTATTAGCTCTATAAATGCTACTGCAAGAGAGTTTGGTCTTGCTTCTGCACAACAAGCTTTATCAGTACTTTCTTATTACGAATATAACTCTACATTACGACATGATAACTTTATAAATAATTTTACTCTTTATATGTACTCCCTGATGTCTAACGCAGTACTTCCAAATGTGCAATCTGGTATCTCTGCAAATTATCTCATAAACAGTATGGGTAACTTGACATTCTCCCAGTATAACTCTTCATTAATCAATTATTTCAGTTCCTTAGGAATACAATCAGTAAACGAAACAAAGTTCAAAATATCACAGGTATCTACATATACTCTATCGATAAGTTATATTGAAAACATTATATTTAACCAAACCGGAACACCTTCAGAATACTCAATACCTATAAATGTAACATTTAATATTACCGGTGAACCTGATCTATTTTACTTACAACAAGGAGTTGTACGTAATGTACAATTTGCAAATATAAACAATCAAACACAGTTAATAACAGGTTCCTACGCTAATACCGGTTCTAACTACGGAGAAGCATATGGAACTGTAGTTTTTGTAAATACAAACACATGTCCCCTATACACTGCTCCTGAAGAATCAAGTATGATATTAGTTGCAAATCAGCTTTCTGGTTTAAGTTCTTGTGATGATAACTTCGAAGGCATAATAACAAATCAAACTGGATTTACTTCATCAATACCTTATATCGTTTACTCGCAAAATACTGTATTAAATAATTACTTTTCAAATGGAACAAACATAGAACTTTATCCTAAACAATTAGAAGCTCTAAACATACAAAATCTAATACACTCGATATCTAACGGTTATTACTTCAGTTCTCCTTATACATCCTCGTATATAGAGAGAGCATCGGACTTACCAAATCAATCCAATTATGGGATATTTACATTCCCTAACAATGAAAGAACAGTGGCCACATTTAACGGTTTAAACTCAATAATACTTTCTCCTTCATCTAACTTAAAAGTTTTAGCATCTACTAATGGTTTATCTATAAACGCTTGGGTTCTTCCAGGTAACTTTGAACAGAACAATGCAGGAATACTAACTACAACTTCATCATCATGTGGATTTAACCTCTTATTTTACGATGCCAACACTATACAAACTACTAACGGTTGCGGTAACTCTGAATCTGCTCAATATACATTTACTCCTGGTGTTTGGTATGACATAGGTTTAACTATAACCTCTGGTTCATCGCCTACTATATCATTTTATGTTAATGGTAATGAAATACAATCTATCTCAGGAGCTTCATGGTCATCTGGTTCTTCATGGACAAATATGTATCTAGGAAGCAATTTAGGTTCAGAGTTCTTTAACGGTTCATTGTCGAATATACAAATATACAACTCAACACTTTCAAAATCATCAATGAACCTTCTTTACAAAAGGGATCTTAATGGAATACCAATATCGAATGACGGTCTTGTAGGATGGTTTGACTTAAATGGAAACACAAATGATTTAAGCGGGCAAAATACAATTACAATCTCCTCAACAGCAACCTTTACTAATAGAATAAATGGAGTTCCTACAACAAACGTATCTTATTTCAACGGAGTAAACTCTTATCTATATTTACCGGAGCAGTTATTCAACTTCCCTACCTCTGGAAGTACTGATAGCTATACTCTTTCATTTGGTGTATGGTTTAAAACAACTAGTGGTGGAGTTATACTCGGGCAGGAAAGTAGTCAAATACCTAATACTCCTAGCGGTTGGGTACCTTCCATATATATCGGAACAGATAATCTTATACATGCAAGCATGTTTTGGCATGGTGCAACCTCAGATCAAATAGTATCTACAAAGGCATATAATGACGGTAAGTGGCATTATCTTGTTGATACCTACTCAAATGGAGTTGAAACATTATACATTGATGGTAAAAAAATAGGCTCAGACTCTTATTCTGAAGACGGTTTTAACACTGTATATTACTACGAGCTAGGCACTGGATACATAAGCTCTTGGCCAGATTCTCCTGGCGGTTGGTACTACTTTAATGGAGATCTAGCTGATGCACAAATATACACTACTCAATTAACACCACAGCAAGTAAGTGAGTTATACAATGCCGGTTTAGGTTCAGCCCCAATAACATTTTCAGGAGTTGTAGCGTGGTATCCATTAAATGGAAACCTTCACAATTTAATCAACACTCAACCGTTTAGTTACCCTAATAATGTTCTTTATTCTTCATTAAACGGCTCTGTAATAACTCCACAAAATCAAAATCTTAATGCAGTAAAACTCCCAGGTGTGTTTTGTAGTAATACATTTTCATGTTATGACTCTAGCTTAGGCGGTGTATATCTAGGCTCTGCTCCTCTAGAAAATGGAGCTAATCTACAAGTTGCAAAGTTTAACTACGACTCAATACTATTATCAAACATTCAATTATCAGGTAACTTTGGTTTATCTATGTGGGTTCTTCCAGGTAAGATCTCTTCAGAAGAGTATCCTTTGAGCTTTTCAGGAGTTAATGGAATAATAGTAACATCATCTGGAACTAACTTTGCCCTTACTGACGGAATAAATACTATAACAACACAAACAATAAAACCTATGACATGGTACTTAATCTCTGTAAGTAAAAATGGAAACTCATATACATTATATCTGAACAACTCTGTAGTAGGTACATCGAATATGGCAAACATGCCGATAACTAATCTTACACTGGGCTCATTATTTAATTTAAACTATGGCTTTAACGGTTCAATATCAAATCTTCAATTATACTCAAATACATTATCTCTACCAGAGGTTCAAAATTTGTACAATGAAGGCATCTACAGCTCCCCAGTTACCTCAAATGTTGTTGCATGGTATCCTTTAAATGGGAACTGCTATAATTATACATACAATAATTACAATTGTTACCTTTCTAGAAATATAACTTACTCATATCTGTACGGAAATTACAGTGCTCCAAACTATCCTATACAAACTATAGAAAATGGTTATCAATCTCTTGGCTATGGAACAACTCCCCAATAGTTACACGTAATTTACTAAATCTAAAGTTAAGATAAATTCTTTAATTCATAGTATTTATTTTATTTGATTTAAATGTTGCCTGATTGGTTGTCTATAAAACCAGCTTCTACTGAAAAGTACTCTGAGATAAAAGAAACAATACAGAAACGCGGTTTACATACTGTATGCAGTGATGCGCACTGTCCAAACGCTTCTGAATGTTGGAGTTCAGGCACAGCAACATTTATGGTTTTAGGCGGTCTTTGTACTCGTGGTTGTAGATTCTGTGCAGTTAAGAAAAGTGCAATAGGAGAAAAGCCAAATATACTTGAACCTACCCTTCTTGCAAAAACAATAAAAGATTGGGGTTTGGATTATGTTGTTATAACCTCTGTATGTAGAGATGATCTTCCAGATCAAGGTGCTTCTCATTTTGCAAGTTGTGTGAAAGAAATAAAAAAAGAAAATCCCAACACAATAATTGAGGTTCTAATTCCAGATTTTTCAGGAGATATCTCTTTATTAAAAAATATAACTGATGCAAAACCCGATGTGATTGGGAATAATTTAGAAACCGTTCGTAGTTTATCAAATAAAATAAGAGATAGAAGAGCTAATTATGATCAAACACTCTCTCTATTGAAAAATGTCAAAAAATTAGATAATAAGATATACACCAAATCTGCAATAATGTTGGGTATGGGAGAAACTCAATATGAAGTAATTGAAACTATGTCTGATTTAAGAGATAACAATGTAGATTTTTTTGCAATGGGTCAGTATCTCCGGCCATCAAACATTCACGCCGAGGTAAAAGAGTACGTTACTCCAGAAAAGTTCAATTATTTTAAAAAAATAGCTGAAGAAAAAGGCTTCTTATTTGTTGCATCGGGTCCTTTTGTCAGGAGTTCTTACAAAGCAGGAGAGTTTTTCTTTAAAAGATTAAAAAATAATATTTATCTGTAAAAGTTCCACTCATTACTCTGATATTTTTTAATCAACTCCTTAACTCTAATCCTTTCTTTTTCTGTTAATTTACCGAAGAATGCCTGTTTGTTTTCAGTGAAAGAATATAAAAGTTCTTTATATAATGACTCGAAATCAATATTAGGATTTTGATTTTTTATAGAAGTTACCCTTTCCTCAACACTCGATATCATCTTATCTGATATTTTTTCCTTGCTTACATTAAGTACAGAGAACATCTTTCTAATATTAATGTCATAAAGTATAGTTCCATGTTGTAAAAGTATTTTATTATTTCTAGACTGTGCACTTCCAGATATTTTTTTATTTCCTACAATTATATCATTTATAGGTGCAAATGAAGCATTAATTCCAAGTCTTTTCAAACCATTAACTAGATAACCACAAATTTCTTTATAGCTCTCTCGTATTCCTTTTGGGAAAAGTTCTTCATTTCCAATAATGCTATATGTAAGTTCTCCATCTGAATCATGAAACACAGCTCCACCACCCGTTATCCTCCTTAAATAATTTATATTGAGCTTATTGCAATTTTCTATACTAACTTCTTCATTCATACTTTGAAATCTTCCTATCGAAACAGCACTAGGACTCCATTTATAAAAACGTATTGTTGGTTCAGAAGTACCTTCAAAAACTCCTTCGGATATGGCTTCATCTATTGCCATGTTTTCATAACACGAGAATGTTCCTAACTCTAAAACTCTCCAATTCATTGAATCATCTCTAAAATTGCCGTAGTTATTGAGATAGAATCAATCCCTATCAGCTCTATATTATTTTTCCTTAAACATTCATCTATTCTTAACTTGATATCATCCTTTTTAATATTGCAATTGATTAACTCCTTTTCTATTAACTCTAATCCTTCATCAGGATAAACAAAAAAATCCCCAAAAATTCTAATATTATTTATTTTATCAGAAAACTCCAATTTAATCTCAAAAAGTTTACCATTTTTAATTTTATATTTTTTAACTTTATACATATATTTGATAAACACTCACAACATTATTTAACTTTTTACTTGTAAATATTACTGTGATATAATGATGCCTAATATGGATCCCAGAATGCTAAAAAGAATGATGGATAGCATGGGTATTAAAAACACAGAACTTGATACTATTAGAGTTATTTTAGAATGTCCGGATAAAGACATAATTATAGAAGGTCCGAATGTTTCTATAATAGAAGCTCAAGGAACTAAAACATATCAGATAACTGGCGGAGATATATCAGAAAAAGATAAATCAAAGGCAGAGATAAATGAGGAAGACATTAAGTTTCTAGAAGAACAAACTGGAGTTCTAAATAAAGATAAACTCAAAAAAGCAATAGAAGACTCAAACGGAGATATGGCTCAGGCAATACTACTACTAAAAAACGATACTGATAAAGATAATGCTGGTTAATTACTGATTCATTATTCGGTAAATATGTAAAGAAGGCACTTTATCTATTTTTATTACCTCTGTGCCTTCAGCTAGTCCTGCTTTTATTACAACACTTACTGATTCGTCTCCTACTATATTTCCTGTATACAAATAGACATCCTTTAACATATTAAATGCTTCATCTGGTTCTACAAGCTCCCCTTTATAAAAATTTGCATATTTATCTAAATCAATAACAACTCCTGTTTTTTTATCCTTGTATGTTTTACCAATTATGTTTTTGTCACACATAGCAATTATGTCTCCGTTTTCTGATTTATATTTTTTAAAATAAATCATTAAATCATCCATACCTATAAAACATAATTAAAGTTGAGAAGTATAGTAGACCATACCATAACAACCATACTCCTCCAAATGTATTATTTATTAATATTGCAAAAATACTAAATACAAAAAGCATCCCTGAAAATACAATCTCAAAGACTGAGTTTCTTATGGCATAAATAATTTTTCCATATTTATCATTTTTTGAATGTCTGTCCCATATTACTTTATACTTGTTTCTAAATATTGCTGAAAATGCGGCCTTTGCTCTTACAAAAGCCAAAGCAAAGTTCAATAAGAAAATCATAAATCCTTTTTTTACCGAATTAAAGTATATTTTTGTTATTATTATTGGTGCTATTATAGAAACAAAAAGTGCTCCCATTCCTAATAGCTCCAAATCAAAGCTTATATACTGCGAAGTAAAGATATTAGAAAGATTTATCTGCGCAATAGGCAACTGTGAAAAGACTATCATTATGGATATTATTGTAAATAAAACTAACATTACGGAGATATAATTCAATCCAAATCCATGTGTCATATAATCTACATTTGACAACGGAGAAAGAGCTTTTTTAGTGTTATGTCTAGTCCTTTTTATAAAGTATCCTAAAAATTGGGTATCACCGTAATTGTACCTCCATTGTTGTTTTACTAACTCAGTAAAACTTTCAATAGGCTTTCCTAAAGCGTAAACCTTTGGTACATACAGGCTTTTATATCCATGAATATCCGATTCAAAACTAAAGAAGGTATCCTCTATAACATACTCTGGAAATCCTCCTATTTTTTTAAGTGAATCTACTTTTATCAAACCACACGAGCCTGCAAATATTGCTGTATTATTAAGTGCTCTTGATGGCTGTATAAATTTAAAGAAAAATGCATCAAATAAATCTATAGTATCTGAAAAGAAAGTATGTTTTTTATATCGTTTTTCTGTCTGTATATAAGCTAATTTATTATCTTGAAAATATGGTAATAACTCCATCAAGAATTTTTTATTTGTTAAATACTCATCATAATCAAATACTGCTAAGTACTCTTCATTTAACTGTTCTAATAAATTATTCAAAGCCCCTGCCTTATACCCCTTTCTGTCTGTTCTGTGTATATATTTGTAGTTATACTTCAAAGAAGCTAGTTTCACTGCAGATGCTTTTTGAGTATCTGTAGAGTCGTCCAACATATAAAAATTAATTTTGTCTTTTGGATACTCCAACTCCAACAATCTTTCCATGTTTTTAATTACTTCATTTGAATTTTCATTAAATACAGCAACAGCAACTGCAACCTTAGGGAATTTTTTAACTGGCTTAAGATTTTGTTGAATTTTTTTAAGGTATTCATCATATAAGTATGATCTATAATAAGAGTAAGCTGTAAATGTGTTGAAAAGGCCTGCTACTATTGATAATATTAGATAAGAGAAAGCAAGAAAGTAGCTATACATATTATTTGCATTATAAATAAGGTATGCTGAAAATCCAAATCCGAAAAGGGTTAGCGCAGCAAAAACCACTACTGCAAAAATCCTTCCAAATACTTCTCGTTTGCCCTTTTTTTCCATAAAAGTCTTCCTAACATTTCACTTAGACTGTAATCTTATTTAAATGTGAAGATATATATTAATAAAGTTATTTAAAATAAACACTGCCGGGGTGGCGGAATCCGGTAACGCGCCGGTCTCGAGATTTACATCTCAAGAGCTGATTTGATGATGCAAACAAGGCAACCGGTTTCCTTTGGAATTTAGGGTTCAAATCCCTACCCCGGCGTACCTAACCTTATATTGTGATTAGCTTTACGAGTCGTTAAACTTATTTGAAAAGAGCCTCAATCTCTTCTTTTTTACTTGAAAATGTTTTTGTTATAGGCTCCATTATTTTTATTAAACTACTTGAAACAGCATTTTTCAAATCAGCAGGATGAAGTTTCTTACTTGAAAACTCCTTTTCCAAAGAACCATAATCATCAAACTCCAAATCCCCTCCATACTTCTGGGGCCTTTCAATTTTTAACTTGCCTAATGTTGGAATTATTATATATTTACACAAACCCAGTACTGGATTCTCTGTTGTTACTCCCTCAGGGCACCATCCTCCACTAATTATTTTTTTAACTTCTTTCTCATCTGCAAGTATAGGTATTGCTGAGCCTTGCTTTGATTTGCTCATCTTCATCGCAGTAACTATCTCCTCTTTATCTGCGCTTTCATGTACCTTTGGAGGCTCAAGAAGTGATTGAATTAAGTGTGTATGCAAAAGTGCTAATGGTTTTTTATAACCTGAATCTTTGAATGACTCTCTAGCTAGCATATGGACCTTTCGTTGATCCATTCCAGCATGAGCGAGATCAGCATCAAAAGCTCTTATATCAGCTGCTTGCATTATAGGGTAAATATACTGTGAAACATATAGCGTATCCTTCTCGCTCCTTCCCTGAATTATTAATGTGCGTGTAGCCCTAGCGATGGTTGTCCTAGTTGCTATTTTCATAACTTCTTTCCAGTAATCATTGTTGTTATTATATAAATCCGAACCAAGTGTAACCTTAGCTGAAGGGCATGCAATTGAAAAAAGCTTTCTATAAAACTCACTAGCTTTCTTAATCCTTTCCCAATCTCCTCCTAGTTTTTGATTTGCCACAGTGTGCCAATCAGCTAAGAGTATATTTGTCTGAAAACCAATCTTAGCTAAATCATTAACCTTTTTACCAGCACATAAAATGTGTCCTATATGCGGCATGCCACTTATCTCTAATCCAAAATAATGAATAGGGTTGGTCTTTGTTTCCAAAACTTCTTTTAAATCCTGCTCAGTAACTATCTCTTCAGTAGGCTCTGACTTAATTATTGCTAATTTACTTTCAATATCCATCCTAATCACTATTCATAACTATTCAATACTCTTATATATGATATTGATTAAAAGCTTTTTCTACAAAAAATCATTTACAGTACATTTTGTATTATCTGCAAATCTTTTTATGTTTTTGTTTGTATATAATAAAAAAGGCGACTTTAATGGCTAATAAAGAATTTGTTTCTCAAGACGATGAAGAACTACTCAAGTTTATTGAATCTGCAAAACCTAAGATTTATGTTGTAGGTGCAGGTGGTTCTGGTTCAAACACTATTAACCGCATCTCGGAGATAAATATCGAAGGCATTAATCTAATAGCTATGAACACAGACGCATCGCATCTTGCAAAAATAAAGTCAAATAGGAAAGTCTTAATCGGTAAAAAAATAACAAGAGGTTTAGGCGCAGGAAGCGATCCTAAATTAGGCGAAGAGTCTGCTATAGAAAGTAAAGATGAAATTAAGCATATACTCAATGATGCTCAATTAGTTTTCATAACTGGGGGTATGGGCGGTGGAACTGGAACAGGCTCTGCACCAATAATCGCACATGAAGCAAAAGAAGCAGGTGCGTTAACAGTTGCAATAGTCACGCTTCCATTTTCAAGCGAGGGGAAAACACGTCTTAGAAATGCACTAGAAGGGCTATCTAGATTAAAAAGAGTTACAGACACCACAATAATTATACCTAATGATAAACTGCTCTCAGTAGCTCCAGATCTTCCATTGAATATGGCATTTAGAATAAGCGATGAGATACTAGCTAACGCTACCAAAGGGATAATAGAGATGGTGACTAAGCCAGGAATGGTGAACCTAGACTTTGCTGATTTAAGAAGCGTATTGAAAGACTCTGGCTACGCTGTAATAGGTATAGGAGAAGCCAACTCAACACAAACTAATGATAGAGCCTCAGTTGCAATAAATAACACACTAAGCAGTCCACTTTTAGATGTTGATCTATCTACGGCTAAAAAGGCTCTAGTAAATATAATAGGGGGAGAGGACTTGACATTAAGAGAAGCAGAAAAAATTTTCCAAGAAGTAGCTGCACGCATAAGCGAGGACGCAATGATGAAGTGGGGTGCAAGAATAGATCCTACAATGCAAAAAAGCGCAATAAAAATAATGGTTGTTTTAGGCGGAGTAGAGTTTGCTGATTACTCAGATGTAGGGATAAAGAAAAAACTGGAAGAATCAAAGAACGTAGACCTAGATAAAATATTCGAGGATTAACCATAAAAACAAAAAACATTTGTTAAGATTTCTGCCATCTTAATAGCAAAACATTATTAAATTCTTTTATTATAAATATTTTCATGGCCAGTTTAAGTTTTAAACATAAAGGATATGCGTATCAGAAGCACGGTTTTAAAAGAAAAAGGAATCCAACAACTTTTATAATAATAGGAATTATTGTAATCGCAATAGCAGTACTTATCTTATTATCACTAGGCGGTGTAAATAAAATTACACAAGAACAAACCTTTATACTTAAACAAGGATCTACATTACAGTTCGCATTACCTTCATATCAAAGCACATTTTCTTTTTATTTAAATAATGTAACAAACTCATCTGCAGGTATTTTAATATCACAATCTCCTGTGCTTTCAAGCACCATAGTATCATTTATTCTTAATCCAAACTATACTTTGAATATAAGTACATTTGGTAATAGTAACGCAGATCTTCAGGTAAAGTTGATTAATAGCAACTCAACATACGCAAAAGTACAGTTGACTCCTATACCATCTGGGCTTACAATTCCAGTAAGTTATAATATTAGATCGTCACAGCCTTCATCTCCTTCACAAAGTCAATCAAATAATCAAGTTACTACTGTCCAAAGTACATCTTCTCAAAGCTCTTCACAAAGTACCTCACAATCAACATCTCCTACTACAGTAGTTAGTACGCCAGTAACAACTACAACATCATCAAATCAAAATATACCTCAATCTATAGTAAATGATGCATCAAATAGTTCTATAGGCAAATTAACCTCAAATATAAATGTTCTTTATGCTGAGGAAACTCAATGTACTGAGTCACTATATAATCAAACCATACTCGCAGATACTGGTATAAAACCAGTAGGTCCTTTCTCTTATGCAAATGTAACCTTGAACACACCTACAATGATTACACAGGTAATAACAGGTCCTATTAACTCCAATTACATAGTCAATTATACCTCAAAATCAAAGATAGCTCAGTATAGTGGAACAGCAATATCCTTACTATTAAATGGGAGTACAGGTGCAATATCAAATATAAAGTTCATGGGCATATTCCAAGGTATAAATTATACTGATTTAGAAAACACCTATAACTTCCAAAATGGCGTAGGAAACGTGTGTGCAGCTTATATTCCATATACTGGTTGATTATCAAAGGTTCTTTAAAAAAGCTAACTTCTAAAGTTGGCTATTCCTTTATATCTTTATCAATCGGATTCCTGTATAAGCTATCTATTATTATGAATATTTTTTAGAGATCTTTAATCTTTAAAAAGTATATTAATTAAAACCAGCAGCAGCCAAGATACTCTCTAATTTAATTAAATAAGAATAAGAGATCGGCATGTTTATATTTTGATTAATGAATGTAAGTATGCTTATTGCATCTTCAAGTTGTTTTTTTTGCGCCAATACCTTCGAAAAATAATAAAATGCGTTTAATGATTTACTTAACATAGGCCTTACGAAATGTTCAGCATCTTTTCTTCTTGATTCTACAGCGTACACCATATTGGCATAATTACAGTAAATCTCTGTCTTATTTGTATTAAGAGTTTTTAATGAGTTAAGTGCATAAAAAAGTCTTCCTAGTTTAATATTAGAAATGAACTCTAAATATAAGTTATCATCACCTTTTTGTTCAAGATTTGATATTAACTTTAAAGCTCTGAAAAAAAACTCCTTTGATTTTGAAGTTAAATCTAATGAAAGATACTTATTCGTTGCATTTTCTTCCATGAAGCCTTTATCATTATAATTAAGGTTAAAGTACGCATAATCAGATAAAATACTATAAAAAACACCAATCACATAAGAACTACTTGGTGTATTAGCATTTTTAGAAAGCGACTCAAGAGCCTTCGTTGCTTCAGGAATTGAGGTTTTTGTTAATAATGGTACTACCGTCTCAAATAACTTACTCTGCAAATCGTTTTCTTCCTTTATTATAACTAACTCGCAAACTGTGCAAATTCCAACATTACCTTGTATTAAAGTTTTTGAACCACAGTTATTGCATACTACTGGGAACAAAGATTCTGATGTTTTTTTAATTAGTTGTATGTACCTTAAATCTTTTATCATGAAATTAAGTTAGTAATTAAACTTTATATTACTTTTGAGTTTTTAATAATATTCGTTTGATTGTATAAATATCAAGTTATAATTTTTTAAGATGTAAAAATAAATGTAATTTATCAAAAGGTTCTATTTTTACTCTTTGTACTACTTTAAATTTATGTGAAACATTTTTTATAAACTCCTCGAAGATAATTTTTGGATCTTTGGATACATCAATACTTTGGGATTTTATTGCAACATAAGCAGAGCCTCCTTCCTTAAGGAGTTCTGAATTTTTAATTAAAATTTTATCTTGAGTAGGCGCAGCAACATCTTCATATATAACATCAACCTCTCCTATCTCAGAAGAGTATGCCTCTGTATTCATCGCATCTTCAAAAATAGGTAGAATATTCTCGCGTTTTTCACAAAGGGCCAAAAGATCTCTCATACTTCTTTTCGATATCTCAACCGCAAAAACATTGCCTTCATTCCCTACAATATCACTCACATGGCTAACTGTTGTTCCAGTAGATGCACCTAGGTAAAGAACCTGTGAACAATTTTTAATATTTAACTCAGATAAACCGTTTATAATCGCAGCAGCAAGCTTGCTTCTATAAGGATTCCATAATCTATATTCGTTGTTTTTCAATTTAATTAACTCCTCATCATATACTCTATATCCAGGAGCTATACTTTTTGTAGCTAACCTCTTATCTATCTTGTATACGCCTTCGAACACCGTATTTATATCCATTTTTAACACATATTTTTATAGATTTTATATATTAAGATATAAATTATTAGGTATAAAAATGGATGTAAAGATTCTGGAACTTTTTGATAGTATAAGATACCCTGAAATATCTTCAAATCAAACTTATTTAAATTTTGTCGGAGAAAAACTCAGAAAATTCTTAGGTGCAGATGATTTCAAGATCAAGGATTTTTATATTAACCCTAACGACAGAACTCAAACTGATGATTTCTTAATAAACACTGAAAAACCTTACCTGGATAATAACCTGAGCGGCTATTCTGCTTTTCCTGAATTAATAAACTACAAAAATAAAAATTTTAAAAGCTGCCTTATGCTTCCAATAAAAACAAAAAATATCCAATTTGGGATAATTGTTTTGCTTTCTTTGAAAGAAAACTCCTTCGATCAAAAAAACCTCAAGCTTTATGGATTCATTGGCGATTTAATAGGGGAAGAATACGAAAAGAAAATCAATGAAAATAATAGTTATGCATTAAAAAATTATTTCGATATACTTTTTAATAATCCATTTCCTCAAGTTATAATAGATAACAATAAAAAAATATTAAAACATAATAAAAAATTTCTTGATATAATAGAGAAAAATATACAATATCCTGAAGGTTTTGAGATAGATACTCTTTTTGATTTCAAAGAAAAGAAATTTTTAGAAGTACCATCTACGTATACAAAATTAAACTTTTCTCAAAGAACCTTTAATGTTTTCGTAAATAAAATAAATAACTCAGAGTATTATCTACTTTTTTATGAAACAACAGATACGGATTACGGAAAGAATATGCAAAAACTCATTGAATCAAACAAAACACAGTTTTATTTACTAATGGATAAAAAATTCAAGATATACTGGGCAGGCGGAAGTGTAGATGGGCACCAATTAGATAAAGAATACTTTATAGGCAGAGCACTTTTTGAGCTATTCGATGAGAAAGACATAAAAAATAATCTTTCTGAGGATTTTACATCTAATGTTTTTGATTTAAAACTCAAACTTCAAAACGACTCTTTAGTCGGCGTAAAACTCATTCTGAATAAAAATAAAGATTTAATATTTGGGATTATATCCAGAGATACTGAAAAATACCTGGGCGTCTTAAATAAAACCATTCAAGAAATGATTAAATTTTCTGGTGAGATGATAATCACTACAGACACATCTGGGTATATACAAAGTGTCAATGAGAGTTTTGAAAAGATAACTGGGTACAATATGAATATTTTAAAGGACATCGATATCTTTAATATCTGTGTAGATAGAGAAAGTCAAAGAAAAATAACAAATTCCTTTGATATAGTTAAAAAAGGTGGCGTACTTAATGGAATGGAGGTAACTATCCAAAATAAAAATAATGGAGAGCCATTACCTACCTTACAAACAGTAAAGCCAACCTATGACCTCGATGGGAAGATAAATGGATTTATGTTTATAGGAAAAGAATTAGCTACAAGAAATAAACTTTTACAATCAGAAATCATTATTAATGAACTAACTAAAAAAAATGAAAAATTAAAGGATGAAGGACAGCTAAAGACGCAGTTCATTTACAATGTATCACACGATCTTAAAACACCAATAACAAATATAATGGGTTTTTCAAAATTAATGATTGCTGAAGAGTTCGGCCAGCTTAACGAAGATCAGAAAAAAAATCTTGAAATAATAATAAATGAAGGAGATAGATTACTACAGTTAATAGCCCAAATATTGAATGTTGCAAAGCTTGAATCAAAAAAGATAAAGTTAGACATGAAACCAATAAATTTCAATGATATTAAAGAAAGTCCAGTCATAAAGTCTCTTGAAAAATCTGCAAATAATAAAGGAATAAAACTAAGTTTCATAGTAGATCCAGACACGCAAAATGTAGAAGCGGATCCAAATAGATCCGCT
>JAJYYF010000022.1 GCA_021801225.1 Microcaldota archaeon | reverse complement strand
CACGTGTTTTCATGTATTCTTAGATATTTACTATTTTATTGAACGACTTTTTTGAAATTGAAGATATGATTAAATGTAAATGTCAAATTCCTATAAAGATAATTCAAGGAAGGATTTATAAATTTGCTGACAGAATAAAATATATGCCAACAAATAAAGAATTGATTACTAACAAGGCATTAGAAATCTTATCTATAAAAGAGAACGGATTAAGGCTCACACAATTAATAAAAGAAATTAAAAATGCTCTTCCACAAAAAAGGGGTGCAAAATCTATGACTTATATATAACCCCCCCAGATTTTTTGCAGAGTTGTACATAGAAGCCCCAAATGTTACCTTTTAATAAAACAGTTTAGCATGGGGAAGGGTTGGGAAAGAGAGGTGTTTCTATAATTAAGAAACAGTTTTATTATAGCTCTGTTTTATAAGGGTAAACAAGTAAAGCAACTCATCCGTTTCTGATATCGATATTTTATAATCATTATTTTCCCAATGTCCAATATTTCTGACATCTCTTGCTAGTCCTTTTCTATCTTTTAGTTCTCCGTTTCTGAGGTTTAGCAAGGCTTAATACTATTCTTTCATGGTCTATTTCGACAAAATTAGTATCATTTATTTCGAAAGCAATACCTTTTGCTTTAGTTTCTTTAGCCACATGTTGATTCGGATTATAGATTTTCTTTTCTAATTGATTGTATAGTTCCTCGTTTCTTTAGGAAACTCTGAAAGTTTCAAAGTTTCGGAAATTCTACTAACCTTATTACCATTAGTCCATTTTCTATTGCAATATTCACGATTTGCTTTCCCATACTTCTGCACTATTATGCGTGCAGCGGCCCAAACCTCTATTAATTTATTCTTTAACTCATATATTTCCATTGTTTCGTTCTCCTGGCAGGCGACCAAACCCGTCTACAGGAGACGTAACTCTCACTATATCAAAAAGAGAGAAGAGGAAAATAGAATTTATAAGACCTTAAGGTTTATAATTTGTCAGGTTCCTAAAATATTAAAAATGAATCCGAATATGGGACCGAGTGATGTTGGATGAAATATAATGTAGAAACTGTAAGGGAATTGTTTTCTAAAGGCTACATAAATTGTAAAGAAGATGAAATAATATTTAAAAAACCTAAGAATTATGACTTACCGAAATTTGATAGAATTGAGGGAATGTTATTAGGATCGGCAATTGGAGATTCACTTGGCAATACTAGTGAAAGTGGAAGTGTAAGTAGAAGAAATAAGAAATATGGGATAATAAAGAGCTATCTTCCAAACAAACATTTGGGCAAAAAGCGCAAAGGGTTTCCTTCAGACGACACCCAATTAGCTTTTGATACTGTAGAAGTTTTTCTGAAGAGCGGATATTTAGATATAAAAGAATTAGCCGATGTTTTCTGTTCTCATCACATTTATGGAATGGGTAAGACAGTTAGGGGGTTCATTAAAAATTACAAAGATGAGAAGATACCTTGGTATAAGGCTGGAGTGAAAAGAAGCAGCAATGGCGCTCTTATGAGGATAGCTCCAGTAATTGTACCACACATAAATTATCCAATAGGTCTGTATTCTGATGCGGTTCTTGATACTATGCTTACGCACAATGATGCTTTGGCTATAGCTAGTTCGGTAGCTTATGTCGATATGTTATGGGATTTTATACATAAAAACGTAGGAGAGATAGATAAGGAGGAACAACTCAAGAAGTTTTCTAAAATAGTATCTTCAATAACTGGAGGTGAAGACTGCACTACAAGACGAGAAATAAATGACGACCTCTTTAATAATGATATTTATTCTGGAGATGCTGGAATATTTATTGAAAAATGCGTAAATTTAGGTTTAAAAGAAAAGTGGAAAACAATAGAATTTCACCGAAAGGTTGGCTCAGGTGCGTTTCTTATGGAAACTGTGCCTATCACATTATTCATAATACTTAATAACATTAACGAACCGAGGCAAGCAATTATCGAGTCTGTTAATTATACAAGGGACAACGATACAATTGCTTCAATAGTAGGTGCAGCTGTAGGTGCTTTGCACGGAAAGAAGTTCTTGGATAAAGATTGGGTAGAGAACTTAAGCGGGCGCGTCAAAGGAGATGATGAAGGAGCTGTGCAAAGAATGATTAAAGAGCTAGGTAATAGGTTAGAACGTTAATTTGGGTTCATATTATATGGTATCTGAACAGGCGAGACTTGCATAAGTGTCTTGACCTAATTGATACCTAGGGCTAAAGCCCTAGGAGAAGGTCATTATCTCAAATAAAAAATGAATATTATCTGCTGTTTTTTCTTGGGTCTTTTTTATAAATGCGCTAAATAGCTATTTTTTCATTCAATCTCTTTTTATTGAATTAATAGTAGAATCAACTTTTATTCCAACTATCAATGGCACTACTGTTGATTCATCATAAACTGCATGTATTGTGTATCTTGCACGATTTGTTACTGCTTTGTTGTCATTTTCTGTCCTAAATATTAATGGCACATCTTCAATTATCTTATTCCAAACAAAAACAGTTCTTTCTAAATCTCCTTTTCCAATATTTAAGTTACCTTCATTATCGAAGGTATAAAATCCTCCTTTTAAATTATTTCTATCCTTCAAATAAAATCCTTTTCCTAATAAATTATCTATTAATTTCGGAGTTCTTATTATCTCCTTTAAAATATTTTTATATCCTATTTGAAATAATTCATTCCTATGAAGTAATTTGATTGAATCATTATAATTTGCTTTTTCATTAGTTATGAATATCTTTGTATTTTCAATCTCAGAAAATTTAACTATATGGCTGCTAACAATTGTTTGAGTTGACATACTATCCATTTATTTAAGTATTTCTTGATATTTAAATTTATAGTAAATATACTTTACTTTCATATTATCATATCTCAGCAGCAACCTCATTTCTTCTTAAGAAGGGAAGAGTCCAAGGTGGGTTATACTGCATCAAAAAAATTCTTTTTGGTCTTATATTGTTTTCTTTCAATATTATCTTTAATTCATTTGTTTTATCTAATGTTTTTTTATCATTAACACTTCCAGAAAACCTTAAAACTAATAACTTCATAATTTTTTTCTCTTCAAAAGTTATATTATTTTTTAATGGTTTTGGTAATGTTCCAATTTTATACTTTTTAGGCACTACAAAACTCATTGAAAACGTTTCTTTGCCTTTTTCATTATTTTTAGAAGTGAATACAGGTGCAGTCATCTTGATTTTTTTACCCTCATTATTACCTCCAAAAATATACTTTGCCAATATGCCAAATACACTATACTCATCTTCTTTATTTTTTGTAGCTGTTATGAGAATAAGATTTTTATACTGTCTAAGCTCTGCACTTCCATATCTTTTTAAAATTAAATAATCTGGAGTTTCTACCATCTAACCAACATCTGCTTTTCCAAATAATAAAGAATTAATTATTAACTTCTAAAAACAATATAGTAAATGGCTTAATACCATCCACGAACCTTCATTGTATCCGCAACTCTTTTTATTGCAATTATATACGCTGCCATCCTTGGACTTATTTTTTTGTTATTAGATTTGTACTCCATCTGCGTCTTAATTACATCTTTAAATGAAGTTGTTATTATAGAATCTAATCTTTTATAAACGTCTTCCTGAGTCCAATAAAAACTTTGTATATTCTGAACCCATTCAAAGTAAGAAACTATAACTCCTCCGGAGTTAACTAAAAAGTCAGGAAGATCAAATATTCCTTTATTGAATAAAATATCATCAGCTCCTGGCGTGACTGGACCGTTTGCAAGCTCTAAAAGTATTTTAGTATTTATCTTATCTGCATTCTTTTCAGTTATTTGATTTTCTATTGCAGCAGGGATTAAAACATCAACATCTAACTCCAAAAGTTCTTCGTTTGTTAATTTCTCAACACCCTTACAACCATCTATGCTTCCAGTTTCTTCCTTTGCCTTTTTTAATTTCTGGTAATCTAAACCCTTTTCACTATATACTGCTCCTGAAGAATCACTTATTGCTACTATATTCGAACCAAATAATTTTTTTGATAAATCAAAAGCAAAGTTACCTGCATTTCCAAAACCCTGTATTGCTATTCTAGCTTTTTTAAGATTTATCTTTTTGAGTTTTGCAGCTTCTCTTAAAACATACATTCCTCCCATAGCCGTAGAGTCAAATCTACCTTCCGAACCTCCTACCTCTAGCGGCTTTCCTGTTATAGCCCCGAACTCATTATGGCCCACTAAATTACTATACTCATCCATCATCCAAGCCATTTCTTGTGGCGTTGTATAAACATCAGGTGCTGGTATATCTACCTTAGGGCCTATGAAATCTCCTATAGCGCGTATATAACCTCTACAAAGATTCTCTAATTCTGTATCGTTTAGCTCTTTAGGATTACAGATAACCCCTCCTTTTCCCCCTCCGTAAGGAATATTGGCTAGTGCAGATTTCCAAGTCATCCAAGCTGAAAGAGCCTTCACTGTGTCTATAGTTTCTTCTGGGTGGAATCTTATACCTCCCTTAGCCGGACCTCTAGCTGTATTGTAATGTACCCTAAAACCTTTGAATACCTTTGTTTTTCCATCACGCATCTTTATTGGAATACTTACTGTTAATGTACGCATAGGTTCACTAAGTATCTCATATGCTTCTTTGTCTAAATTCATTATATCTGCAGCTTTTTTAAGTTGCTGCTGAGTTATTTTAAAAGGGTTTAATTCTTCCATCTATATCACTATCTCATTCATAATATCAATACACGCAGAGTCTATAATTGTTGTTATTTCTTTTGGTGTTTTGCCATTTTTTAATTCCTTCGCAATTACCTTATCAATTCCTTTGGTTTTAATAGTTTCTGCAACTTTTTGAACATCTTTTGAGTATTTATTATTTAGGTACTTACTTACTGCAACCTGCACTACTCCTAACTCCTTTGCAATTTTTTCTTGAGTCCAGCCATACTCATTATTCATAGTTTGTGCTACAGTAGCTCTTACAGCTGGGAGTATAACCTTTGTTATTTTAGCACATTCTTGTTCCATCACTCATCAACAATTCCTAATGAATCCTTTATATTACTGAAAAATCCCTTTTTATTTTTATTTACCTGTTCTGGTTTTTCTTCATTTATTTCTTCTTGTTTTAAACTCTTTTTATCTTCTTTGTATGTTACTGGCTCTCGCGTCTCACTGCGTTTTATAACATTTCTAGATCCTTCTCTATCTTTTTTCACATCAGCCTCTACTACTTTTCCATTATTTATATTTTTCAATGGTTTCAAAATATTTAGATCTATATCAGCTTCAGTGCTTAAAAGAATTACATTTACATTATTCTTCTTTGCTAACTCTATATCCAAATCAGTACTGCATGGTGCGGCTCTTATTTTTTTATCTCTATTTAAAAAAATGCCTGCTCCTATTCCATCATTGACATATGCAACTATTAAACCATAACCTTTTTCTAAACTATCTATTATAGTTTTAGTAATACCTGAAACATCATCATGTTCTAATGACTTTCCAACAACCCCAAAATTTAATTCTGAAAAGAAATCAACTGTATCTTCTAGTTGTTCCCCATTTCCTATTACTAGTAATTTCATTTTATCACTATTATAAATTTAAATGTTATTTAATTTATTTAATAATACTTGTTTTAAGTATAAGAATTTAATCTTTATCTCCTTACCTATACTTATTAATATTATGCTGTATTATAAATATAATAAGGTGTTTATTTGAGAGGAAAAGAACCACTTGTAACATGCGACAGTTGCGGTAGAAAAATGCCAAGGAACAAAGGCGTTGTATTTGAGAAAGTAATACGTTTCGGAGGAGATCCTTCAGCGCAAATAACTGCAAAGTTTATGTCAACAAGAAAACTTTATTACTGTATAAGTTGTGCAAAACATAGAGGAATATTCGAAAAGAAGAAAGAAGCTGCAGAAAGAGAATCAAAACGTAGATTACAATAGGTGTTAAAGCTTGACAATAAATCCTGATGATCTTTTAATATTCAAAAAAAGAAAGACATCGTTGTCAAGCGAGCAAAAAGAAGAAAATAAAGAAAATAAAGAAGCACCTATTACTAATAATACAAAAACAAATCAAGATACCTCTGTTATTGTAAATAATACTCCTACTTCGGTAGTTAAACCTTCTACCCAAACTGCTCAAAACACAATTAACACTGAAAATAATCCGGTAAACAATACTAAACAAAATCTTGAAACTCAAAATAAAAAAATAAAACCGGCAAAACAAGATAAATCAGAAAAGAACTCTAATCAAATCGCATCTAATCCAAAAACTAAAGAAGAAATATTAAGTAAAAAATTATTCCAAAATACTACACAATCCTTGGATAGCAAAATTAATCAACAATTAAGTAAGGAATCAAATCTTTTTGATTTAGGAAAAACAAACGAATATAGCGATTTAGAAAAAAATCTATTAACTGAGAAAGATTTAATGACTGAAGAGTCTATGTCTTCAACTTTAGAAACAAACAAAGAGGATATAAATAAAACACAATCTGTGAAGGGTCTTTCTTGTGTAAATCATCCATGGAGAAGTGCGTATGCACTTTGTAATTTTTGTCATAGGCCATTTTGTTACGCTGATCTTGCAAAAGAAAAAAATAAAAATTATTGTTTGGAAGATTTAGACCAAGTAACAAAAACACAAGCAATCTTTACTAAAAAGAACTTTATTTATAATTATGTTGCATCGATATTTTTATTCATCATAGCAGCAATATTTCTTATTTATGCATATCAACAAATTCATTACACTACATTAAATTTCTTCAAAAGTTTAACATCTTTAGGTTTAATTCCATTTATAAAAACTTTAAGTATTAATTATATTTATCAACTACAAAATCCTTTGATAGTTTTATTTAGTATAATTGCAGGTATATTGCTTTTAGTTAGAAGAGAAAAAGCAGTTATAACTTCTGCACTGATCCTAGTTATTTTATCTATGGCTTTAAGTTATACCTTCTTAATAAGTAATACTTATTACTTCTTGTACTCTTTCATATCCTGTGTAATTTCCTTGTCTATAATTTCATTAGGAAAGATGAGTAACATAGGTGACTTACATATTGCAGAGGTAACTGAAGGAATAGAGTGGCCAAGGGTAGAAACATTTTAAATTTATTTAATTAATTATTATTTAACTAATTATTTTAGTATAAAATTTATCAATATAAAAATAGTAAAAATAAAAGAAAGATCAAAAGACACAATCAAAAAATACTTATCTTCTCTTTTTTCTGCTTATTCTTCCTTTTCTATTCATCTTTGTTCTCGCAATGTATCCATTCTTGTCAACGAAGTACAAGTAGCCGTCTACTCTTGAGACCTTTTCTGATCCGACTTTTGATTTTCTTCCTTTTGGATTGTTTTTCATTGGAGTTCTCCATGCGTATCCGTCTTTTCCTACAAAGTAGAGATAACCGTCTTCTCTTTCTACTTTTTCCTTCGTCATCTTTTCATTCATTATTTTCACCAATAACTAATATAACCTATATCTTTTTATATATATCGTCGTATTTACGTCATTAAAATATAAAGGCAACATTATAACAGTTTTTTAAATGTTCTTTAATATTATATAATTGATTTTATGATAGAAATAATACTTAACAAGCAACAGAGCGTATCGGGTTACAATTTGATAGAAGCATTTCCAGGAATCGGATTAGTAGGACCTATGGCAGGAAGCTACATGATAGAAAAACTAAATTTAGATTATGTTGGTAGAATAGAAAGTGAGCTATTCCCTCCAATAGCTGCAATACACAAAAATACTCCTATGTTTCCTGCAAGAATATACAAATCAGAAAAATATAAGTTACTATTATTTATTTCAGAGTTTACAATACCTCCTACATTAGTTCATCAATTATCTGATGAATTACTCGCATTTGCTAGAAAGTACTCAATAAGGCAAATAATTTCAGTTGGCGGCATGCCTTCGCAAAAACCTTCTCAGGAAATATACATAACCTCAGCTGATAAGGACATTATGAAAAAAGCATTAAAAACAGGATTAAAATCAATTCCTGAAGGTGTTGTTGCAGGTGTAAGTGCCGGTCTTTTAGTAAAAGCACCACAATTTGGAATACCTACATTAAATATTTTAGTAGAAGTAGACCCTTCTTTGATGGATCCCATAAATGCTGAAAAAGCAATAAAAGGTTTAAATAAGATACTAGACATAAATATAGACTTAACAGAACTTGATAAAGAGGCTAAAGAAGTAGAGTCAAATATAAAAGAAATGCTTAAAAAAGTAAAGGACTCTCATGATAACTACGCAGCTAGCGATAATGTCTCTGAACAAGGACCCTCAATGTACGCATAAACTAACTTTTATGCAGGGGTGGCAGAGTCTGGTCTGGCTCTAAAAAGCCACGGAAAAACGCGCAGGACTTAAGATCCTGTGGCTTAGCGCCTTCGTGAGTTCAAATCTCACCCCCTGCAAACTTAATTCAATGAGTTAAATCACCTCAACAATCTAAAATTTACAGTTCAAGAAGTTTTATATAAAAAAAGAACTATTATCTAATTCAATGAAATAATTTTAAAAACAAATCTTTAAATATTCTTTAGAGTATTTCTTATTGATATCATGTTAAAAAAAGCTATTATATCAATTTTAGTTATTCTACTGATTATAGCTGTAGTCATACTTACTAACTTCGCTCCAAAGTCTAACTCATTTAATTCTTCTTATAAAACTGTATCTATATATGCAAATTATCTTTTTTCTCTTCCATCTGGTACGAATGCATTGGAGTTAAATTATACTAATTTTTTAATTAACTCTAATAATTACGGTAACATATCTCCAGTGAATGTTGTTTCAAAAGGAGTTTTAATATTTTCAAATCAAAACACAAGTACTCTAATCACATCTGTATATATTCCAAATAACGCAACAATCTCATCAATTTCAATGAATATAACAAATGAAACTATTGAAATTAATAATACAAAATACACAGTAGGCATACTTAATAAAACAATTTACTCAAAAACAATAAACTCTGGGAATATTAGTGAAAATCAAAATGTAATACTTGTAATATCAGGTTCAATAATACCATTATTTTTACAAAATAAAATAAATTTCTTTTCTTATGAATCAGCTACGTCATACGGTAATTATTCGACATACAAGGAAGATTTTCCAAAAGCTTTGTCAACACTTTCGTTAATAAGTTATAATTTATCAACTATTAATAATTATACAAAAATCAGTTTAACATTAAAGAATAAAGCTCAAAACATTATCCAACTAAAAAGTATTGAGTTATCCGGCAAAATGGCTTTAGTAAATAAATACCAAAACTTTAACATAAATTTATCTGATATTAAAAAATTATCCAATATACTTAATTATACATATCTTAACTCAAGTATAAGTAAGATAAGTGCTAACATAACATCACCTACACTAAATACAGAGTTGTCAAACTTTCTTAATTACTTAAAACCAATTACATCTCAAATTTCAACAACAAACGCTAAAAATGTCCTATCTGGAATAAGCGGTTATATAAATCAAAATACTACATCATATCTCATATCCCAACTAGAAAGTATTAATTACTCAAAAATATCTACAAAAATTGGTCTAAACACAAGCGGTAATTTTTCTCAAATAACTAATAATATCAGTTCAACAATCTCAGAGATAAAAACTAATTATTTATCATCTCTAGACAATAAAGAAGCAGAGTTAAATTACACGACATTTATTCCATTAGATAACAAAACATTGATCTTAATTAACTCAAATGAATCAAACTTAAATTCTAATACTATGATACTATTGCCTAACGAAACAGTCACATTAAATTATTACGGAGAAATAACATTCGCAAGCAATAATATATTTATACCCATAACCAATAATACTTATAGATTATGGTTAATTGGCGATAATGGCATTGCTTATAATTATAATATTTCTGCTTCATAAGTGATAATATGGGTTTATTTGATTTGTTTGGAAAAAAAGATGTGTCTGAAGATATAAGTAAAAAACTTCCGTTTATTCTCGTAACTGAGTTTGTTCCTTATAGATTAAAATCGAGACAAAAAAACAACTGTACCTTAAATTTAAGGATAAAGAACATAACAAAAGAACCGGTCTTAAGTTCAATTGTAATCGAGGTTCCTAAACAATTAAGTTTTGATGCTATGGGGATCTCAAAACAAAAGGAGGTAAAGCTTGGAAACCTCGCTCCAAATGAAGAAAAATTCAGTTCAATTGATATTCATGGCGGAGTAGGAACAGACAAAGGTAGCTATACACTAACTCTGACTGCTTTTGTACATTACAGAGATTATGCACATGTAATCAATGAAATGAGGAAGAGAACAATATTAGAAGTTATATAATTTGTCTATACTTAAAAATAAGTATTAATTATTACTCTTTTTTTCTTCTATCTTTAGTTTTTCTATTATACTTTGTATTTGTAAAGTTATTTCTTTTCCTTTAGGAGTTAAAAAAATAGTTTTAATTTTTCCGTGTCTTTCATAAGAAATTAATCCTAATTTTTCACACGAAGATAAAAATCTGCTAGTATGTACATAAGTAACTCCTGTAATTTTAGCTAAATCTGAAATATACGGTTGTTTTTCTTGTTTTAAAATAGCTAAAAGTATCCTAATTTGTTTATCTTTAAACAATAAAACAGTGTTTTTTGGCTCCATACTATCAATTTTATAATTTGTATAAGGGTAATTCAATAACATTCATTTCTTAGATAAGTATATAAATATAAGTCATTATATATTTTTAGATATTCCAACTCGGTGTATAGTATGGTAAAATATATGATAGCAGAACAGCTTGTAGGTAAGGAAGTGGTAACCAGCGATGGTTTTGATTTAGGCAAATTTGTAGATGCTGAGATAAACGAAGGCAGCGGCAAATTAAATCTATTAATAATAGAACCTAATGTCGATAGCGAACTAGTAA
The DNA here is from genome assembly GCA_021801225.1 of Microcaldota archaeon. Taxonomy (GTDB): domain Archaea; phylum Micrarchaeota; class Micrarchaeia; order Micrarchaeales; family CABMGC01; genus JAJZOD01. Next base: position 12,752 of record JAJYYF010000022.1, on the reverse strand, counting down.
GTAAGATGTCAGTTAAAAGTGGAAAATTAAGCATTCCTTACTCTAGCGTATTAGCAGTAAATGACTTTATAGTAGTCGAAAGAAAAGGATTAGTATAAAGGTGATCAAATTCTTATTGCCGGCGGCGACGAAGCAGGCCGCGGCGCCGTTCTAGGCCCATTAGTTATAAGCATTGTAAGTATCTCTAAAGGCAAAGAAAGTAAGTTAGCAAAGATAGGAGTTAGAGATTCAAAGATGCTTACTAAACGTAAGCGTGAGTTTTTCTTTGATGAGATATACTCTTTATCTGAAGAAATAAATATCTATAAAATAACTAATACGGAAATAAACACAGCTATGTCAAATAAAATATCAATAAACGAGTTAGAAGCACTTAACTTCGCAAAGCTAATCGACTCAATTAAAAATAAACCTGAAAAAATATTTCTCGATTCTCCTGATGTTATTTCAGAAAGATTCGGTGTACGCGTAGGGTTTTTTTCTAAAAATAAAATAATAGTTGATGGAGTTAAATATACTAAAGAAGAACGTAAAACAAAAGACAAAATAAATATAATATCTCAACATAAGGCAGATTCAAGGTATCCAGTTGTTTCTGCAGCAAGTATAATCTCAAAAGTAACTAGGGATAGAGAAATAGAAAAAATAAAGGATGAAACTGGACTATCAATAGGCTCTGGATATCCTTCTGATTCTTATACTATTTCTGCAATAAGGGAAAATTTAGGTACTGGCAAGTTGATGCCTTATTTAAGACATGAGTGGCAAACAGTTAAAAACATACGTCAATTAAAAATAGAGGATTTTTTATCTAAAAAATAATTCTGTATTCTTAAAACCGAATTAAAACCTAATCATAACCTAAATAAAAAGATATGTATTTATAATTAATTAGTTATACTTTAAGAGATTCAATGAGCAAGATAGGCAAGACAAAAAAGGACATTCTTAAGATTCTATCAAAGAAGCAACATACAATAACTGATGTAAGTAATATTCTGAATCTTTCTCCATCTACTGTCAAGCAGCACTTTGATGAGTTAGTGCGTATTGGTGCAATAGAACAGGTAGAGAATGAATTTATCAAAAGATGGAAATATTATAAAACAGTCCCCTCATTTAATATTAATGATTTCAAAAAGGAAAAAAACATTCCAAATTTAATACCATATGCGGTAGGTTCGGTTATAATAATTGCATTAATTGGAGTTCTATTCTATTCAAATTATATAAACATAACTCCAAAATCTTTGGTAAACCCAAATTATTCATTAACTGTACAACTTACTGATCCTCCACATGTTCCTGCAAATACTACTGCATTAATACTTAATTACAGTTCAATTTCAGTAAATGTGCTTAAGGACAATAATACTTATCAATGGATAAATGTGTCTGGTAGTGGAAGTGTAAATCTTATGTCCTTAGTGAATATAACTCAAATAATGGGTAATGCATTCTTAAACTCAAGTTATAAGGTTGTTGGAGTTGCATTAAATGTAAACTCTACATATATAAAAATAAACAATATTACTTATCCTGTAAGCGTTCCAGAAAAAATGATATATGCTAATTTATCTAATCAAACAAGAATTAACTCTAACTCAAGTTTACTTATTGATTTTTCGCCTACTGTATCTAGTATATACTTATTAAATTCTACTTTGTTTGTAATGACCCCCTCATTAAATGCTATGTTCTATGGCAATTATTCATACAACAACAAAACAGATTATGAGGTAGGCAAAAGATTTAATTTAAATGACAGAGAGTTTCTTGCATTGCGTCCAAACAAAAACTTAGTAATTACCTCTGCAAATATAATACAATATGGAAATGTATCAAATATTCTAAATTATTCAACAAAGATAAATTTAACAATTAAAAATAATGGAAATAAAACAATAATGATAAAACAAATATTGTTATCTGGTGAACTCACATCACACGTAATACTTAAAAACGACTCTATACTTGCAATAAGAAAAAATGGTTTTCAGGGTTTAAGCATAAACATTTCTAAAATAAATATAAGTAAAATAGGCAGAACTCCATTTCATATAATAATAACTACAAACATATCAAATAAAATGAATATTACTGATTCAAAAGCTTATAATTCATTAAACTGGCATATGCATTATTCAAAATTATCGTTCGATATTATTCATAATTATCATAATTTCAATAACACTAATAACTTCAATAACACTGATACTAAATTGATTTTCAATTTGACAGGAGAGGACTATTCAGAAGAACATGTTGGTTTTAACATGGTATCTATAAATCAACTGATGTTTTTAGTTTCAAATAACGGAACAATGATACTTCCTGGGAATGGCCCTATCTCAATACCTTTTAATAACTCCGGTTATTCTATTGCGCCTGGTGCATCTGTAACACTCACATTCAATGGAAGCATACTTTGTGGTGACGGAAGAATAATTGGAAGTCTTAGCAACGACAGTAATTACAGTATAGCTGTAATAGGCAACAAAGGCTCTTTTGCATATGCAAATGTAATCTCTTCATGATTATATTCACATACTCTGTTCCTGTTCCATACATAAATAATTGTATTTTCTAAATCAAGTAAACTGATAATCGTTTGCCCAGGAACCGCTATAAACGTCATTGTAAACAAAACCATTCTGAATGTTTCCAGAGTAATCATTAGTATTACCATTTAATGGCCACCATCCAACTAGGCCAATAAGACTTATAGGATCCCCTCCTAATCCTTCATTATACAGACTTTGTATTTCATTCGCACTCAAACTTATGTTATATAACTGTACATTAGATATATCTCCATTAAACCACTCAGCGTTTCCATATGTTATAGCAGCGTATCCTGTTGACACTGATCCTATAGTTAAGTTGGAGCTTATATAAGTCATAGAACTAGTTACTATCTCATTTCCTATTTCTTGACCATTTGCATACCAGTACTTCTCACTGCCATTTTGTGTTACTGCAAGAAACATCCACTGGTCAAAATTAGAGTTAGGTATGGGGAAACTATATCCTGTCCAATCACTAGGATTCGCAGCCTCAGCAGTATCCCACTCTAAGCAAAATCCGCTACTACCACTAGGTGAGCAGCTATGTGGTTGATTATTATAATCTAGCTTCATTCCGTATTGATCTTCTTTGTCTACAATATCGTGATACGGTGCGCCTCTTACATAAACCCACGCGGTTATGGTTATCTGATTGCCTACTATATTTTCTCTGCTGTTTATTTGGTTTGAGCCATAAATCTGGACATAATCTCCTACACCATCAGATATCATGACACTATCTGGTAGTACATTATTGCAAATACCTTGTAGATTAATATCGTATGTTGTTCCTGGCCCCTCTGGTCTAAATACATTGCATGAACCCGGAGGAACCCTTGGAAAAAGAGGTGAGGAAGTGAAAAAACCTAACTCAAAAAGTGTAATTAAGACAACAGCTATTAGAAGTATTGACAAACCATAAGTCATCAAGTACTCCATTGCACTTTGTCCTTTAACTTCTTTATTTTTTCTTTTCATCAACTTCCTTAATAAATAGAAAATCATTATTTATATACTTTCTTAATTGTTAAAGATCAGCCTCCGGCGAGAATCGGACTCGCGACCTTCTGCTTACCATGCAGACGCTCTCTAGTGTAGATAATTATATACCACTGAGCTACAGAGGCATGTGTTTAGTATTATGATTTAAACTTTAAATAACCTTTGTTGTCACTTATAAAATCAAGACCTTAATCTTCAAATCATGTAAAACAGGAGGTTATTTAATTTGTGGGGTTTCTAAAAATATTACTACAAAATAATGAATAAAGCTTACTCAATTATGGTGGCAAACATATTTAGATGATAAAATGGCAACAAAAAAAAGAACTAAGGTACAAAGACTAAATGTTTTAACTTATATCTTTGTTATAGTGATATTGATACTAATATATCTGTACATTGCTAAGCCATCACAGATCATACTACAAAAGAACAATTCTAGTGTAATCTCTAATCAGCAAGGTAATACGGAACAGTTACAAAGTCAGATTACACAACTGCAAAGTGAGAATCAGAACCTTACTTCACAACTACAAAATATACAAAAAAACCAAAAGACACCAATAATTGCGAACATTTATCAGAATAAGGAAGTAGTTTTACCTCCATTTACAAACAGCATAGAATTTTATAACTCCACATACAATTTATACAATAATTATACAACGCCTAGCTCACAAAATTATACTTTTAATGTTAAATATAATGGATATCTAATAATAAAAATCCAAAACATCTCTGAACAATACTTCAACATAAAACCTCCTATAGGAAGTTTTGCTTTACAAGTATACTCACAATCTTTAACTAAATATATTCAATATAATATTCCAGCGCCTACGTGCAGTTATATTCAGGGCTATGGATACTATTGTTCAAATAATACAGCAGTTGACCTAGGTTGGACGCTTTATCCTCAAAACTATTCAGCTAAATATCTTGCACCAGTAGAATATGGTAATGTAACCATCACTCTTACAAACACAAATAATTACCCTATACAAATGGATTTTTCTGTGACATATGTGGGTGAAAATTACACTAATCTTATGCCAATTATATTAAACTATTCTAACTAGAAAAAATTCACGCTGGCCGAGTCGGATAAAACTACAAGATAAAAATAATAATATTACTGGCTACCATATGTTTACCTAAAATATATACCTAAAATAATAAATAAAACATAAATACTACTTATTTTAAAGTATATTTAAATTAATTTAAATAAAAAAATTTAAGTGAAGAAAATGAAAATTATAAGTTTTAATCAAATCTCAAAAGTAATTAAGTTAGTTCCAGAATCATATGATGATCTATACCTTCTTGCAATAATCTTGAATCAAAATGATAAAATAGGGGCACATACTTACAGGAGATTTAAATCATCAGAAACCGATACTGGAGAACAAAAAGAAGTTTTTATTAAATTACAACTTGAAAAGGTAGAGATTGATAAAAGTGCATGGAGATTGAGGTTAACTGGAAAAATTCTTGAAGGAAGACCATTGGAATTTGTGCGTTTGAATACTTATCATACTTTGAATATAGCTACATCTGATTTAATAGAGGTAGAAAAACCAGAGTGGAAAGAGTACATACTAAAAAGATTAAAACAAGCTGTCGCAGATGCAAAAAAATCAAAGTTAGCCATAATTGCTTTTGATGATGAAAAAGCAACATTGGCATATATACGTGGATATGGTATAGATATAATTACCGAACTTTATAGCAAGCTTAGTAAAAAAATAAGTGAAAAGGAGTTTGAAAAGTTAAAGATACTTTATTTTGACAGCATTATAAAATTAATTCAAGGTTTAGATGTAAATATAGTAGTATTGGCTGGACCTGGTTTCACAAAAGATGACTTTAAAAAATATATTGAAAAAAACAGTATAAAGTTAGAGAAGAAATTATTTTTTGAGTCATGTAGCGATTCAGAAAGATCAGGTATAAGAGAGGTACTTCAAAGCGAAACAATTTCAAAAATATTTGAAAATGAGCACGTTAAAAAGGAATTTGAGTACTTAAATATATTTTTAAGTTCACTTCGTGTAGGTGACTCAATCTCTGGGATAGAAAAGGTATCTGGAGCACTAAACTCATATTCTATTGGTGTCATTCTTGTTAATGATTCCGTAATCTGGAACAATGAGGTAAAAGAATTATTAGATATGGCAGATAAACAAGGCACATTAATTGAAATATTTAACTCAGAAGATGAGGCAGGTAAACAGCTACATTCATTTAAAGATATAGTTGGAATACCAAAATACTTGTTAAAATAATTAGGAATAAACTCCATTTATTTGAAAAGCTTGGACACTATCTCCACAACTACTTTGTTGCACTACTGCTAATTGATAAATTCCTTTAGGTATGGAGTTACTCATTGTATATTCAGTTATTCCTGAGTTACTATTCCAACTAGAAGAAAAAGCAGGAATCCAACTCTGCCACTGCGAGTTCTTGTAATATACCTGTATGGCATTATTTGCATAAGCGTTTATTGTTATGGTATTTGATTGATACATATAAAATGTGGTGTAACTCATAGATAACAAAGAGTTATATGGTGAAGAGCATGCAATATCCTCATTATTCAATGATGAAAGTATTCCTGGATAAGAAACTGTTACCAAACCAAAGTACATATCTCCTAAATAAGCACCGTTTCCAAGGGCATATGAGATGCTATTACCAACGGTATAACTTACAAAATCTCCATTTTGAATTATTGTATAATTATAAGGAATTAAAGGCTGTGACAACTCACTAATTGTTTGTTTATTCTTTGGCAACTCTCCTACTATACTTACAAAAGGAGTTACCTCTTGATTTGCAGGATAAACACTAAAAGACCCGCCATAAATGCTATTATTGTAAATACAACCAGTTTGATTTAAACCCATAACTCCAGAGTTACAATAACCTAAACTTATATTATAAACTCCAGAGTTAACCTGCGATCCAATATTACTATTACTAAAAATTATTTTACATAATGATTCTTGTGCTGGATATAAGAATGAAGGAGAACAACTCCCAACTCCATTTGTATTAGTTAGATTACTAGTTATTTGCGTTATGTTTATCGGAGTACTCTGTCCGTTCTCAATTGCAAGTTCTAAAACTCCATATCCATATGTTGTATTAGGGTAGTACTCAACATAATTACATACTACATTGCTAAATGTATTGCATGTTGTATCCTGTATTGAGTTAGTATAAGTTGTTAAAACAAATATTGCCACTACCGCTATCCCTAAAATTAAAAACATAAAACCATAGGTGCTCATGAACTCTATTGTTGCTTGACCCTTCATATTTACGCTTTTACGTTTTACTTTTTTAAATAATACCTGCATTAATTTTCCTCTAAACATTTATTAGTAAGGTGCATGTCTTATTATTTTTTACTATTTTCTTGTAATCTTAAAATCTAAAACTATCTCTATTACTTCTGGTGAGTATGGCCTTACTGTTCTAGAAAATACTACTTTAAATTTGAAACCTTTTTTATGAAAGTACATTTTCAACTCATTTATTAATTTTTCTAATCCCATATTCATATCTACAAAAGCATAATAATGGACTATACAATTTTTTGAAGCTACCTTGCAAACAGTATCTAAAAAAGATATTGAATCTTTAGGAAGCGGCATTATTATCCTATCTGCAAAATTTTTATAAACTACTGCTTTCCTCTTAACATCGCCGCTTATCGCCTTTACATTTTTTACTTTATTCAACAAAATATTCTTCTTCATGTACTCTGTTGCCTTTTTATTTATCTCTATCGCTATAATATTGGCATTTTTATTATGCATAGCTAACTCAATAGCAAAAGGGCCTACTCCTGCAAACATAACAATTACATTCTCTGGTTTTTTTGATAGCTCAGAGATTCTTTTCCTTTCATAAGCTAAACGTGTAGAAAAAAATGTATCTCTTACATCAAATCTAAGCAAGGCACCATTTTCCTTATAACTCACAATATATGTTTTAACTCCAGAAACATACTCATACTCACGTTTTCTATACCTTCCTTTTACAGCACCAGCTTTTCTAATCACTGTTTTGATATTAGTATTTACACTCATTATTGAGGAAGCTATTCCTTTGGAAATACTCCTTTCACAATCAATAATTGCAATATTACCTAAAACCTCAAAGCCTCTAGGAGCTTTTTCATAATCCTTTCCTAACTGTTTTTTAAGGATTTCCTTATAATTTTTTTTAGAGGTTATTTTATCAAAAGTTTTTTCTACCAATGTAGCATCGAAGCTTTTTTCTAAAATATGCAGTTCCTCCTTGTTCACGGTCTTTATAGGAAAATATATAAAGTAATTACTACTAATTACATTATAATTATTGTTAAGTAGCGTACGCGCTGAAAGGTAATTTTTAACCTTTTGCGCATATTGTTTTTTTACCTTTATTCCAAGCATCAAATCAAGTGTAAACATAATAATTAAATAGTTTAAAGTATTAAAATAATTGTATTAAACCAATCGCTATATAAGTTAGCACAATAATATAAATAATGTGGTATTTATGTATTTAATAGCAAGAGTAACATCAAGTCAGGAAAAGATTACTGCAGATATACTTGAGAATAAGGTACGAATGACAAGCATACCTGTGTACTCAATAATACTACCTAACGGCATGCGTGGTTATATAGTATTGGAATGTGAAAATGAAAATGCCTGCAGAGATTTAATACTAAATGAACCACATGTAAAGGGAATTCTATCAAAACCACTCACCGAAGAAGAAATTTTAAAGATGTTAACGATCAAACAAACATCACAAAAAATATCAATTAACGATGTCGTAGAGTTCATGTCTGGTCCGTTCAAGGGCTATAAAGCTAAGGTTAAAAAGGTTGATACAGTTAAGGATGAGATAACAGTAGAGCTAATGGATGTAGCTGTACCAATACCTGTGACTACCAAATCTAATATTGCAAAAATAATACAAAAATCAGAGGGATAATAATGCCAGAAGTAATAATAAATGGATTAATAGAAGGAGGAAAGGCAACAAGCGGTCCACCATTCGGGCCAGCTTTAGGACCTACAGGGGTAAATATAAATGATGTAATATCTGAGATTAACAAGAAAACATCATCATTTCCTGGTATAAAGGTACCTATAAAAGTCATAGTTGATCCAGCTACTAAAAAATATCGTGTTGAGGTCGGTACTCCCCCAACTAGTGCACTTATCCTAAAAGAGTTGGGCATACCAAAAGGAGGAAAAACAAAAGATGAAAGTCCTGGAGATATAAAGCTCGAGCAAGCTAAAAAGATAGCAGAATCAAAATCAATGAGCATGTACGGAAACACACTAAAAGACAGAGTAACACAGGTCCTAGGTACGTGTAAAAGCATGAACATAAAGGTAGAAGGATTGGACGCTAGAGAAGCAATAAAAAAGCTGAAAAACGGCGAACTTAAGGTATGAACTCTAAGTCTACAACAAAGCATAATCTACTAGCATTAAAACAACTAAGCGATAATTTAACTAGTTACTTTAAGGTAGGTTCGTGGTGGCCTGGTCTTTCAAAAGATGAGATAATAATAGGCGCAGTTTTAACTCAGAACACTTCATGGAAAAATGTAAAGCTTTCTTTAGATACTTTAAAAGAAAATAACTTACTAGAAATTAAAAAATTTTCAAATATCAATAAAACTTATTTGATGAAATTAATAAAATCTAGCGGTTTTTACAAGCAAAAATCACAAACATTAATTGATCTTTCTAAATTAATAGAAGGATATCCTACACTAAACGAGTTTTTTAAATCTCCTATATCAAAAACTCGTGAAGAATTATTATCAATAAAAGGTATAGGTCCAGAAACAGCAGATTCAATATTACTTTATGCTGGAGATAAATCTATTTTTGTAGTAGATAACTATACTAAAAGGATAACCAAAAGAGTTCTTGGTTTAGATAAAGAGCTTTCTTATGATGAACTTCAAGAATCAATACATATACTCACAAAAAGTGTTAAAAAATATAAGGCACTTCATGGCGGTTTTGTAGAACTTGCAAAAGAATACTGCAAGAAAGAACCTATCTGTATAAAATGTCCAATTAAAAAATACTGCGTGTATTTTCTTAATAATAAAAAATAAAATATTAATTTATCCTTTCAGCATATAAAAATCCTAAAACTTTTGGATTAGGTGTATTAGGATCATTCCATGAAAGACGTTTATTACCATCTACTTTAAATCCTGCGTCTTCAAGTTTCTTTTTAATAGGTAAATAACCATTGTGATATTCAAACATCATCTTTTTAAAAATTCTTAGAGTATCTTTCCTTGCCGTAAGTATCGCATCATATTCACAACTTTCACAATCCATTTTAAGAACTGCATCTTTTTTTATTTTGTATAATCTAACAATATCATCAAGACTCAAAACCTGTGTTTTAATCCCATTATTTTCAGTTAATAGTTCGCTATAGGCAGTAGAGTTAAAATCTTTAGGTATACTTATGATCTTTGTTGTCCCAACCCCTTTTCTTTCTAGAATAACATTCTGTATCTGATTTTCTTTTATTGTTTTCATTGCACATTCATAATTTTGTGGATATGGTTCAAATGCATATATTTTTTTGGCCTCGTTTGCTGAAAACCAAACTATAGTATCCCCTATACATGCTCCAACATCTACTACTTCCTTGTTTTTTACATCTAACCATTTATAATTTTCACCCAAAAACTGTTCTCCTATAAGGTGTATTAAACTACGTTTTTGTGAAGTTGTCTTATAATAAAATTTATACATTTTATTTTTATAATTAATCGATATATATTTTTCATTTTCATTTTCTTTAATATTTGAATATGCAGGAACAAGGAACTTTTCATATCCCATTATTATATTTTCAAGTTCATTATCTTTTATATTTTCTAAAACTTTTGAATCTACTCCTAACTTTTTATTTATTTGTATTTGATTATCTAAAAGCATCTGTTGAATTCTAAGCTGTGTAATAGTTGCATCGTAAGACCACCTTTCTTTTTTACCAACAATTTCATCTATATAAGGGGAGGTTGTAGTATTTATTCTATGCATTTCTGACATTACCTTAAATTTATAAAATATATATCCAACTATAGGTTGTATTCCTACAAATACTATTGTTATTAGAAAAAATCCTATTATTCCTAAGATGTGAAGAAATGTAGCAGAATAAAGAAGTAATGCATAAGTTATCAAAGATATACCAAAACCTATCTCAGAGTAACCTTGCTTTGCTAAATACCATACTTTTGCTATTTTAATTTTAATTGACATTTATTCACTACTAATTTTTTAAATTCCAATTTTTATATTTAATTAGGGCTTCAGAGTAAGATTTTTGATATTTATCTAAAGAATAATTTTTACTATGCATCCATGCATTATACCTGAATTTATTATAATCTTTTTTTATTTTTTCTACAAGTTCTGGTATCTCAGAAACATCATCAAATAGATATCCATTTCTTCCTTTCCCATCAACAATTAATTCATCTAATGCAGTACCTCTTTTTAAAAGTAAAGGCAATCCATACGCTTCAGCTTCAACAGAAGGCAAACTTGCACCTTCGTGGTAACTATTCAATACAAAAATGTCTGAATTATTTAAGTACGTATCAATTTCTGGTACTTTACCCATAACTTTTATTTTATCACTTTCATAATTCTTAGTTTTTTTGTAATTATTTTTATATTCGGTAACGCTGTAATTATCTCCAAATGTAGTAAGGTAAAGATTAGATTCCCTACAAAGTTTTGCAAGTTCAGGAATCCCTTTACTGTTGCCATATCTCCCATAACACAACAGTCTAGGTTTATTTATAGTTTTTACAGGTATCTTTGAAAAGTTCTTTTTATGATAAGGCATTGTAACCATTATATTTTCTTCTTCAAAACCCATTTTTATTAAACATTCTTTATTAAAGTTGCTTTGTGTTATAAAGAATAAGTTCATATCTTTTAATGACATTAATTGTAATCTAGCCTCAATCATAGCTTTAGCGTTAGTGACAAGATATGGAAATGTAATATTATGGTAGTATACAATATCTTTGTAATGTATAAAATTAAAAAGCTCGTAGCTAGACCCGAAATGCCACATTCTCATATCTGCATTTTCTATTGCTGTCTTTGCAACATTTTTCTTATACCTTTTTAAAGCTTCAATAAAAATTTTTGTATATTTATACTTATTTTCTACAAAAAGAAATTTTTTAAACATTTTATAAAAATTTACTTTAAAGTAATCATATATTGCAAATTCATAGGCATCTTTATACTCTGAGAATAACTCTACTGCTATGTGATTATTTATATTCAAAGCTTCATTAATTTTTTGTGTTACTTTAATGGTATTGCTTATACCATCTCCTTTTATTAGTATATTATGTATCTGTGTTATTCTCAATAAATTACCTATCTATTCTACGAACATTTACTTTAATAAATTATTATTAAAAAATTTATCAATATTCGCTTTAATTTTTTTATCTTCCCAGTTCCACCATTTAATTTTCTTAAGTTTATCTATATCTTTTTTATTAAATCTATATCTTATATGTTTCTGAGGATTTCCTGCAACTACTTCATATGGCTTCACATCATGTGTTATTACAGTTCCTGCACCAACTACCGATCCATCGCCTATCTTAATCGTTCCTATGATAATAACGTTATCTCCAATCCAAACATCATTACCTATCTCTAATATTGGCGAATCATTATGATATCTTAAATATATTTTTTCAAATTCTTCCTCATTTAAAAATAATGAATTTAAATTATTACTTAGTAGTTCTGGTGTATGTTCTTTACTCGCCAGCCACTTTAAATTTTTTCCTATATGTACAAATTTATTTATAACTAATTTTAATTCTGATACGTGGTAAGCGTGTATTGTCAATGGATTAGAAGAAGAAGACCATTCCCCTATACTTAACTTAGTAAAATTCGGTATTGGATCATTGAAAGATATACGTGAGTTTTTAAAAACATAAGACTCTTTTATGTCTTTTTTATTTTTTATAATGTCAAGAATTTTTTTCATAATATAACACTATGTATTGTTATAATAAATCCTAAATATTTTTGTGTCGCTATTTGAATATATCAAATTAAATGATATATTATTATTTCCTAT
>JAJYYF010000026.1 GCA_021801225.1 Microcaldota archaeon | reverse complement strand
GAGTTTATTCCGTTAAAGTATCCTAACTCGAAAAGTGTTACAAGAGCTATTGCAATAATTAGAATCGACCAACCGTAAGTTAAGAGATACTCCATAGCAGATTGTGCATGGACTTCTTTTTTCAATTTAGATTCTTTGTTTATTTTTTTCATCAGACCAATTCTATATATAATATACCTATAATATAAATTAAAAGACTTTTTGTTTCTAAAATTTGGGTATTTTATTATATTTTTAAGGTATTAATCTCGTGAATTTAAATTGTTAATTTATAAGCCCACGTGTATAAAAGAATATATAAAGATGTTATAACTAATAAGAATAATCAATAATCTAAGTGAGTTAATGAAAAATAATGTATTAATAGCTAGTGTAATTATATTAATTATAGCAATAGGAGTAATACTCTTTTTAATTGGAAGTAATAATACAAATAATACAAATAAAAATGTAACAAGTAATAACAATCCTTTTGGAAATAAAATTACAACAGTTACAACAACAAATGTTAAAAATATTACAACAAACAATACTCTTAATACAAGCGTAAAAGTTTTATCTTCTCAAAATAACTTTTATAATCTTAACTCTACAGTTTTGAATAATACATTAGGTAAATCTTGGCATTTTTCACAGGAAATAGAAGCACCAGGTACACCTGGAAGTAGTGAAGAGAATATCACTCTATACAATTATACAAATAATAATACAAATTTAGGAAATGAAGGTATTACTTTTTTCAGAGTAGGTTTTAATAGTTCATCAAACGCAAGTGAGTTTTATGATATACAAGTTGCAAATATAAGAACAAAATTAAATTTTAATATTTTGAATTATACATTACAAAGCGACTCACCTGCAATTGCTTTTAATTCTTCTAACACTAATGCAACATATAAAAATGCTATAATAACTATGACTCCTTTTGGAAAGTATTTTTATGAGGCAGTTTTATTTTACAATAAAAATAATAATTTAGAAAATACATCTAAAAAATTAGTATCGTTATTACAAGTTGTTGAAAATAAAACAACAGAGCCACAGATATCAAATGTTTCTAATATTTATTTAAATAACATATATGGCGGAAATTGGAAAGAACTTAATGAATCATTTTTAAAATTGAACTCTACAGAAAAAACATTTGGAGAAAATTACATACAATTACAGAACTTTTCAAATGATTTAGGGTATAATTTAACAGTAGGTACAGTTAATTTTAATGATAATTACAATGCGCTTTCGGTGTTTAATGATTATATATCAAATATACCTGGTATTAATGGCGCCATAAGTAATGGCCATGCTGCACATATTTTCTTAAATAAAAGTAGTATAATACCTAGTAAAAATAATGTAGGAGCAATGTCTATTAATGGAAATTATATATCAATAATAAACATTTATAATAATAAAATTAATATTACAGAAAATCTAGTACTTCCAGGAGAGATTAATTTATTGGAAAGAATTCAAAATGCAAAAATTTTAGTAAATAATCAAACTACATCTTTAAGTAATTTAAGTAGATTGCCCCCAACATCAACAAATGTTACTTTAATAAATATAAGTACATTAAACAAAACATTTGGAGGTAATTGGAGATTTGTAGAAGGAAACAATGTAACAGCAGGATTACCAAAGGGTGGAATAAAGTATACTATAGAAAACTTTACCAATAATTTAGAAAACTTTACATTAAGCGTAGGTAATTTCATTAATACAACATCAGTAGTAGGAGTTTATGATGGAGGTTTGGGATCATTAAGTAATCAAAATAATTTAAAAATTGGACATTACTCATTTGATAATGGTTTATCATATACTCAAGTTTTCGGAGTTATAACAGCCCCAAATAATCAAACAGAAAATTTATTAGGAGAAATATACCCTTATGGTAATTATTTAATACAGACAAGTTTGTATTCACAAAATAAAACTATGAATTTGTATAAGTATAATAACTCAATAAAAAATATTCAAGAAAAAATAATGAATCAATTCGAGAGTAATATAATTTCAGGGAATGCGACTTACTTGACTACAGAACAACTTTCATTAATTTTAGGAAATAATTGGAATATTACGTCTAGAACTCAGAAAAATAATAAAGTGAATGGAAGCATTGGCGAGTTAACATTGAATTATACAACAACAAAAGGAGATTTAGTAAAACAAAGTATAGTTAGCTTCAATACAGAAAATAATGCAAGCAATGATTACAATAATATAAACACAGAACTCTTTGCAAATAATACAAGCAAAAATGTAGTAAGTCTAGCTTTGGATAACGAGTATAGTTATACTATAACAAACAATACACAATTTACAAATAGTAAAAATGGAGTAAGCATTATTGCACCATATGGAAATAAGGTTATAAAGATAAGTTTATATCCAAATTCAACGGTTCCGATAACTATAAGTAACTCTGGATTATTGCTACTGACATTACTTAATTACACTGAAAATTAATTTTTATGTATAAATAATATCAAATAAAGAATACGTGGTAAATATTTTGCAGGAGGATAATAGGTTAAATCAATACTAGTAGTTTTGGCACTAATTATATATGGAAAGTATATATTTTGTATTATTATCTATAACAACATAAAGATTTCAAAGTATAAATTACCTAAAATTGAAGTCCTTACTTCAAAACAGGTAAAATTAACAATTATTGATTTACAGAAAAGATTTAATAAATCTCAATTTAATATATATTTGATTTTTATGGTAGATGAATTTAAAGTTGAAAAGCTTAAAAAATTTGTAGAAATTGGTATTAATCCCTATCCATATTCTTATAAAAAAACTCGCGATTCTATAGAGATAATAAACAACTTTCAAGAATTAAATGGTAAAAATGAGAGAGTAGCAGGAAGAATAATAGGAATAAGAAAAATGGGTAAGATATACTTTATTGATCTTTTAGATTTCAAAGGAAAGTTGCAGATAATAGTAAAAAGTGACTCTGTTCAGAAAAAGTACTTTGATATAATTGAACTTTGTGATGTTGCAGATATAATAGGAGTTAATGGAAAAGTAACAAAAACAACAAGAGGAGAGATAAGTATAGAAGCAGAGAGTATAGAGATATTGGCAAAATCACTTAGAACATTACCAGAAAAGTTTCATGGACTAAAAGATACTGAACAGAGGTATAGAAAAAGGCACTTAGATTTAATAGTCAATCCTAAGGTTAGGGAATTTTTTATAATCAGGTCTAAGATATTGAAATACATGAGGGAGTTCTTAGATGATAGAGGTTATATAGAGTTTGAAACTCCTGTTTTACAAGAGGTATATGGGGGAGCTAATGCCGAGCCATTTATAACAAAACATAATGCACTTAATGAAAATAGATTCCTTAGAATTTCTGATGAACTTTACTTGAAAAGATTGATAATTGGAGGTTTTGAAAAAGTTTACGAGGTATCTAAAGATTTCAGAAATGAGGACATCGACTCTACACATAATCCAGAGTTTACACAGATAGAATGTTATGAAGCTTATAAAGATTATGAAGATTATATGAAAATGGTAGAGGAGTTGTTAAGTGGTATTGTAATGAAGTTATTCAATACCCATAAGGTAACTTATCAAGGAAAAGAGTTAGATTTTACGCCGCCTTTTAAAAGAATTTACTGGGTAGATGAACTTAAGAAAAAATCTGGAATAGATGTTTCAAAACTAAATGATAACGAAGCCGTAGAGGTAGCTAAAAATGAAAAACTAGATATAAAAATTAAAAATAGCTATCATGTTGCTGATGCTTTATTTGATAAGTATATTAAACCGGAATTATTCAATCCTTCATTTGTTTTAGATTTTCCAGCTTATATGTGCCCTCTGACAAAGGATAAGAGAGGTAATCCAAAGCTTAGCGAAAGATTTGAGTTGTACATAACTGGAAGAGAGGAAGGAAACTGTTACTCAGAACTTACAAATCCTATAGAACAAAGAAAGAAATTTGAAGAACAAGAACAAGAAAGAAAAAAAGGAGACGAAGAAGCTCCACCTTCAGATGAAGAGTTCTTAGAGGCAATAGAGTATGGAATGCCACCCACAGCAGGATTAGGAATCTCAATAGATAGATTAGCTATGATACTAACAGACAATATGTCAATAAAAGAGGTCCTAGCCTTTCCAGCTATGAGAAAAGAAAAATAGTTATTTTTTAGGTAGTTTTTTACCCTTTGCTAACTTTAATGCATCCTTCCTTACCATTGCCTTCCATACCTCTGTATGTATTTCATGTTTCTTCTCTTCTTTTTCAGGCGCTTGGGTAGATTTAGGGATTGGTGCATGATTTTTATATATTGCTTGTGCTACTTCCAGAGATACTTGAATCTCGCTAGAATTTTTTTTAGTTTGTTCCATTTTATCACACAGGAATAGAATTTATACTAATTCATTAATAAATGTTTCTTTTTATTTCGTATTTTTTACAAAATATCATCGCATAGAAGTTTTATGACAATAATTTGATTAGTACAGTTATTGCAGTTTATAGGTATTTTATTAGTATATGTAAGTATAAAAGCAAGTTTTAAATAATAATATGAGCAAACTATATGTAACAAAAGTGTAATAACAGCTTTAAAGCTTACCTGAGTATATTATATGAATGCCAGGGTGGCAGAATCCGGTAACGCGTACGCCTGGAAATTGAACCTGTCAGCGTATGGCTCTCGAGCCATCTGGGTTCAAAATAAAGCTTTTTGAATACTCAAAAGGTGTTATGGAAATCCCAGCCCTGGCGTTTTAAAGAATGAAGTAATAATTAAAAATAATTAAATTTAAATGGTGCGATAATGGACCAAAAAGAACAAAAAGTAAAGGAGCCTAGACAAAAAGAAAAAGTAGAAGCTAGTATTATTAGAATGGCAGGAAGAGACATAAATGGTGAGTACAACATAACTAGAGGGCTTATGCAAATAAAGGGTATAGGACACAACATGGCAAATATTATGGCAATTAGGTATAAAGAAAAGTACGGAATAGATATTTCTACAAAAATAGGAACATTAAGTGATAAGCAATTAAACGATTTAGAAGGTATAATAAAAGAACCTTTAAAGTATAATATACCAAAGTTTCTTGCAAATAGAAACAAGGATTTAGAAACAGGAGAGGACATGCATGTAGTAGGTACTGATTTAATAGTAAAAACAAGATTTGATATTGATACAGGAATAAAACTTCAATCATGGGTAGGATCAAGACACCAATATGGACAAAAAGCAAGAGGACAAAGAACAAGAAACACAGGAAGAACAGGGGCAACGATTGGAGTTATCAAGAAATCGGCACAGCCTGCACAGGCTCCTGCCAAAAAACCAGAGTAGAAAGTGAGTAAATGGGAGCACCTAAACGTAATGGAAAAAAATTCGAAAGACCATCAACAATGTGGGATAAGAAAAGAATAGAGGAAGAACACAGAGTTAAAAAAGAGTATGGATTAAAAAAACTCACTGAGTTATGGAGAGCTACTAGTGAAATAAGAAGAGTTAGAAGAAACGCAAGAAATGTGTTATCCGGAGTATCAAGCGAAAAGGTAGGAAAGGATATAATTCAAAGACTTGCAAAGTACAATATAGTAAGTGAAACCGCAATACCTGACGACATATTAGTAATTAAACCACAGGCAATTTTAGATAGAAGATTGCAAACAATAGTTTATAAGAAAGGTCTTGCTAGAACATTAAAACAATCAAGACAGTTGATAACTCATGGATTTATCTCCATAAATGGAAGAAAAATAAGTTCACCTAGTTATCTAGTTAAAAGAGAAGAAGAAAATGGAATTGGTTATTATAAGAAAATAAACTTAGAGATACCACCTACAGTTACTGAAGCGAAAGGAGCTGAAACAAATGCGCCTGGAGCAGAGGTAGAGATTAAAAAAGAGTGATTAAATGGCAAAAGAAAAGAAATCTGCAAAATCAGATAAGAAAGCAGTTGAAAAAAATCAACAACAAAACGCTACAAAAAAAGGTAATATTTCATATGAAAATGAAGTTGCCGTTGCGCAGGAAAAATACAAACAAAGAGGTACAAGATGGGGAGTTGCCCATATTCTATCATCTAAAAACAATACAATAATAACACTTACAGATTTATCAGGAGCTGAGACAATAGCTGTAGGAAGCGGAGGTATGGTAGTAGATACAGATCATGAAGAAGGTTCTCCATATGCAGCTACACAAGCGGCATATAAAGTTGCAACAATTGCAATTGAAAAAGGAGTAACTCATATTAATATAAAAATAAGAGCACCTGGTGGACATAACTCAAAAACGCCTGGGCAGGGAGCACAAGCAGTAGTAAGAGCATTAGCAAGAAGCGGCTTTAAGATAGGAAGTATAGAAGAAGTAACACCAATACCTACAGACTCAACAAAAAGACCTGGCGGCAGAAGAGGAAGAAGAGTATAGTGAGTTTCTTGAAAAGGAACTTCCTTTTCTCTTTTTTATTTGTTTTTATTTTTATTCTAATTATTATTTTTTTAATGGTTATTTATTATTTGGGCTTATTTCCACTTAATTTTTATTTTAGCAAAATAAACATAATAGTTTATAACTGTACTTCTTGTCAAGGTACATCTAGAACTGTTTACACTGCTGTTTCAAATTATCAACTTACAAGGGGTATGATGTATAGAAGCAGCTTTGAAGGTGCATACGGTATGTTGTTTGTATTAAACTCAACACAACAAATATGTATGTGGATGGCAAACACACAAATTCCATTAGAACAAAGTTGGATCCTTCAGAATGGAACTGTTGATTATATTAAAAATGCAACCCCTTACAATCTAAATAATACCTGTGCTTATGGAAGATATGTTTTAGAAACTCCACCTAATACAATTAAAAGTACAACGCATTTTCTAATAAACATAACTCAGTCATAAACCAAATATTTTTACAAATATAAATAATGCTAATGGGACATCGAAGTTATCATCAAAAAGAACAGGAAGCGACTCTATTATTGCGCCTAAACCAGCTAATATGATCCCGAGATAACCTATAAAAAAATATGCTATAACTGCACCTACAACAAAATAAGATAATGTCCCTATAAAACTTTTGTGCTTATTATATGGAAGTTTAGCCTTGCCAAATTTTATTCCGAAGATAGGTGAAACACAGTCTGCTATAAAAATAAATGATATCACAGGTACTGCATAATTGAAGCCAAAGTAGGAAATTGCAAAACATGTTCCTATGCCCAACCATATAGCCCCATGGCCTAATCTAAAGTTTTTTCTTTCAAGGATATACAACAATCTTGACAAAGGTCCTTTTTTATAGATTATAGATGTATTTAAAAGAAGAATCCCTATTAAAAATATTAAACCTATTAATAAGTAGCTTGATAAAGTAGAAAAAACAAGAAGAAATATTAATACAAAACCAGAAATTATTGTAAATATATTTCTAAACAATTCTTTTTTATATGTGGTTTTCTTTGATCTGTGTTTTTTCTTAGGATACAGACTATAAGAACTAATCCCACCAAAAAATATTGCTAATGTTATAATCACTGGAGCTGTAAGGTATGAAATGAAGATAAAGTATGCGCCGATAATTGAGAACGCTTCAAGTAGTTTTGTCCCATATGATGAGATCATTCCATTAAAAATTATATAGCCTGAAAATAATGTTAAGAAGTTTACGTTTGCATAAATTGCAGTTATGAATAATATTAAAGAAAATGCAATAAATAAGAATAGATCTTTTGATGATTTAACTGTAAAGATTTTGTATATTAGCAAAATGAAGGAAATTGAGTAAAGAATAATTTCATATAAAAGCATTTAAAACACTGTTGCTCATGCCAAATATATTGCCCATGCTGCAATTATAAAGAAGCCAACAACTATAAAAGGTACTGCTTTCTTACCTCTTTTTATTATTTGTCTACTTGCTCGCATAACTATTTCTTCTGAGCCCCTGCCCCAAACTTTGAAGTTTTTTATAGTTATTTTTGAGTAATACTGTTTAACTTCTTCTAATGAAGATAATGCTTCTTCAATCGTTTTGTCTAAATATGGAATTATCTCGTTTTCTTTTGTTGTTTTGCCTAAAACATTACTTGCAGATAATGCAAGAGTGTTTACAGCGTGTGTATCTGTAGAGTATAACTCAGCTGTTAGTTTATATCTATTTTTGATATACTCTATTAAATTTAATCTGAATTTTGGAGCTATGTTATTAGAGTCGAAGTAAACCATGCAAAAATTTTGTTTTTTTGATTTGAATATCCCAACAGACATGTAGCCAGGACCGATGTCGTTGTTTTTAAGATATGTTTTTAATTTTATATGGGATGAACCAAAAAGTAATTTTTCATCCTTTGAAGATTTTAAGGATTTTATTACAGAAAGTATTGCTACTTTATATTTTTGGATATACTTACTTCCTTTGTATATGCCCTTAAGCTCATCTGCATCTGCCGACTCAAAACGAGTATTATGCGCATCTATTAAGATACAATTTAAGTTATATTTAGATGGCATTAATTCAAAACTTAAACCTATATCACTGTCTATATCTTCAGTAACATATGGAGCTTTTGTAAGTGTCAATAATACAGAGTTATTTAGTTTTAGACCCAATGCAGTGCAGTTGTTTACTGTTTTTTTTGATAAGGAAAAGTATGAACTCTCGAAGGATTTATTGTTATGAGATATTAACTCCTTATTTACTGAGTTCCAAATGATGTTTATATCTGAGGAGTTTATAGGATTGTCTTCTATGTTTACGGCTCCGTGTAGTATAAATGGCGTAGCGCCATAACTTCTTACTATTCTATTCCCTAATAACTCAGTAGTTATACTTCCGCCTAAACCTTGTATTGGACCATAATGTATATTTGGTTTTATGAATATTGCTTTGTATCTGCTTTTTGATTTCAATGCTAAGATTGATACAGGAATGTCCAGTGTCGTTCCCATTTTTTCTAAAGGTTTTGCATCGTTTTTAGAGCCATATAACCATTGGCCTATCATAAAACTCATTATCTCTACTCCACTGAAGTTAGCTAGTTTTTTAGAAGGCCTATCCATAATAAAAAGTACTAAATAGCCACATATCATGAATGCTAGCATTCCTGCTGAAAGTTTTACTAATACATAAATTGGAGAGACATTAATTGTGAAAAGAACCTTGCTTATCGGAATAAAAATTAATGCATTTAGAACTGGTTGTATTGCTGCGGTGAATATTATAGTTCTTCTCTGGTTAAGGACTACTTTGTTTAATATAAACCAATAACCATAGATTCCTGCGTCACTAAGTAGAATAGGTATTAAAGCTAGGCCGTAGTTTTTAGTAAGTTCATATGTAAATGTGCTTATTATAAAAAATGCAGCGTAAGTTAGTGTTATAACAAGTACAGCTACTAATGCATGTTTAAGTCGTAATGATCTTTTCATTACCTTGAATAGCAATCCAGTCAGTATCGCAGGGAAGGAAATTATAGTTATCCCTAGACCAGCACCGGAGATTAAAAGGTATGGTAGGTTAAAGGTTAGATTTAGTATTAACTCGCTTATAATCCCAGAAACTATGCCGAATAAGATTAATATTAAAATTAATACTCCAGTCCCTGGAAGTTTAAAACCGAAGTACTTTGTAAAACGCGTAACATCTCTTTTTTCATCAGGCATTTGAAAACACTTTACTTGCCAAATCTCCTTTGTCTTTTATTGTATTCCTTAAGTGCAGAATGGAGGTCTTTTTTAGTAAACTCAGGCCATAATTTATCTGAAAAATAAAGTTCAGAGTATGAAGTTTGCCAAGGCATAAAACCAGAGAGCCTTTCCTCTCCAGATGTCCTTATTATTAGATCAATATCTGGGACTGTATTTGATAATAAGTATTTACGTATTAAGTTTTCATTTATACTTGCTGCTGTTTTTGCCTTTGAGGTTATACTTTTTACTGCGTGTAGTAGATCATCTTTTCCTCCATATGCTATAAGCATATTTATTACTCTGTCTTTATAAATTGATGTTTCCTTTTCAACTTTTTTTAATGAAACTAAAAGATCTTTTGGAATTAGATTTTTATTTCCAATTATTTTTAATGATGTTTTATTTTTATGTAGTCTTGAAAGTATTTTTTTATCGTTTGCTACTTTTTTGTATATTGAGAATAATGTTTTTACCTCTTTTGAGTCTCTGGAGAAGTTCTCGGTAGAGAATGCCCACACTGCTATATTGTTTATCCCGTAAGATAGGCACCACTCGCTAAATTCTATGAATTTTTTAACGCCTAAATCATATCCATTCATTATCGATAGAGTATGAGATTTTGCCCAGCGTCTATTCCCATCAGGGATTATAGCAACGGTTTTTGGTATATTTTTTATCTTCATTCAATCAATTCAGCAAATAAATTAAAGTATAACTTACTGTTTTATAATAAGTAAATATATAAATATATTAACATAGTGGTATCACTTTAATAAAATGATAGTATGGAGGTAATAGAAAACAAAAAACTAATTGATAGTATAAGAAATGTTATGGATTACCCTAAACCGGGGATACTATTCAAGGATATTACACCTTTACTTAAAGACCCTGAGCTTTTTTCATTGCTAATTGAAAAGCTTTATGAACTTTTAAAGGATGTTGATTTCAAGTATATAGTAGGTATTGAATCAAGAGGGTTTATACTGGGGTCTGCTTTAGCAAACAAGATGAATAAAGGATTTGTTCCTGCTAGAAAGAAAGGCAAGCTGCCTTACAAAACAATACAGGAGGAGTATAAACTAGAGTATGGTTATGCTACTCTTGAGATGCATATAGATGCTATAGAAAAGGGAGATAGAGTAGTTATCGTAGATGATCTTTTAGCCACAGGAGGAACTGCTAAAGCTACTTGTAACCTTATTAATAAATTAAATGGAGTAGTTGCTTGTGCATGCTTTGCTATAGAACTTAAACAATTAAAAGGAAGGGAATTTTTAAAACCAGTAAAAACAACCTCTTTGCTTCAATTTTGATATAAATAAGAAGTTACTACTAAGGAAAGAAAATAACATATTGTTTATTAAATCTTTAAAAACTAATGAGTTATGGGTAACATTATGAACTCGAAAAGATTTTGGATATTATCTTTAGTATTATCTGTTTTGTTTATAGGGGCATCATATGGGGCTACGCTTTCAGTAACAGTTACACCACAACATCAAGTAATAGATGCAGGATATAACACAACTGTTTATGCAAATATAACAGGAGGAAATGGAAACTACACCTGCAGATGGACGTATAATGATTTTTTCGTAGCATCTAGAGGAGGTAGTTTTGGAAATAGCAGCTGTGTTACAGTGTTTCATGGAAATGCAAGCGATGTATCAAATCCAGATGTAATAGCAGTAAATGTTACCGATACTGCAGGAGACAGCGGATTTGGTTCAGTTTATGAAGGAGTAGATACCAGATTAGTATTAAATATAAATCCACAAACAGACACTATCTATGCCGGAAATTCAATAACTTTCACAAATAATACACAAAATGGTTCAGTGGAGTATACTGGTTCAGAGGATTATATTTCATATAAATATCTAAATGTATCAAACAAAGTTACCCAGAACGGAAACTCATTCTTTTTTAGCAGTGCAGGAAGTTATAAAATAATCGAGGAGGTTACTGATTCAAACAATGCAAATGCAACTGCTCAGGCAAATATAACAGTTTTGCCCATTATTACCCCAATTAACTCAAGTATATCGCCGACGCACAAAACAGTTGATTTAGGCCAATCTGTAGTAATAAAAGCGAATACATCTGGAGGAAGTGGTAATTATAGTTATGCCTGGTTCATAAATAATGTTAAAGCTTCTTCTAATAAAAGTAACTTTACATTTTATGGAAACTCTTCTGGAACTTACAATATATATGCAGTAGTTAGTGATAACCAGAATAGTAGTGTAAAAACAAACAACTCAACAATAGTAGTAAATCAACCATTAAAAATTCAAATAATACCAAGCACACAGACAATATTAATAACACAAACTGCATCACTGCAAAATGTTACTTCTGGAGGAGAGACACCTTACAGTTATACTTATTCATATAATGGGAATGTTACACAGACAGGAAATAACTTTAACTTTAAGTACCCTGGAGAGTATACTATAAAGGAAACAGTAACTGACTCATTTAACCAAAGTAATTACAGTACTGCAACTATTAATGTACAAACACCAAAGTTAGTAGCCACAATTAATCCAAATCTAACTATATTAGACGTTGGACAAAATGTAACATTATACTCAAATGTATCAGGAGGATTTGGTAATTATTCATACCAATGGACAGTAAATGGAGTAAATAACGCAACAACAAAAACGCTTAACTTTGCTCCGCAAGCAGGGAATTATACCGTAGCCTTAAAAGTAAAAGACTCAGTAAATGATTCAAGTATATCCAACAATGCAACTGTAGTAGTAAACCAGTTACCAACAATAAAGTTAGTCGTACTTAATACAACAGTTTACACAAATACAACAGTCTTATTATCAAATGTGACCAAATATGGAACTTCTCCATATACATATTCTTATAGGACATCAAACAACGTAACCTTAATAAACAACAGTGCTACATTCCATAATACAGGATTGTATAATATTACAGAAACTGTAATAGACTCTAAAGGAAAAAGCGCGAGTTCATCTGTAATGATAAATGTCATAAACCCACCTTCCAAGACTCAATACTTAAATGTGAGCATAACTCCAAAGAACGCTACAATACATAAAAAACAATCAATTGCACTTTATGCGAATGTTACCTCAACTTCTGCAGTAAACAATTATAGTTATACATGGTATGTAGAAACGCCTAATACCAATTACTTCGTCGCAATTAACAACTCAAACTCTATTAAGTATGTATTTGATACCTATCCACAGAGCAGATTAGGAGTATATTACTTCAAGGTAAATGTAATGGATCTTACGACAAACTTGAGTTCTAACTCATCATTAACTGCAATTACTCTAATAACACCTGCTTCATGTAAAAATCCACATTACAATAATGAAAACTGCGATAATGATAACCAAGAAAAACATGATCACAACGGTTACATGATGGATATGTGGAATATTGGCCAATACTTTAATTATAACTATTACTCTACATATAATCCATTCTACTATAAAATAATTAATAATCAACAAGATAACAACTCCGTAAGATTAAATAACCAATTTAATCCTATCTGGAACTGGACAGATAATTAGGAAAACTGAACAGTTATTAAGAGTAATAAGTATGAGCTTATGAAAAAGCCACTGAAACTCCAAAGTGCGATGGAGTACCTTATGACGTATGGATGGTCAATTCTGATCATTGCAATTGTTTTAGTAACGCTATTTGAGTTAGGAATATTTAATACTTCATCATTAGGACCTAAATTACCTCCAGGAAGTTGCCAAGTTTTTAGACCAGGGGGTCCAGGGAGTGTTTCTAATATAAATTTAGAAGGTACCTGTAACAATGAGTTACCACAAACAGTAAGTACATTTGTAGGGAATGGCAATTATATTAGTGTAAATAAGGAATTTTTTCAAGGAAACTCATTTACAATAATTGGCTGGGTTTATTGGCCTCCAGGAACTAATCTTGCAAGTCCACCATCAGGTAATGGAGATTTAGGATATGCTTGGAGCGGACAACCTCCAGGTACGCCCGATCAGGGATTTGGAATCTTTTCTAGATCAGGTAAATGGTATCTTAATTTTTGGGCGGATGATATCGAATGTTCGCAAGGACCTGTTGCTGGAACGTGGTATCAATTAGGGGCAAGCTGGAACTCGATAACAAAACAACAGATAGTTTGGGTAAACGGTTCAGATATATGTAGTAGGACAAGCAGTGGAATTTTAAAAACAAATAGTATTCTAGTTCTTGGTTCAGGAATTGGAACATGGGATGGATCTGCATATATGGGAGGGGATATGGCAAATATACAAATTTACAATACAAGTCTTTCGGCTAATGATATTCAAGCACTTTATAAAGAAGGAATTGGAGGAGTACCTATTAAACTACAAAATCTTATAGGATGGTGGCCACTTAATGGTAATGCCAATGATTATTCAGGAAATAACAACAACGGACAGCAGAATGGAGGAGCTTATATAACAAACTGGCAAAATGGTTATATAGCACCATAATTAAATTTATAGCAGAGGGATCTGTTTTGAAATCATACAAAGCTCAAAGTGCAATGGAGTACCTTATGACGTATGGATGGTCAATTCTGATTATTGCAATAACACTCGTAATACTTTTTGCTTTGGGTGTTTTTAATAATATAGGAGGCGGAGTTAGTTCTTGCATTGCAAACTCTGGATTTTTATGTACGAATATTACATTAGGTTCTAGTTACAAAGGAACACCTGATACCGGGCATCCGTATATAGGAGTTGATATTGGGCAGGTAGGTCAACAATGGAGTAATGTTTATATCATAGCAGTACCTGATGGACAAGTAATTACACAACCAACAGGATTTACATCAAATTCTGTGTATTATTGGGGTCAGATAGTAGGATATTGGGCATATTTAAATAATCTTGATAGCGGAAGTCAAGAGTATATAACTACAGTTATCTTTCCTGGATCACCGTTAATACCTTCGGGAAGTTTAACAGTAGGTACAAAGTTATCTGGAACAATATATGCAATGTATTCAACAAGTGATACAGTAAATGCAATTCAAGAAATAGGCACATTTACAGCTGTAGATACAAGTTAATTAATATAATTAATTGAACTTTTCTTCTTCATAGAATCAACAAATCCAGCAACAGTTCCATTAATGACATTCTTGAAAAGGTATATTTTATTGTTTAAATTTTCATTAGATTTGAGTATCCTATAAGCATAATAGCTCCAATAAATAGGCATCGATAAGGTAAATGTGAGTTTTTGGTAATTTTTTGCATAACGCATTTCGTATAAAATCTTACTACGCATTGTGTGGTATAACCTTAAATTATTAAATCTTATAAAGTACATTTTCTCAGTGTATGGGATGTCATGGTAAACAATTGCTTTATTACATAACTTTATTTTATAGCCTTTTCTAACAATTCTTGCCTGAAACTCACTATCTTCTCCCATATAAGGTATTTCTAAATCAAATAAGCCAGATTCAATTATGGCTTGTTTACTAAACATAAATACATTAGTAAAGTCTTCTACTTGTACGTTAGATGGGAGTGAAGAGATGTTTGTGTTTACATATTCATAAATTGCCCTCCTCATTATTTTACTTCTTCTAGTTACTCCTGCATGACAGATTATATTTGATTTTTTTGAGTATAACGCTACAGGCCCTACAACGCCTAATTTTTTATCATTATAGAAAGAAGAAACCATCTCTGAGATTGTGTTTTTATCAAGAGTATTATCATCATCTAATTTAAGAATAAGTTCTCCTTTTGATTTTTTAATTGCTTTATTGAGATTATATGAAAGAAACCTTTTATCTTTAGAATAAAGGTAATTTATATTTTTATTTTTATAATTAGTTAGTATCTTTTTTCTAATTTTATTATTTGAATTGTCATCAACTATTATGACTTCTATATTTTTATAAGTACTTTGAAAAACGGAGTTTAAACACATTTCTAATTGAGTAGCTCTATTAAATGTGGGTATTATTATACTTACTAATGTTTTTTTATTTAATTTCATTAAAATCATTTTTGATTAATTTGAAGTAGTTACTTCCTAATTTATGTCTTAATATTAACAAGTTTATAAAATTATCTTCTGGTTTAAATGTTGAATTTTTTAATTTGTAGTATAATGTGTTTATAACTAAAATTTTGTCTAGAGATAGATATTTAATTACGCCCCCTGCTTCGTTAATTTCATTTTTTATTTCCATTTGAAGCTCTTTTTCTAAAGTAGTAGTGGATGAAAAGAATTTGAATTGCTTTGAATTGTACCAATTTTTAAATCTAATACCAGTAAAACTTACTTTTTCTTTTTGTGATAAATATAAGTAAATAAGGTAGATTAGATTCATAACTCTATATTCGTAGTAATTAAGTTCACTGTTATTATTTTTTTTAAATAGTTTTAAATAAAATCTTAAACTCTTTGTAATTATTTTTGATCGTTTTGAACTTATCTTTATAATATCATTATAACTTAGTCTAGATGTATAAGAACTAATTTTAAAATATCTCAGTAATTTATTTTTATTAGTTTCATAATCAATATGCTCCTCTATAAAAATCTTTTTATCAGACAATACATGAATTTTTCCATCTATAAATGGTATCTCATGAATAAATCCGAGGTTTAAGCATTTGTTTTTTTTAAAAAGTCTAGTCTGCCATATTTCATAACTGCCATTTGATAAATTATCTATTCTTCTCAATAGATAACCATCAACATTATTTTCATTTATATACTTTGGAATATTTTTTATTAAATCTGGACTTAAAGTTTCGCCAACATCTATAATTAAAACCCACATATTTTTACATATTTTAAGCCCTATTGAACGTAAAGGATCCGGATAACCTAATGGGATAAAATTAAAAATTTTAATTTTTTTATTACGTTTTGAAAGATTTAATAAAATGTTTTTATTTTGAGGATTACTTTGATCAAATATTACAAATTCATCTGCAATATTATCTAAAGAATTAATAATAGATTTTACTGATTTGGTATCGTTAAATGTTGGGATAAACACAGATAATTTATTAGCCATTTAATCAAATTCTTTTATTATTTTTTTACTTAATAACAAGGCTGATGCTACAGCTTGATCTATATTATAATATTTAAACTCTGCAAGACGTCCTATAAAAGTAGTATTAGGTAGTTTATCAGCTTCTAACTTATATTTTTTATATAAATCAATATTAGCTTCTGTAAGAATAGGATAATACTCTTCACCAATATTAGTAGGATACTCTTTAACTATAGTCGTTTTATCAATATTTTGTCCAGTTAGGTACTTAAACTCAGTTATCCTAGTATATTTTACTTTTTCATCTGGATAATTAACAACGGCGTAATCTTGATAATGGCTTTTATTGTACCTTTCAAACTCAAAAATTATTGATCTGTACTGAAGTTTCCCATATTTATAATCAAAAAAATAATCAATAGGTCCAGTATAGATTAGATTTTTATAATGTATTTTTTTATCAAGATCTTTAAAGTCAGTATTAATAAGAGTAGTTATATTTTCATTGGAAAGCATTTTTTTAATCATTGCAGTATATCCGTTCTTTGGCATGTATTGATATATATCAGTAAAATAACGATCGTCAGTATTAATTCTTACAGGTATTCTTTTCGTTATTTCTGGAAGTAAGTTTTCTGGCGAAATACCCCATTGTTTTTTTGTATAACCTTCAAATAATTTTTTATATAATTCGTTTCCGACCTTTGAAATCACAACATCTCTTGAATTTTTAATAATTTTATCTTCTTTTATTTTATTTAAATATTGAGTTGCTTCTTCATCAGTTTTGAGATTTAAATTAAAAATAAGGTTAAGTGTGTTTCTATTTATTGGTATTGGGACGTATTTATTATCTACAAAGGCAACTACCTTATGTTCATATTTAATCCATTCCGTAAATTTAGAAAGATAATCAAAGACTATTTTTGAGTTAGTATGGAAAATGTGTGGACCGTATTTATGGATTAAAACATTATTTTGATCATATTCGTCGTATAAGTTTCCTCCTATATGATTCCTTTTATCGATAATTAATATTTTTTGAGATTTAGAAGCAAGTTGTTCTGCTATAGTACAACCAGAAATTCCAGAACCTACTATTAAAAAATCATAATCCATAAAAATTACTTAGTATATAATAAATATAATGTGCAGATAAATATATTTATATATTATAAGAGGTTTTTATGGAAATTTATACAGTAATATCTAAACAGATAGATGACATGTATAACGAAGTCTTTTTGCCATCATTAAAAAAAATTGAGCCTGATTCTGAAGTAAATGCAGTACGGATTGAATTTGAAGGAACAGGAGGCATAAGAACAAAGGGATGGTATCAGGCAGGTTGGGAAAAAATAAGAACTCTTGAAAAGGTAAGTAGAAGGAATAATGATGAGGTAATAGCTTTCTTCGATACAGATATCATTTTTTTAAGGCCTTTTTGTCAAGATGTTTTAAAGTTAATGGAAAATAAGGATATTTTAATTCAAAGACATTACAAATATGGTAAAAAATTAAATTTAGGAGTAGTATTTATAAAATGTAATAAAAAAGTTAATAGCTACTTAAATTTTGTTATAAAACAACGTAAACAGGAAAACTCTTGGGATGAGGATGTAATGGATAAGACTATAGAGAGCTCAGGTTTGAAGTTTGATTTACTTCCATTGACCTTTTCTAATGAAAGTAATGAGGGTTTTACACAAAACTCATATTTATATCATGCAAATGAGTTGGGAAACACTTTTTTTAGTACAAGTGTTCAGAAAAAATATAAAAAATTGAAAAAACTTTATAAAAAATATTATTTAAAGAGAAGATTATTTTGAATCAAGAATATAAAAACAAATATATTTTTTTATTATTCGTACTCATAATAATAGTTATTGGTATATATTTAAGAATACAGTTATTACAAAATAATGGTTTCTTTGAACCAGACGGTTTTTATCATTTTGCAGTTATAAGAGCAGCGGTAAATAACAACTTCCAGATACCTAAAATACTTAGTCTTTCTGGGGCACCTAACAATCCAGAAATTACTGAACCATATGGTTTATACTGGGTAACGTTGATACCATATTTCTTTCTTAGATTTTTTGGTTTTTCATATTATGATGTTTACAGATTGATACCGGTATTATTTGGAATTTTAGATATAATAGGCGCATATTATTTATCACGATTCTTAAGTAAAAATAAAATATTTGGATTATTAGTAATGCTTTTTGTTGCAGTAAGTTTAGGAAATGTTTCTAAAACGATGGCTACTGTTTATAGAGGAGACGCATTCGTCAGTATATTTCTAATTATTTCGTTTATTTTTATGTTAAAAATATTTCAAGAAAAATTATTTTATAAAAAGATAATTTATGGAATTTTATCAGGTTTTTTTCTAAGTTTATGTTCATTAGTTTGGAATGGAGGTAGTTTTGCAGTCATAACATATATAATTTCAATTTTAGTTGTAAGTTGTTTTGGCTATGTACTGAAAAGAGATAATTTGTTTAAAAATGTACCATATATGTTATTTTCTCTTTTTGTTTGGTTTTGTTTTGCAGGAATATATCAGATTTTTTCATTTATTAAAAGTAGTAATCAAGCACTTTTAGGTATTAGTTTTATAATCGTATATATTTTAACACTTGCATTTTTTGCAATTTTGTATATAATTAATTATTTTGATATTTTTAAAAGCAATAAACTTAGAATGATTTTTCTTTTAAGCATGATAATATTAGGGTACATTTTTATATTGATATTTTTCCAGGTTCTAATAAACAGAATATTTATTTATAATGGATTTGCAGATTCCAATTCATTATTTTCTTCAATAAATGAGCTTTTACCGCCTACTTATAATTTTGCATTAGTTAGTTTTGGCATAACAATATTTTTTACACCTATGTCTTTTTTTATAACTCTTGGAACAATTTTTCAAAATTATGGATATTTGTTTTGGTTTATATCTATAATTGGTTTTATTCCATTTTTCTTCATCAAAATAAATAAAGATGGATACTGGTTAGATACTGATGTTGAAATCAAAGAAAACATAACACCGCAGATTTTAGTCCTGATAGCTTATTTTACCATAACAAGTTATCTAGTTATATCAGGGATTAGATTTTCATCTTTATTTTCAATACCTTTGGCCATATTTTCTGCATACGGAGTATATTGGATATTTGCATCAATAATTAAAAAGAATATAGAAAAATTAGGAACAGAATCAAAAAAATACTTAATTGCCCCTTTCATGTTATTATTTTTCTTATTGGCCATAATTATTATAATGAGTTTTACATATGTAAAGATCAGTCCAGCAGATGGAATAACAAATCAGACATTGGAGGGAATGAGTTGGATATCTAATAATACTCCAAGTAACTCCATATTTTTAACTTTATGGATTGATGGATCATTAGTAGAAGGATGGGGAAATAGAACCTCAGTGATTGATAGTGTAGGTTCTCAAAACGCAATAAAAATTAATAATTTTAATGAATGGTTAATAAATGATACAGGAAATAATAACATTTTCTTTAACTCGACAATGGGTACACCGAATTACTTATTAGTAAGAAATTATTGGATAAACTATATTGAGGGGATATATTTAGAAGCTGAAAAGAATATAAGTAATTATTACATTATGAATAAGGAATATATTGAAACTGGCTTTTCTGGAACTATATACAACTTTACAAATGTATATTACGATTTTTATGTAAACATTTATGTTAAAAATCAAACTGCTCCGATAAATACTAGCGAAATAACAATAGGGGATAAAAATAGTAAACTTGCTTTAAATAAAGTATTGTTTTACGATTATTCTAATGGGAATTTTTCAGAGATTAATTATACAAATAATGGATATGATGTAATAGTTTTGTACAACAATACGTATATTAAGAATACACCAGTTAACGAAGCGCCAATAGGTGTGTATCTTTTAAACAAAACCATATTCAATTCAAATCTTATAAAATCAATGTTTATGTGTAATTTACAGTCATGCAGCATAAATAATAAAGAAGTAATGTTTAAATTAGTATATATGAATACTGATATGAAAATTTTTAAGATAAATCGTAATGTTTCTTAGACTTAAAAAATAAAGAATTAGCTTATATACCTTATTTTTATAATATAATAAAGATAATTATGAAATATTTAGTTGTAGCAATAGCAAATGATAATGAATTTGCCGGATGGCTTGGTAAAAAGACCGGTGAAAATGGAGTAACTATTTACAATAGAAGAGTGAACGATACCTCTTTAACTATATTGACTCCGACTAATCTTAATGAAAAGTTCTATGCTTTAGGAGAGATATTAACATTATCAGATATTGTTATAATAAGTACAAAAACTATTGATGCTAATTTTGGAGAGTCAGTAATAACTGCTTCGCTTATGAATAAAGAGGTTATTTTGACAAAGGATAATGATGTCTCAGAGCTAGTAAATAAGATAAATTTAAAGTATAAGGTACTTGAAAAGGAAGAGATATTAAATGAACTTATAGCTAAATCAGAAACAAAAAAACTAGAAGAAGAGCTATTGATAGATATAGACAAGGTTTTTCCAGTAAAGGGGGTAGGGCTTGTTCTTTTAGGCTTAATAAGAAGTGGTACAATAAAAGTGCACGATAAACTATACACTAGATCTGGAAAGGAGGTACAGATACGTTCAATACAGGTACAGGATGAAGATAAAGAAACAGCTGAACAAGGAGCTAGAGTGGGATTGGCGGTAAAGGGGGTTGAAGAAAAGGATATAGAAAAGGGCGAGCTTCTTTCAAAAAAACAGTTAAAAGGGATAAGTGAGTTCGAGGCTATAATAAATATAAGTCCTCTTCAGAAAGAGATCTCAGAAGAGATGCAGTACACACTAATAAGAGGTTTTGATACAGTACCATGCAAAATCACTGCTATTGAAAAACCAAAGAGTTTATATAAAATAAAGCTGGGAAAATCTATGCAGATAAATAAGAATGATGCTGCAGTAATAATTAAGGAAAGGAGTCCAAAAACCTTTGGAACGATAAGATGATAATAATGGAAAAGAATAATGCACTGGTATCAATAATAATACCTACATTAAATTCTGAAAGGACATTGAAGGAGTGCATAGAACATATTAGAACTCAAAGTTACAAAAACGTCGAAGTAATAATAGTAGATAGTTTTTCAAAGGATAATACATTAAAAATAGCTAAAGAGTTTAATTGTGTTATTATTCAAACAAAATGGAAACTTCTCGGAGCTAGATATCTAGGTGTTAAAAATTCAAAGGGCACGTATGTTTTTATGGTGGATTCTGATCAAATATTAAAAAATAACAAAGTAATTGAGGATGCGGTTAAATTAATGAAAAGTTATGATATGTTAGTATTGGAAGAAAGTAGTGTAAAGACCTCAACTTTTCTTGAAAAAGCAGCAAACGCTGATAGAAAATTAATACATAAATTATACAAAATACAAATAGACCCAGTTTATGGCGTACTACTGCCACGTTTTTTTAACAAAAAAGTAATAACAGAAGCCCTTAGAAATATAAATATGAAAAAATTCCACGATGTAGTTATTTTTGACCACGTGATATTATATTATGAAGCTTATAAAATATCTAATAAGGTTGGGGTTTTAAATAATGCTATATTGCATTCTGAACCAGACAATTTCAAGGAGTTCTTTAAACATAATTATAATTATGGAGTTACTGCAAGAAATTTAAAAAATACAGAATACAGTGAATTAATAAAAGCAAAAACACGATTTAGAACGGGATCATTCAAAGTAAAAAACTTATCTTTAATTATCAATAGTTTTATTCTTGTAGCACTTAAAGGAGTTGCATACGAACTTGGTTATATTTTTGGATAGATGGATATATGGATAAAAAAGAAGAGTTAGTATCTGTAGTAATACCCACCTGGAAAAGAAAGGATATGGTATTGAGATGTATTGAGTCAGTACTTAAAAACACTTATAAAAATATTGAGATAATAATTGGCGAGGACCCGTCCAATAATGAAGCAGAAAACGCAATAAAAATTAAATACAGAAATAATAAAAAAATTACTTACTTTAAGAACAAAAAACAAGGATTAATTGCGAAAACAGTAAATTTAATGTTAAAACGTACAAAAGGCAATTACATATTTTTACTAAATGATGACAATGTTATAGATAAAAAGTGTATTGAAGAGCTTGTATCGTCTATGAAAAAATATCCAAAAGCAGGTATTGTAGGACCTATTGCATTTTATTACTCGCACCCAAACATAATAATGCACGCAGGAACCATAAGAAGTAAATTTATACGTGGATTTACCTCACCGCATGCAGGAGAAAAATGGCATAATCAAATAAAAGAAGGGGAAAAAGTTGATGACTTCGGAAACGCATTCATGTTTAGAAGGGAGGCAATGATAAAGGCCGGAATGTGGGATTTATTAATTTATGCACAAGGTGAAGATGGGGATTTTGAGGCGCGTGTTAAAAAATTAGGATATATAGCATTAATAAATCCAAAGGCTAAGACATATCACGACATACCATACTTACCAGACTCTAATGTCATATCACTTTTTGTTTTAAGAGTTGATTATGCTAGAATATATAATGCAATGCATAGTAAGATAATATATGAATATAGATATGAAAAAACTATCCAAAAAATAACATTTACACTTTCATTGGCGCTTTATTATGGCTATTATACGCACGCAATAATAAAAACTCCAAATTATAAAAAATTAAGTGAAAAGTTAAAGTTATTTTATAAATTTAACCTAGGAATTTTAAATGGATTTAAAGATGTGATAATTAATAAAAGGCAAATTGAATATTTAAAAAAATGATTTGGTGTTACAATGAATATGAATTTAGAGGATTATATAATTGCATATTTGAATAAAATTAAATTTGCTTTTGGAATGTCTGAGTATATAACAAATTTTTATGATGTTATTTTTTATAGAATGGGAATTAAGAAAAAAATAACTATAAAAACTAAGAAAGGTAAGGAATATGTAATAACGAATGAGGATGATTACAAAAATTTTTGGGGTACTTTTGGTTTTGAAACAATAGGATTGAATAATATAGATTTATCAAAGGAAATAATAAATTTAAATTGGAAAAACAAAAAAATAAGTTTTTATAAATCAGAAAATAATGATTCAGTTTGGGGTGCTTTTAAAGATCAATTTCTAGATGAACAATACAAATATCTAGATGTAAAAGGGAAAACAGTAGTAGATATTGGAGCAAACATGGGAGATTCAGCCATTTATTTTGCACTGTGTGGTGCAGTAAAGGTATATGCATTTGAACCTTTTCCGTATATACATAATTTATCTAAAAAAAATATAAAAATTAATAATTTAACAGATAAGGTTGTACTTCTAAACAAAGCTGTCGGAGTGCCATCAAAATTGAAAATAGATGAGAACTATATTAGTGCTGGAGGTTCTACACTTAAGGATTTTAAAAAAGGAAAAGAAATAGAAGTAATATCACTTAAAAATATTATCGATCAGTATAATATACCAAAACACTCTTCATTAAAAATTGATTGCGAAGGAAGTGAATATGACATAATAAATAATTCAGATAAAGAGGTATTTTCTAAATTTGATAGAGTGATGATTGAATACCATTATGGATATAAAGATTTAGTTAAAAAACTCAAAAAATATTATAAAAATGTAAAGTGTACTAGACCTACAGCAATATCTAATATAGAAGCTAAAAATAAAAAAATGTATTGCGGACTTATTTATGCAAGTGTTTAGATGAATATTTTACAGGTTTCTTTCAAAAACCCATTTGAGGATATAGGTGGGGCAGAAGCCGTAATTTTGAATTTATGTGAAAACATTGGAAGCATGGATAAAACAAA
>JAJYYF010000015.1 GCA_021801225.1 Microcaldota archaeon | reverse complement strand
TGGGAGAAAAGGGAAGCACTTGATTTCGTTATTTTATGATTTACCCATCAAAGGTATCCTGCGACGAAACATGGGGATCAAACGCCACTTAAGTATAATTCTGATGCTTTTCGTATGTTTTTTATATGTTTTTTAATGTTTTTTGAGCTTCGTTTTCTACCTTTGTAGAGTATCCAGATTACACTTAAAGACTAATTATAACGACAGAAAATAGTCAAAATTATTGATTTCTCAATAGTAGAATGGTGCTGAGATTTAGAAATCGTAGGGATCTTGAGCTAAATCCATATTGGGTAAAAACGGAAGCTTCCCATTCTTAGTAGTTGGTCTTTTCTTTATCAGCTCCATTAAAGCCTCTTCCCATCTTATAATATGATAGTATTTATCGTCTTCACCTGACAGATACGTATTAACGTGTAAATTGTCTTTGGGTTGTTCTATAACATCAAGCACAGTGTATAAGTCTCCGTATGTCTTAGACACTCCCCCCCACTGATTTGTTGCATAGTATTTTTTATAAGCTTCTATTTTCATGTGAGGTTTATTAAAATTGCTATAAGTAAACTGAAATCGGTAGTTATCTGCATCAATTGCGAGAGAATATTCAATATTACCATCCTCACGATAAACTAAATTTTCCCCCTCTTTTCCAATGCTTCTACTGAGAAAGGACTTTGTATTCTGGTATATATCTAAAATCTTTGATTTAAGCTTATCATTACGCTTACGAAGTATTTCATCTAATTTTTCTTCCTTTTCCATACTTTATCCTCTTAAATTCATTACTATATAATATTAAGAAAATAACTGATATAAATACTTTATTTGGGATTTGATACACTTAAAGACTATTGAAACCCGCGAAAATTGGTAAATTCAACCATTTTCGGATAGAGCTCGCTATCTGGAAGCTTCTTCGTCGTCAACTATTTGCACCGTAGGTCTTTGACCCGCTACTTGTTTCCGAGCTTCGGGGGATACGGGGCTTTTTATGTATTCTCCCATTTTTTCTTTGTACTTTTTCTCCAGTAATTCTTCCCATTTACCCGGTTTGTAGAAAGTTATTGGTATATTATTAGAGTCTTCTTTAACAACCTCCATAACACTGTATTTATAAACGCTATGTTTAAGAGATTTTTTAATACTGCCATTATACATGAATGGTGTAGGTAGCCTCCTATCGCCCATAAACATGATACCTTTTTGGAATATTGGAAGTCTGGGCCAATTAATCGCATATATAGAGAAATAATCCTCCGAAGGATCATAAGAAATAATAATATGAGAGTACCCTTTTTTAACAGTTGATTTAATGCCAAGTTTAATTTCCAGGCTAGGATTACCATCGGAATACTTACGTAACTTATTGTTTTTGTAGCCATCCAGCAACAATGATCTTGACATATCGTATAATTCTCTTACTTTTTCCAGGGTTTCCTTGTCCTGATAGTTTACCTTATAGTCTAAAACTTTATCTAAAGTTTCTTTTTTTGGCATTTCCATAGTTTATCCTCTTAAATTCATTACTACAGAGTATTACAGAAAATAGATTATATAAATACTTTATTGAGAAGTATATTACATTCATAAGTTATTGGGGAGGATAAAAAGATTAAAAACGAGAGTTTAATTGATTATTCATGTTTTATATCTTGTAAATACTCAAACTTAAAATTTTACTTCCTTTACACCCTTCTTCTCCCACATTTTACGGCTGTTTTTAATTACATTTCCAGTTGTACTTTCCATCCAAAGAGAATCCACATATTTTTTGTTTATTTTCAGAACTTTTTCCATTAAACCAACCTTTTTACCACCAGATCTACTAAATAAAGTTATAGATGCCTTATTTGATGGAATTGTATTTATTAGGATGATTTTTATACCTCTTTTCAGCACACTTTTAGCCATATAATATACCATATAATAAGATAATCCGCTACTTCTAAATCCTCTAGCTACAAAATACCCCATCTCTCCAACATGTTTACTATAACGAATTCCCTGTGCTGTTACTGGTCTGGTGACATTAAAACTAGCAACTTTCTTTGAGTTATAAAAAGCAGTCAATATATAGCTATTAATCTGGTGTCTACTAACTTTTTTGCCATTTATAATTACCCTAGAGATAATCCCTTCGCTCTGTACTTTTCCTATTTTTACTTCTCTACCATCTTTAAGTTTTATCAACATATCTAAATTAAACATTATGGATTTATTAACTTACATAAATTGTTATATTATCAAACTATTTGTTATCAACGGTATTTCATCAATTCCTTAAGTTTTTCCTCAAATTCCTTCTTGGATATCTCACCCTTCGCATACCTTACCTTTAATATTTCTTCTGAATTTTGATAGTTATACCACCTGTAATGCAGCCTTCGATACCTGTATTTGCCTGGTAAAAACCAGCTTATAATCCATAATATAAAAAACACGCCTAATAATGCGTCAAAAGCATTCCAGAATATATTACGAGAATAATTAAATGGAAAGGAGATTACGGCCAATATCGCTGCAAAAACAGCCGCAGCTATAACAATAAGTATTAAAACACGGAAAACTAAATGGAATAATTGATTGAAAGGATCGAAATCATACGAATTGGAAGGACTATCCCTTCTTTGTGTCTTATTTGTCATATTTTGAAAACAAATTATAAATTTAAATAATTCACTATAATGAATATATTGATATTTAAATAGATTTATTATAAATATATACTTTAATATTATAACACTTAGTGTGCTATACATAAAAATAGTAGTAATTTTATATATAATCGATGTAATAATATTATTTATAATAATTATATAAATGATTTTATATTAATATTAATAATATCTTAGTATATGTTATATAAAGACTAAAGGAATCATAAATTTACAAATAAGTTGCAGTATTTTCTCTTATATAAGTAGAAATTTTAGCTTGTCAATTCATTCCTTATTTTTATAGATAGTGTTTCTTATCTTTTCGGATAGCTTCTTATTCATTCTGTAAGGTAGAACGGAAAGTGGAAGAGCGCCGAGCTCATATGCGATTCTATGCAGTTTATTATCCGTCTTTATACCGGAGAAGTCTACATCGTAATTTACCCCCGCGTATTTTTTGAAGAGTATTTCAGATCTAAGCTTGTCTGCATAATCACTTACCACAGTTATCTTTTCCACACCTGGGAAGTTTCGCTTTATCTGATAAACAGAATCTATCACGTTTTCTTCTGTGCTTCTCGCTTCGTTCTCAATCAGTATGCTATCGATGCTTTTGTTTTTTGCTAACTCTTTTTCATCCTAATACAATCTTAACGTTCTTTCGCAGCAGCAATAAACCATGCAGCAGGTATGCTAAAAAACGCCGAAAGAATTCCAATTGCTGTCCACATAGGAGAATAGTTATAGGCAAAATATACCCCGACAGATATACCAGCTGCTCCGCCAAGAAATAGGGTAGTTGCAAATATTTCGTCAGCATTACAATTAACAAAATCCCCAACACGGTTTATGTACGGATATTT
Source organism: Microcaldota archaeon (assembly GCA_021801225.1). Classification (GTDB taxonomy): domain Archaea; phylum Micrarchaeota; class Micrarchaeia; order Micrarchaeales; family CABMGC01; genus JAJZOD01. The sequence goes on along the minus strand of JAJYYF010000015.1, from coordinate 932 downwards.
TATAGTCACTGACTTACGCTGTGATTGAGTAAAAATGCCATCATTTACTAAAAGTTCTTCCCACTTACCAGGCTGATATGCGTAAAGATTGCCATCATGCATGGATAAGACAGATTTTTTAAAGTGTCTGCCGGTGTAGACGCCAAGACGATTGTAAGATTTTTCTTTATTGTGATCATCCTCGTCAGAATAGGTAATTCGTTCATATGTAATCTTAATCTGGGAGAACTTGCCTTTTTTCTCTACAGAATAATCGCCATTTGAATTCATATGCCCTTCTTTTTTAGCATGACTGTCTTTTAGCACTGACATCGCACTTTCGTATAAATTTTTGGTATGCATGTCAATATCTCTATCTAATAACTTTTCTAGAGGGTTTTTCTGGTTTTCTGTTGACTGTACATTAGGATTTTGTGCTGCATCGCCGTCGTTTTTCTGTTCCTGATATACCTTGCCTGCTTCATCCAGTAGGAATTTTTCCCACCCTTTCAGAGCGTTTTGATTCCTGCGAGAATTCATCTCAGAATGATAATAATTTTTGGTTTTATATAAACAGTTTACTTGTTTTAGAACGTGGCTGCCGGTGTAAATGTTTATCTGCGGATAATTGGGATTGTCATCGCCATGCGGCTGATACTCAATCTTAAGCTTGGAAGACTTGTTTTTTAACATTATAGTATACCCATTCTCGGAATTGAACTGGCCTTCTTTTTTAGTATAGCGATCTGTTAACAAAGCCAGTGCGCCTTTATATTTTTCCTTTATAGGCTCTTTTTTTATAGTCCCTACAGATTCATTTGCTTTCTTTTCTTCATCAAGTATTTCACGTAAACTTTTTTCTTGCGTTTCCATGGTTTCACCACCTAAATTGTTATTACTTTCTAATGATATCTTTTATGATAATATCTCGTATAAATACTTTACTCATTGCA
>JAJYYF010000027.1 GCA_021801225.1 Microcaldota archaeon | reverse complement strand
AAAACGAAAAAAGTAATGGCAGCAGAAAATGACAATAGAGAACTTCTTTCAAAACTTCAGAAAGCCGGCACTCTTGTAATAGAATAAACCCATTGCTTCCGCAGTTTTGCCCTTCCTTGAATTAACTTATTCTAATCTGTAAAGGTTTTTAGATTATAATGTGCAATCCTGATGTGTGCGATAGTAGTCTAGCCTGGTAGGACATTGCCTTGCCAAGGCAGTAACCCGGGTTCAAATCCCGGCTATCGCATTTTGTATTTACTAGGAATGTATTAGAGCCAAATTCTATATAAACCATATCCTAGTGTAATAAATGCGAGCCTAATACTAACTAGCTGGATAAATTTTCCCCAGAACCAAAAATAAGGGAAAACATCTTTAGAGTGTAAACGAACTTTGGAAAGAGCTTTTTTTAATTCAGAACTTAAAGAATTCATAAACAAATACTTTCCAAGCTAATCATACCTTATTCATGCACAACCACGCTACTCCTTCTTATAATATCATGTATAATATTTGATGTATTCTACAAGAGATTTATAAAAATCTGAACATGTTAACCATCAATGTGGCTAAGCAGATTTTTTTTGGCATTTAGATTATAAAATTTTTCAATAGCCCTCTTTATATATACATACGCTTTTGCTTCTAAGTTTCTATCTACCCCGAGCATTCTATTGCAATGCATGTGTAAGTAACTTGATAGAATTTCATCTAGATCTATAGTCAATTTATTACTTCTCTGTAGATATCGTAGTTTTTTACCTAGTCTATTTAACTTACTTTCTAGCTCCTTTAGTCCGTTTTTGCCACCAATTGCAGCTAAAAGTAAGTTATTATAATGCGTTTTTAAATTAGTTATATTTTCATACAATAACTCAACATTAAAAGTGAAATCAGAAGTTTTTACAGGGCCTAAGTTTCTTGTTATCTTTTTATAAATATCTAATCTATATTCGATATCAAAACCTAGCATTTCAAGTAAACGGTCCATCAGAAAAGCACAAAACAATAGTAGATTATAATGTGTTCCTTTATGTATTTCTAATAATGACCTCATCACGATAATACTATCTTCTGCAAAAAAGTTTTCGGCTATAGACATTCCTACAGGTCCACCATACCTAATAAGTTCCTGTTCATATAAATCAAAACTAAACCGCGATATGCCACCTTTAAGCGTAAGACTAGAGCACCATTTATATATTCTTAAAAAATCTGAAGCTTTGAACTCTCTATTAAACTTAATTCTCAATCTTATATGGTCTTCTGGATCAGAATATCTTATAAAAAAATTTTTACTATTTCGATTCTTGATATATTTGTTTAAAAATGTGAACATATCTCTTATAATGAAATCTTCCTGGGCGTCTTTAGTTATATATATCTTAATATACATCCACTTGCTTAATACACCATTTTTAAAAATTTTGTTGTTATAAATAAGATTTTTTATGGAAGCATTTTTTTTTGTTTTTAAATTTCCATCTAAATCAGGTAAATTCCTCTTAATTAAAGATATTACGAATTCAGCAATATGTGGGCCGTCATCACCACGAACAATCAATTCATTTGGATTTGGAAGTGCTTCTTCTATCCTTAAAAATTCATAATCACTAAGTTTTTTTATACTTTCATATAATATTAACAATTGGTCTGGATTATTTAGATCTATTAGAATCCTATGATCAAATTGACCAATGATATTAATATATTCTGGTATGCGCCACGTTTTGGCATATTTTTTGAAGCTTTTTGAAAATATTATGAAGTCCTGAAGGTCTAAATCAAAGGTTTGTTTAGAGATATTCCATTGTGCTGTAGATATTATATATTTTTTAAATTCTAAACGAGGAAGAAAAGGTAGGTTCTGCATTTGCCCCCAACTAAATCTCTCTAAAATAGGTTTGCCGTCATTTGACGCATCTATTAAAAATCGTGCAATAAGTGGCAGGTGTTCTTCGTTTATTAGAGTGGTATTATGTACTACAACTTCTTTATTTAAAGAAAGACTATATATATGAAATTTGCCATCTCTTATTCCGACATACAAATCTTTAATTTCTAGTTTTTTATACTGCTTGCTATCTGTGGGCATTTGATCAAGAAAAATTGCATATTTGTAGAACGGTCTGTGAATAATTATATCTGACAATTGTCTATAGCCTGGGAAAGCATAGATTTCTGCTAGTTCGTTATCTTTTTCGATAGCTTTCTCTTCGTTTACAATTTCTAATACCTCCTTTTGAATCTTGCTATTAAGGATATCAAAAATTCTGCTATATACACTTAATGCTTCTTCATTTCCACCAGCTGGAGCAAGGCTTAATTTATACTTATTATTTTTAATATCATCATAATCATGTGCGCATATAGAGAGATATATGTTCATAGAATCGGGCGCACTTCTGATATCTCCATTCCAACTTTTTAAATTCTTTACGTCCGTTTCTGTGAGTTTGATTACAAAAGACTTACTGCTCAACGCTTTCTCCACCATATTAGATAATATGAAATTGCGTTTAGTCATACTATCCATCGTGGTACTGCTATTACTAGTGGTATAAACAAGAGATTGATATGGAGAACCCAACCCAGTATCGGTATCAAATAAGTCAACAAGAGGCACTAATACATACTCCCCATACTTCCCTATAAAACGCTCTTTATAGTGCTTAATAGACGAATAACCCTGTGGGTTTGTAGTTAAACCCAATAATAACTCTATCATTTCTGCTGCTTCATAACCTATTGATTTTGGTAACTTAAAGGGAATCTGGTAATCTAAGATATTTTCTAACCGAATATAGTCCGCTTGTTCTTCACCAAGTAATTTATCTATCCGTAGTTTTAATGATTTATAATTCCTTAAAAACCTTTTGTTCTGACTATAGTTTATCCTGTTAATATAATTATTTATTGTAATTAAATTTTTGCGGATATCTTTTTGGCATACTTTTTTTATAAGATACCCTACAGGATCCAAAAAATCTAAGGGTGGATATAAATCAGTTATTATGAATGACTCTCTTATAAGTTTATTTAATAAAGGTATAAATATCTCTTTTCTCTCATTATACTTATTGGAAAGTTCTTTCAATACGAATCCATATTTTTGTGGTCTTTTTAAAAGTTTAAATACAAATAATAACAATTCTGCCGATTTTATTGATTTCTTGGTAACGTTGTTCGGGTTAATAAAATCTATAAACTCTGTGGAAGATATCCTACCATTTACATATACCAATCTAGGATTTACAAACAAATGGCATGATTTTAATATATTCTCGTTACCTTCTAATTGCGTTACAAGTTTTGTTATCCAATTACTATCTGCTCGAGCCCTAAATCTAGTCCTATTTATAAACTTTAATTCAACTACGTCATTGGCGAAATCACCAAAACCAATCATAGTGAATAATCCAAAAGGAGTAGGCCTAGAAGACATCCTTATTAAATACTTGAGTAAGCTGTAATACTTTTTCTTATTTTTGTAAATTTTATTATAGTCATCGATATTATCTAGTTCTTTAAAGAACTTATAGCTAGATATCATTATCGCATTTTTAATGTACCCTTTATCCAGAATAGGCCCTCCATGTTTTGATTTATCACCAAATAGACTAGAATTTAAACCCGAAGTTACTGGTAACTTTGGCATTCGTACAATAAATTTTTTCAATGGTTTATATATAGTCATTTTAAGTCCACCTATATAAGACTATATAACCTAATTAATTATTTAAATTCAGAGTCTAAATCTGCTGGCATTTAGGTTCCTAATATTATAGTTACATTTTAGTAGGATAGACCAAATATAGAATCCCAACTCGGAGGTATATTAGTCGCAGAGGCCAATATTGGCAAAAATATACCTGCAGCACCTGTTAATAAACCTACGTTCTCCTTATTTTTTTCGTTATTTGTATTATTATAAGTAAGTAAGTGTTTTGATTTATGTGCATTCATTAGTCTGTCTAGTAAATTTATACTTTCTTTTTTTATTTTCCTATCTCCAGTATAATTATAAAAACGCAAATAAGTTTCTAATACACCAGAAATACCATGACAGAAGAAGTTTGGTACATTTTCAGGTCTAATCCTATCTGCAGAAGAGCGAATTGCTTTAACAGAAAAATCGATGTAAGTCTGTTTCTTTATTGCTTTGCCACTAAGTAACAAAGCACTTGCAATCCCTGCAACGCCATAACACCAGATATTTCTTATTGATGGTTTGTATATAAATTTATCTATATTAAAATTTTTGAGGGTTGTGTCGTAGGGTAAAAATTCAGGCCAACCACAGCCATATTTATCACTTATGCAATTATGAACGAGCCATTCAGCTATTTTATTTATAGCTTCCTTTTGCTCTTCTACGGCAATCCCTTGTAAATATGCTCTAGACAAGATTGCGAGGACACCACTAATGCCATGGGCCATTCCGACGTCTATCAATCCATGTTCATATTGCTCATAAAGCTCATTATATTTTTTCCCCCATTCAATATCAGGATAAGCCGTATAGTAGCCTAATAAACCATCATTATCTATAATTTTATGTACTAGAATAGATAGGGGTTTTTTAACAAATTTAACTAGATCTTTATTATAAAGCATATACGTACATATGCCAGCCAAACCAGAGATTAGGTCATATTTCGATGACGGTGTACTTACTAAATCTAAATATGTTTTTTGCATGTCAGTTACGTTTTTAATTATGATTTTGTTAATCTTACTAATTAAAGTATTATATCTAGTATAGTCTTTAGAGAGATATGTTGCTGCAATACCAATGCCTGCCACACCATTAAATAAGCTTATATCTAATCCCTCGTTTCTATATAAGGAATTGACAGCCATTACTAAATACTTGTGAGCCATATGATCCCAGGCGTGATTAGGATAAACTCTACCCATATAACTGCAAGCAATAGCTATTCCAGCTGCACCTTCTGCTAATCCATTATACCTTCTCTTTCTGTATCTTTGATTATTCATGCGTAAATTATCTGATAATTCGTCAACCACTGATCCAATCTCACTGATATCTACTATAGGTACCCACGTTATTTCCATCAACCAGACCCTTTTAACTAACAGAGGCTTTTTCAACCTCATTTAGATATGAAAAC
>JAJYYF010000020.1 GCA_021801225.1 Microcaldota archaeon | reverse complement strand
AGATACAGAAAAATTATTCATAGAAGAAGGAAAAGTTTGGAGCGTATTTATAGATATGTATATTTTGAACAACGATGGTAATTTGTTTGATGCTGGTTTATTGGCATCAATGGCATCATTATTGTCATGCAAAATGCCTAAATATGAGAACGAAAAAGTAATAAGAGAAGCTATGTCAAAATTACCTACAAAAAACATCGTAACATCTTGTACATTTGCAAAGTTTTCTAATAAATTATTATTAGACCCTACGGCAAACGAAGAAGCATTAACTGAGTCAAGAGTTACAATTGGAAATGATGAAAATGTTATTCGTTCAATTCAAAAAGGAATGAATGGTTCATTTTCTATGAAAGATTTAGATCAATTAATAGATATAACATTTGAGAAATCAAAAAAACTTAGACAAATATTAAAAAACAACACTGGTGATTGAGTGGCTAACAAAAGTATAAGATACGGAGTAAATTTAAGAAAAAGAGAGGAATCTGTATTAAAACAGAAAAATGCAAAGTATAAATGTGATGTTTGCGGAAAAGAAGCAGTAAAAAGAACAAACGTAGCAATATGGCATTGTAGTTACTGTAATGCGACATACGCAGGAGGCGCATATACAATGAAAACATCAACAGGAGAGACAGCAAACCGTTTATTAAATAGGATTTAGATGTTTTTATGGTCAGAATAACATTTTCTCCAGTAAACGAATTAATAATACATGAAACTGTAGAGGTAGAAAAAGAAGATTTATTAAGAGAAAGGGTAACACCTTCAGGAACAATACCTCTATACTGGTGTAATGGAATTCTGTTTAGTTTTTCTTCATTACCTATGTCTGATGAGATAGTATCTGATTACTTAAAAGGAAAGATACACTGGTCTGAAATACATTTTTCAAGAGTAGATAAATATACCCCTATATTATCATTAAATGAAGAAGAATATAAAACAACAATGAACATAAGAATAATAGACACATCAAAATCAGAGCTTCACAAAGAGCTTACTAAGTGGCTTAAAACTATTAAAAAGTGATTAAATGGCATATGTATGCATGCACTGCGGAAAAGAATTAAAAACATTGGAAAAGAATACAATACGTTGTCCTTACTGTGGATACCGTGTACTTGTTAAAAAAAGATCTTCACTTACAAAAGAAGTAAGCACTGATTAATTTATTTTTTTAAATTTTAAATAAAAAATATAAGTAGGAAATTATTTTCCTACTACTATATTCTCTGATACCTTTTTAACTCTCTTATAAGCTACACTTCCATTTTTTAAGTCATTTCTTGGATCTGTGCTTCTAAGTAATACTTCAGCTTCAGTTATCAATAAATGTGATACAGAACCTTCTTCAAAGTTAAGCATCAAACCTTTAACGTGTCCAACAATGTTACCTTCTGTAGATATTATCTTTTTTCCATAAAGCTCTGAAAGTCTTACCATATTAAAACCTAAACTCTAATTATCTTTTGTGATGCAAAAATTCTTATTATATACGCATTTAATGTGTTAATGAACTCCTCTTTATTTTTATTAAATGACTCAATATCATCTTTTTCAAACAACTCTTTATTTTCAGAAACTAACTTCTCAAGGTACTGATTTGTCATGGAATAAAATCTTTTTCCACAAGAAGAGCATCTGAATATCGGCACTATTGGTATTACCTTAATATTAATAGGTTCTAAAAACTCAAGCTCCCTAAAAAGTTTTCCAGAACAAAAAGTACAACTTTTATCAAGAGAGATTTTTTCAAGGTCCTTTTTTTCTTCAATTAAAAAGTCATTTTTGTATTCTTTAAAGAGAATATTGGAGATACTTGTACCTTTAAAATAATTCTGCGAAAGCACACCATTACTTTTCATTATCTCTGTAACTAATGTCCCGTCAGCTGTCCTTTCATAAACTTTTATAATGTTATTTTTTTCACCGTAACTCTCTGTTATATACCTTCCTTCAGATTTTTTATAAAGTTTAATCATTAGACTCATTCATTATATACTTTTTAATATCCTCTTTTGTAACCTTTTCTCTACCTTTAGCCTTTGCATTATTTACTGCAAACTTTGATATTTCATTTGCCTTTTTTTCAAGTATTAATGCTAATTCATCAGCTCCATCTTCAGTTATACTTGCTCCAAAATAATTTTTAACAAGTTTTTTTATTGAATTTTTTGGTATTTTAGCCATAATATCAGTACTCAAGATCCTCATCACATATCAGAAGCGTTAAGTTCATCATCTTATAATATTATTACAGTATACTATTTAATATTAATTGTAAATATCATTTTTATTTTTAAGAAGTAACACTTCCGAATGAACTACTTGGCATTACTCCATTTGGAGGATATTGTCTTACAACAAATCCTGAAAAATAAGCAGATCCTGTATTTGGATACATACTACCTATCGTTATGTAATTTCCTGAAGGAGTATAACCATATTGATAACTGCCTATTTTTGTTCCAAAACTTTCTATTCCTGTACTAGAGGAAGATTGTTGCAGATAATAACTGACTGTGTTTCCAGATAAAACTAATTGGTTTTGATACCAAGTATTTTGAGAATAATAACCATTTGTTGATTCTGCATAATCACATGGATTTACAGTTCCACCACGATTTGATAAAACTCCTGTTTCAAATCCAGTTCCGGTACCGAGACCAACGCCATAACTATCTCCTGTGGAAGTTGATGGGAAAAATAACGTGCCTCCATTTCCTGAAGTTCCTGCATACAACCAAAAAGTAACTATTGCATCATTACTTATGCTGTTTAAGTCTACATTTGTTGTATACCCTCCTCCACATAATGTTGTTACTAATGCGTTTGTAGTTTTAAAATAATCGCCATTATTTGCAGATGTAGTTACACTTTGTCCACTTCCATATGTTGTCCATTTTGATCCTGTTGGGCTCGCATCATAAAAACTGAACACACTACCTCCATTATCATACTGTGCATAAGAGCTCTGTTCACAACCACTTGTGCAGTAAAGCTGTGGAGCATAACCTGTATAACCTGAACTAACTGGAGAGTTTGAACTTAAAAAGTTCATGTAGATTGTTGCTGTGTTTGGTGAAGAGGGATTACCAGTTTGTACACTACTAAATTGAACCGTGGGCATCACTCCGTTTGGCGGATAAGATCTAACACGCAACCAATTAGCAGTAAATCCTCCTGTGTCACTTGATGAACCAGATGCAGATTGACCTAACATTACATACAAAGGAGTTGTTAAAGAAACTAACGTATTAGTTACAGATACACTCTGTACATTTTGATATCCTGTTTGATATGTTTCCATTAATTGATTTCCAGTACTAGGCCATCCAATACCTACAACTAATGGTGCATTGTAACCGGTTTTAACTATAGCTTCATTACCATAAACGTTACTTAGTACTTCAAGTTGTAAATCTCCACTATACATACCATAGCTTATTCCATAACCATATTCATACATGTTGATTGGTTGCTGGCCAATTATTTGAGTACCCGAGGTAGATAACTCTATCGTGGGTCTTGCGTTTGAACCACTAGTTATTCCTACCTCTAAAATTCCACTTGAAGCTACTGCAGAAGTAGTACCCACTGAAACATAATCTGAACCACTATTTAAATTAGTAAATGTAATACCATTATTTACGGAATAAGAATCACCAACAGATGTTAATTCCTGCCATCCGCTTGGCAATGAAGTTCCTGCAAAGTTCCAATAATTTGTAAAGACATTTCCTCCATTGTCATACTGCGCATAAGTCGAAGAAAGTTGTGGTGCTTCACCTGCATAAACTCCGTCGTACTCTGTTGATGTAGGTTCAAAAATCATATTTACAGTTGCATAAGAACTTGCGCCTATGCTAAGGGAACCAGTATTTACCCAAAATATTGCATTTGATGAAGTACTTGAACAACCAGACTCACACCATGAGTACAACTCAGTACTTCCTGCATAGAAACGTATATTTCCTAAATTTGATGCTTCATAACTAGAATAACTTAAAGCGTTGAATGAAATCATCTGTTGGAAGTTTGTTCCTGTTGCTGTGCTTTGTGAGTTTATTACATTTACTGAGATATAATTGTTATTTGCACCTAATGTTGTACTTCCTAAGTTTACCCAAACAACAGTATTTGCAGCAGAGGAAGACGCACCGCTTTCTATCCACGCATAAAGAGGAGTACCTCCATTTGTTAATGATGAACCACTTGTAAATTCCATGTTACTTAAGTTTGAGTTTTCGTAAGATGAATATGTTGAAGGATTAAAGTAAATCATCTGTTGAAAGTTTGATTGTGTTCCTGAGCTTTGTTGATTTGTTAATGTAATTGGAACTGAACTTCCGGTACTAAAAACTCCTTGAAATGCTGAAGAAGAACCAACACTTGACTTTGCAGAAACAACTCCTACCTCTCCGATTTGTTGTGATGATGAACCAGAAGTGAAAATGATCCAAAGTTTACCATTAAACGGAGTACCTATTGTATTGCTTGAAAGAGGACAATAAAAATCCAAAGATGTTGTTTCTCCATCATTAATTTTTACTGGAGAAATTGAGTTGAACGAAGAACTCGTAGGAACTTGAGTTGACGTAGTACATGTAACCCCTGTTATTGTAATTGTACCGTAACTATTTCCAACTTGCGCAGAAAGTATTCCATTTGTTGCAAGAGAAGTTTGAGAACATAAATAACCCGATTGTGCAATACACGTATTACTTCCCGATAATAAACTTGTATTGAATACACCTAACTCAAAAAGAACAACGAGGGCAATGGCTATAATTAGAATTGACCACCCATAAGTCATCAAGTACTCCATTGCACTTTGTCCTTTCAAAGTTGCTTTTTGCATGAAATATCTACGATATTAATATTTATATAAACTATTGTTTTCGTCTAAATAGTCATTTTATATAAACTCGTTTTTGGTTTAGAAAGCTTTAAATAAACAAAAACCCAAAATATACATGGTGTAAAAATGTTAGACATAAGCGATAAAAATTTCGAAGAAGAGGTTTCTAAATCAAAGATACCTGTTGTTGTGGATTTCTGGGCTCCTTGGTGTGGTCCGTGCAGAATATTCTCTCCAATAATAGAAGAAACAGAAAAAGAATTCAAAGGCAAGATAAAATTTGCAAAGCTAAATAC
>JAJYYF010000016.1 GCA_021801225.1 Microcaldota archaeon | reverse complement strand
GATAAGGAAAATGATGTATGTGTAGTTGAATATTTTACCCCTACTTAGTTTGTATCCTAAAGTTTGGGGAAGGGTTATATTAAAGCTATTAAAAAAGAATAGACAAGGGGATTGAGGGAGAGAACATAACTATCCTATCTAATATAGTTCTTGTTTGTAATAAAAAGAGTTTTTTCTAGCGAGTAATTAAGTGGTGTTTACAATAAAACTTATTGCTTTTTAAATGTTTGAGAGTAATTCTTCTAACAAATAATATAGTTTTTTAGTGGTAATTTAATAATTTAGTAATAACCTTTAGTGTAAATTTTTTAAACGCTTCGACTGTATCAAACAATATCAACTGTATCAAAGTATAGCAATTTAATATGGGATATGTTTTGCCTATTGACATACACCTGTAAACCTGTATAATAATAAGTATGAAGCAATATAAATACACATTATTAAAGCAAGACGGAACAACAAAAGATTTAGGTATAAGTAAACAAAAGTCATTTAAAGAATTCTATAATATTTTAGATTGTCATACTATTGAGTTAATTCCTAATGCCTATGTGATTGGAAACAAAAGAGCAAATTATTATGGAGATGAGGAAGGAAGATTTAATTCAAACAATCATACAAATCCGCATTTTAAAATAATAACAGATATATTCGGTCAAGATTGTGATGTTGTAGGAGATATTATAAAAGAAGAAGTCTATCACGGAGAAAAACAAGAACTAACAAGATCTATTACCTCTTTATATACAGACGGAACTTTAGCAGAAGGAAAAGATATCTATATCCATTTTGCTTATTATAACAAAGATAATAAGTTTTCAGGTAAAAGCGAAAAAGCTATTTTAACTCACGAAGAATTTTATCAAGCTATCAAGCCATTTATGATACAGAAAGATACACTTGACAAACAGGTGTAAAGGTGTATAATTAAAGTATGATAACAATAGATATTAAAGAACTAAAAGAAAATATACAAGTAGCAAAAGACAGCCTCGATAGTCTTGATAGTTTCTTAGTAAATGAAGCAGACGATTTTCTTCTTGATAACTCCGGAGAAATAACAAAACAACTTCAAGAAATGGAAAAACAAGCAGATAAGCTACAAAGTGCTTATGATTTTATAAACTATAATGTAAAAGAGGGAATTTATGACGAAGATCAATTTGAAAATATGACACCGGAGCAGTTAATTGAATTTGCAGATAAGGAAGACACAAGAGCAACTATGGCATATGAAGCACAAAAAGAGGAGGGCTTAGAATGAACATACAAACTATAAATAGAGATTTAATGATTGCAAGAAATTTAGCAGACTTAGAATATAACAAAGGCAATACTGAAATAGGAGCATTAATTCTTGGTATTGCTTCTAAAAAAGCATTAATGGATATGGAAATTGCAGGAATAAAATCTTATAAAGTCTATTGTCAGACTTGCGGTAAACAATTAACTAATGGAATGGAAATAGAAGTTTTTAATCAAACAGGGGAATGTTTATCTTGCGACCATATAAGGGGAGAAATGTTAGACGAACAGTTAGCAGAAAGCGAGTTGACAAATGACTGATAATTTAAAAAAGAAAGACCATTTAACTTTGAAATGGGGAACTCTAAAGAGTTGGAAGTTTCACACAAAAAAAGCTATTAAATTGTTAAAAGAATATGAAAGTTTAGGTTCTAATTGGAGTGCTATGCTTCAGCACGATACGCCAAGACAAAAGCAGATAATTTGCGAGTTAATAGATGAAGGAGATTTTGAAACAGTTTATCTTGATTGGTACGATAAAGAAGTATCAAAAGAAGAAGCAAAGAAATATGTTTTAGAATACGAGTCAAAAAAATGATAACTGAATACATATCTCATAAAAGTAAAAAGAAAGTTGTTATAGCTGAAATGGTTGATCAATACTTAATCAACTCATATAATTTTTATAGTAAACTATTAAAAGAGGAAAAAGACAGCGAAAAAGTCTTATATATGGAAGAATTAAAAGTTAGTTTAAAAGCAGAGATAGACAAAAGAGGATTAGCAATATGAATGATGAATTTTTAGGACAATATTGTGAGAATTGCCATATAGCAACAGGATTATGCGATTGTAAAGACTGTGATATATGCGAGGAGGCAAGAGAATGAAATACTGGATAACACAACAAGGCGAAAAATTAAAGATTAGAGAAATGACAGAAAGTCATATTTTGAATTGTATAAAAATGCTTGAAAGACTTTTAGCCACTAAACCTGAGCCAAGCGTCTATATGGGGGATAGTGAGTATGCAGAACAAGCAGTTGAATTAGAAAATCAGGCAAATGATGATAAAGCTGAAATAATACAAAGCAGAATAAATAGTTTTAAAAGAGAATTAAAAAGGAGAGTTAAATAGTATGGCATACCAAACTTGTGAAGATTGTGGAAGCAAAATTTACGGAGGGCATTGTGTAAATTGCCACGAAGAAACTTTTATTGCAGATCAATATAGGGATTTAGGAGAGAAAGTTCCTAGTTCAATAGCAGAAAAAGAATTAGAACAATCTTATAATTTACAATGAATAATTTAACAAAACAAGTATTAGAAATATTAGAAAAGTATCCTGAAACTAGAAATAGTGATATTGCTTTAACTATGCAAGTTTGGAAGACTTACTATCCAAAGGTTTTATTTATAACCGGATCTAACGAAGCGATACTATTAAAAGATCTTTTTGTTTTACCAAGAGAAGACCATATCAAAAGAATAAGAGCAGTTATTCAAAACGAAGAACATAGATTTTTACCAACAGATATAAATGTATTGATTGAGAGAGCAAAAATATCAAAAGAGTGGAGAAAGTTTTTAGGTTATGATCCAAAACACCCTTTTACTAACGAGGAGTGGCAAACAGTCTTGCAAGAGTTTGATTTTGAAACAATAACAGTTGTTAAAAAGAGTAGAAAGAAAGCAAAGTATCCTTGTAGGACCTGCGGAATGGAAACAATAAGAAAGGTTGAAGCAACACCAAAAGAAAATGATAAAAACACAATGGAAACTTTAATTTGGAGGGAATGTCAAAATGGACACAAAGAATTTGAATAAAAAAGAGGAAGAAGACTTACAAGAAATATTAAAGACTCAATATTCTGATCAATGGAGTAAATTTGTGTCAAAAAGATTGCCGGAAATAGTAGCTTCAATAGGCGAAAGAACACCTAATCATTTAATTGATGTTTTATATAATATGGTTGGTGCATCATTTATTGAAGGTTGGAAAGAAGGTAAAAAGAAAAAAGCAACAAATGATTAAATATGTTTAGAGCAATTTTAGATGCAGGACAATTAGAAGGAGAAGTAAAAATTAGAGATATTCAAAGAACTATTGAAATACCTTTGATTGCGATGTCAAAACTTACTGTAAATGAAGAAAATATAGATTCAATAAATTCAATAAGATTAGTATTTATTTTATATCAAAGACTAACTAAAACAAAACTACTTTATAAATTATACGAAATTAAATATGACTAGAAAATACTTTTATAGAAAAAATAAATGCTTAAATTGCGGTAAACAAGTAAGAAAACCGTCATTTAATAGAAAAAGAAAGTCATATTGCGAGTGTTAGACATAGTTTGATACACTTTGTCATATTGACAGTAGTACAGGTTTAAGTATAATATAAATATGCAAGAAAACAAAGACAGAAACACAGAGTTATACGAAAAAAAGAAACAAGGTATAACTTACAGAGAATTATCTCTTGAATACGGATTAGCAATAGAAACAATAAGAAGAATTGTTGACAGGGTTAAAATTAAGAAAATATTAGAAAAACATAATTTAAATTTAGATCAAGAATTAGCAAATATATAATATGGCAAGAAGTTTAAATAAAGTATTATTAATAGGAAATTTAACAGCAGATCCGGAATTAAGATATACACCTTCTGGAAAAGCAGTCGCCTCTTTTTCTATTGCTACAAATAGATCATATACTTCAAATGACGAAACAAAAGAAGAAACAGAATTTCATAGAATTGTTGCTTGGGATAAACTTGCAGAAATTTGTTCTCAATATCTTGTAAAAGGAAAAAAAGTCTATGTAGAAGGAAGATTACAAACTAGAAAATGGACCGATAAGGAAGGTAATGATAGACAAACTACTGAAATAGTAATCAATGAGTTATTAATGCTTGGAGATAAACCTTCAGACACGCCTTCAAAACCAATTAAAAAAGCAGATAAAGAAGAAATAAAGGAGGAGGAAGTATCACCTGACGATATACCATTCTAATTATGGCAAACGAATTAACAACACAAAATTATTTTACAGACCATATATTAAAAGTCTTAAATAAAAATACTCCTAAAGAAAAAATAAAGAAAAGACCTGACGGATTTGATTATGTTGAAATAGGATATGTAG
Source organism: Microcaldota archaeon (assembly GCA_021801225.1). Lineage (GTDB taxonomy): Archaea > Micrarchaeota > Micrarchaeia > Micrarchaeales > CABMGC01 > JAJZOD01. The sequence goes on along the minus strand of JAJYYF010000016.1, from coordinate 1,081 downwards.
TTTCTCAATTAGATAAAGCATTTAACAGACTTTGGGAATGGGAAATAATTGAACAACAACTAGGAGATAGACAAGTTTGGGTAAAAGGAAGACTAACTGTTCATTTAGCACCTAACTTTTCACTTAAAAAAGATGCTTATGGATCAGCAGATATTCAAAGATATAGAACAGGACACGCAAAAGCAGGTCAAGTAATGGATATAGGAAATACTCTTAAATCAGCTTCTTCAGATGCTTTGAAAAAGGCTGCGAGTATGTTAGGAATAGCAAGTGATGTATATTTTCCAAATGAATTTCAAAAACCTGAACAGGAGGAAACTGAATAATGAGCTTAGTACATAGATGCGATAATTGCAAAAAATTAATCTTAAATGATAATAAAATGACAAAAATAAACTATGAATATGATTTAGGACTTGATGATGATGAACCTAAAAGAAGACAGATATTTTTAAATGATCAAAGAATTTATTTACAAGTTTCATTAAGAAATACTTGTGGAGAAGAACAAGAAATATGCGATAACTGTGCAAGTTTAATAATTAAGAAATTACTTAAAAATTCAGCTTATAACTAATTATGGAAAAAACAACTGTAATAAATCCTAAAATACAAAGTACTCCTCCAAAAGAGGAAGAAATAAAAGTTCCGGCTGTATGTAAAGATGCAGAACATAATTATTTCCCTGCAACTTGGGAAAGTTATGCAGTTCCAACAAATCAGCAAGGACTATCAAAAGCAATACAGAAAGCAACAAGTTTAATATGTGCCAAATGCTTAGATATTAAATATATAACAGACGTTTCAATTCCTGTTGAACCTGTAAAAGCTAATATTGAAGTTCCTGCTAATCAAAATGGATCTAACAAAAATTAACGAACAATTACAGAATATCTTAGAAGAATTGCCAAAAGCAATTAAAACTCTTAATGTAGTAGAGTACGAATACAACAAAAGATATTACTACGTTTTAGCACATTCTCCTGCCGGATCAAGAGAAGGAAGAGAAGCAGATGCAGTCTTAACTTGTGAAACTGAAGGATTATATAAACCTTTTATTGATGCAAGAGTTGATGTTAGA
>JAJYYF010000009.1 GCA_021801225.1 Microcaldota archaeon | reverse complement strand
TGGAACAAAAGAATAACTTAGAGGTATACTCCAAATTTCTTTTTTGACTTTTTTATTTATTATTGTAAAACGCTTTTGTGTTAACTTAAATGAATTTTTATCAGGACTCACGGTAATATAAGGGTGTCCTGTTTTTTCTATCCAAGATTTAGCTACAGCGACTACAGATAGATTAGAGTGTTTTTCTTTTGCAACTTTTTCTATTGCTCCCCACAAATCATGCTTTGTTGCATTTGAGTATGAATGTTCTTTTAAGTATTTGGTTAGACCTAATCTGAATATGTCTTTGCCAACGTAATCTTCAAGCATATTCAATATGCTTCCACCTTTTTCATAGCTTATTTGATCAAAGATTTGATCTATTTCATAAACTGAGTTTACCTTTACATTTATAGGGTGTGTTGATAATAATTGATCCGCTGCGAACGCTGGAGCAATAACCTCATCGATATATTTTAGTTTTATTTCCCAATTAGGAAAAACTGCATCCATTGCTTTATAACTCATAAAAGTAGCAAAACTTTCATTTAGCCATAAATCATCCCACCATTTCATAGTAACAAGATCTCCAAACCATTGATGAGTAAGCTCATGAGCAATAACCTCAGCTATTCTTTGTTTGCCATCTATTGGAGTTTTTTCATCTCCTAGAAGAGCTGTCTCTCTGAAAGTTATCGCGCCCCAATTTTCCATAGCTCCTGCTGCAAAATCAGGAACTGCTATGAAATCTACTTTTGGCAACGGATATTTTATTCCGAAGTATCGTTCATAAAAGGATATAAACTTTTTAGCGTAAGAGATAGGAAGTTTTGCAAATTGTTTTTTACCAGGAGTTGTTATAAGACGTACTGTTAATTTACCTAATTTATCAGTAGTTATCTCGAAGTTGCCAACACCGATGTATAATAAATAAGATGACATCTTAAGAGTTTTCATAAACTTTACAAGTGTTTTACCGTTTGTTTTAGTTTCAGACAGTATAGGCATGTTGGATATTGCTTTTAAATTAGAGTCTATAAGTAAGGATAACTCGTATGTTGCCTTAAACTCTGGTTCATCGAAACAAGGAAATGCCCTTCTCGCATCTGCAGCCTCAAATTGAGTTGTCATGAAGTAGTGTTCCTTTCCTTCATAAACATATGAGCTTCTGTAAAAACCACTCATTTTATCGTTATGTAGACCATTAAATGAGATCTTAAGTTTTGCTTTTCCATAAACTGCTTTTTCAAACGAAAGAAGAACTTCTTCATTTTTTTTATCGTAGCTTATTCTACATTTTTGTATCTTTTTGCCAGATAAAAGTTCTGCAGAAAGTATAGTTACCTCAGTAGCATTTAATTTTATTGAGTTTGTTGATTTTTTAATTTCTACATCAATTTCTTCTTCACCAGAATATTTAAATGTAGAAAAATTCGGTTCTATAAATAGTTTATAGTTTGTTGGAATTGTATTAGTACCTAATGTTTTATGTTTACCCTCCATAATTAACTTTAATGTGTTAATACATTTAAATCTTTTGTTAAAAAATACTTTATGAAAATTTAATCTCTACTTCTCCTGCGTAATTAAAATTAGGTGCTTTTATTATGAATGATGCAACATAACTGTCTTTTACATTCAAAATTAATGGAAGTTTTGGTTTTATGTCAACGATTTCGAAAGGATTTGATATTTCTATTTTTTCTACTTTTTCTTGATAACTTAATATTTTATATAATTGGATGTCTCTTTTGAATACCTGCCCTTTTTTAATATTCATACTGAATGTTGATCCCTCTAGCTCAACTTTTTTCTCGTTATGCAAAAGAAATACTTTAGATATACTTATATCTACATTGTTGCTGCTGCTTGTATTAAATTTAACAAGAAGAGGTCCAGAGTAAGAACCTTCAGGACCTTTTATTTTCAATGCGAATATCTTTTTTTCTAGATATGGGACATCGATAGGAAGTGACGGCTTGATTGACAATAACTCAAAAGGTTTATCAACAGTTATATCACTTATTGTCATATCTGGTCCTTTAAGGTTATCTGGAAGTAGACCATTCCCCAACATATTATTATAAGGGATGTTTATTTCAAAAGTAGTCTCAACATCTTTTCCAGGAAGACTATGAACATCTCCACCTAAACGAATATTTATGGCGGTAAGATTAATTGGTTTTGAGGCATTATCCAATTTTGCTGCGTTAACAGTATCTTTCTTGTTTTTCTTAAAGAAATCTATAATTGACATTAATATGCACACTTTCTAATAATAAGTAAAGAAGATATTAATAACTAAGTTTATTTATTCAGAAGATCTAAAATGTATAATAAAGTAAATATTAAGTTTAAATTATAAAAATAATGAAATCTGAAAAATTTAGAGTTTAGTTAATCATCGATTTTAGCATGTTTATTTTTGTACTTATATAATCGAATCCTGTATCCCAAGTTTTTTTAGAGGTTATATCTAGCCCGCATTCATTTAATAACTTCTGTGGGCTTTTTGAACCACCCTCTGAAAGCATTTTGGCATAAGACTTCGAGAAAGAATTACCTTCTTCATTATATTTATTTAACAATGCTAAAGAAAGAAGACTGCCAAATACATACGAATAACAATAAAATGGAGTGTTGTATATATGAGGTATTGACATCCATTCCACCTCAAAGTTTTTTGAAATAGATAGAGAATTGCCAAATTGTTCTTTTAAGTTAGTAAGATATAGTTTATTAAGATCAGATATTGTTGTGCCGGAAGATATTTTTTCATGAGCATCTATTTCAAATAATGTAATGTACGCTTGTCGCATTATAGCTGCGTAATATTCTTCTATTTGACTAAAAATAAGATATTTTATGTTTTCACTATTGTTTTCTTTTAATAAGCTTTCTAGCACAAGTGTTTCTGAAAAAGTAGAAGCAGTTTCAGAAATTGGAGTTGTGGCTCGTATTGATAGAATCGAATTTTTAGATGCTGCAACGTAGTGAATTGCATGGCCCAATTCATGTGCTAATGTCAATACACTTTCAAGATTGTTTTTATAAGATAATGAAATATATGGAGACATTGATGGAATTATTCCTGCGCAGAAAGCGCCGCTTTTTTTATTTTTCCTTAAACCATAATCAATATTATTTTCACACAATACAGTTCTGCCAAATGAATGTAGTGACGGATTAAAATTCTTCCACGAAGATAATATTATTTTAGATGCATAGGCATATGTGTATTTTTGAGTTGAAATGGATTTTATCGGAGCATATAAATCGTATCTTCTTAATTTTTTCATACCTAATTCTTTAGCTTTTATTTTGAAAAATTTTCTGAATAGATAAACATTAGATTTGCAAGAAGATAACATAGCATTAATAACTTCATCATCAATCCCGTCTCTTGTAGTTTTTACTGATATCGGAGATTTGTACTTTCGTAAATCGATGCACGTATCTTTATAATTAAGTACAAGATTTTGATAAATATCTCCAAGAACCAATGAATTTTGATTATAAACAGACAAAAAAGAAGTGTACGCCTTTTCTCTAGTATTTGCATTTGAAGAAGTTCGTATGATATTTTGAATTTCTTCTTTTGTAGAAGATTTTGTTTTGCCATTGAATTCTAGCCCGTATTCAAATTTATTAGTTATATTTGTATATAACTTAATAAGTGCTGAAGCTCCCGTAGATGACAGAGTGTTTATAAGCTGTTCTTTTGGCTCCGATAAATAATATTTTGATAATTCTCGCGTATGTTCAAGAAAATATGATAAATTATTTGTGCTATTCATAAAACTTTTTGCTTTTTTTGAATTGATACTTGTTTTCCACCAATCATAAAAAAATTCTGTTTTATTTAAAACTTCAGCGTGAAGTCTTGTAACTAATGTTTTAATAGACAAATTTTCAGAAGATTGAATATCTTCTGCGTATTTCAACGAACCATATTGAAAAAGTATTTTATCTATTTCGTTGATTTTTTCTAGGGCGTGTATTATGGCAATGAATTCAGATAAAGAGGTATCGTTATTCAGATTATTTTTAAATTTTTGAAATTTGTTTAATTCTATATTAAGTTTATTTATATAATCATAAAACTGCTGCTTGTTTGAAATAATTTTTTTAAGATTCCATTCTCCTTTAGAACGCATGAATATCAACTAATTAAATCACAATATAATACATATGTAACAACATTTAAGTTATACGGTTTTTGGACAGAAAGGATCATTTGCAAAAATATCATTCGTTAATGAATAAGCCATTCCTCTGCAACCACCACATATGTTCTTTAATTGGCAAGAACCACATTTGCCTTTAAGAAAATCCCTATTTCTGATAGAATTTGCTTTTTCAGAAAACCATATAGTTTTAAAATCGCTTTCTTCAATATTTCCAAGCACATATGGAAATGCAGGGCATGGTAAAACATCTTTATTAGGTAATATATATGCCATAGATATCCCAGCGGCACAGCCACCGTATTCTCCTGCAATTAACGCGTCCTTTGCTTTATTTAATGAATTTTTGTTTAAAAATATCTTTAATGGATCGTCTATGACAAGATCAATAGATAACTCTTTTGCAATTTTTATCCCATCATTAAGAGATTTAGAATACGTTTCCCATTCTATAAAATCATAATTTTTTGCAGCTCTTCCGATAGGTATTGTGCGGCTAACACTTACTTTTGATGCTCCGAGAGTGTTTGCAAAAATTATTAAATTAGATAATTCATTAACATTTTTTTTACCTAAAGTCGTTTTTAAAGTAAAACGTATTCCATTTTTACGTAGTAAATTAATTGAACTGAGAGTTTTATTGAAGGCCCCATCCACACCACGTATTTCATCATGTAGTTTAGAATTTGATGAATCTAAACTTAAAGCTACACTTGTTACACCACATATTTTCATTTTTCGAATTATTTCTGAAGTTAAGGTAGTTCCGTTTGTATTTATGGAAAGCTTTTGTGAATAACCTTTTGCAGCTTGCATAATTTCAAAAAAATTCGGATGTAGAGTCGGTTCTCCTCCACTTATTGTTATTAAACGTAAGTTAGTAAAAGAACTTGCAGAATTAAGAATATTGGTTATGTCTAAAGGCGTTAAATAATTCCGTCTCCCTCCAGCATCTCTACTACAAAAATCACACTTAAGATTACAACTAGTAGTTATTGAAAGGGCTAAAACGTCTAAAGTAGGTTCTATAAACCCACAAGCATCAGTAAACATGTAAGGCACAGTTAACCTCTGCCTCCATCATCTCCATCCCAACTCTCTATACTGTTACATGAAAATTTAGAAGATAGAACTTTACTTTTTTTGGATCGTACTGCAGCAATAAAAGGAGTTGCCACCATATTTAATCCATTTCCATTTTTAGAAATTATAGATTTACTTTTTGTTTTTTTCACATACCTCACCAATTTTTATTAGAGGTAGGTTGTATTTAAATATTATTCTCAAAATATTGGATAAAATACAACTATTTAGCAAAGATTTATAAGCACATTGTATTTTTTACATAAAATTTAAATGAGGTATTAAAACACTTGAAAAGAAATGTTTATAATTTTTCTATTAATTAAATAAATGTGGTTTCATGTTAACTGAGAATGCTAAGGCTCCTGATTTTGAATTGGAAGGATCTGATGGAAAAAAACATACGTTAAAAGAATTTAAAGGAAAAAAACTTATTTTGTATTTTTATCCTAAGGACAATACTCCTGGATGCACAATAGAAGCTAAAAATTTCAATAAAAGTTTAGATAAAATACACTCCTTAGGGGCAGAAGTTGTTGGTGTTAGTAAAGATGATTTGAAGTCTCACGAGAAATTTTGTGGAAAGTATAATCTAAATTTTCTTCTTTTATCAGATCCTGAAAGTAAAATGATAAAATCATATGACGCTTATGGGGATAGAGGAATCTTTGGAATGGGAACATTAAGAAAAACAGTCGTAATAAATAAAAATGGTAAAGTACTGAAGATTTTTGAAAAAGTAAAACCAGATAAGCATGATCAAGAAATAATCAATTTGCTCGAGAGTATTAAGCAGTAGGTTAATTGAATGACATTAAAGGTCCATAGTAGTTTTACGTCAAAATAAACAATTTGTAAATTAATTTTGAGTTGTACAAAAATTTTATAAATACTAATTTTGTAGTTATATTTGATATTATGTTGTATAACGATTTCCTAAAAGGAAAAAATATTTACAGTATAAAAACTAAGAATGGAGAGAAGGTAAACTTCAGAGCTCCTAGAAAAAGCGACTTGGACAGTATTACAAGTTATATAAATAATTTAGTAGAAGAAGAAGCAATGATATTAGTTAATAAAAAAGTAAGCAAAGAAAATGAGAGAACTTATTTGAATAGGATGATTAAAAGAAATAAAAATAAAGAAGATATTTTTCTTTGTGCAGAATGTCAAGGGAAAATAATTGGAATTGCGTCTATAGGAAAGGGAAGGTATAGAGAAAAACATGTAGGATCATTAGGTATAGGGGTATCAATGAAATACAGACATTCAGGCATAGGTCGTGCGTTTATCAAATTACTTTTGGATATGTCAAAAAACCTTAAACTAAATTTGATTACGCTAGAGGTTTTCAAAAAAAATTTAAATGCAATAGGACTTTATAAAAAAATGGGCTTTAAGAAGGTAGGAGAAATACCCCAAAAAATTTACTACAAAGGCAAGTACGAAAATGTCTTGATTATGTATAGAGAATTATAAAGTAGTAGTGCAAAACAAAATAGTAATTTCGAATTAGGATTAAGTAGAGTCCCATATTTTATAAAATTCTTTTCTTAGTTTTTCTATTCCTTCCTGATCTCTAATTATGCTTATGTTTTCAACATTTTTATGCATGCCATTATAGGTAAGATTTGCAGAACCTTGAATGGCACCATTTTCTCCTATATAAAACTTTGAATGGACAAAACCTTTTGGTTTTCTGAACTCTATCTTGCTACCTTTTGGGTAAATAAGCATAAAAAATATCAAAAATATGCTTGTCCCCAAAATAAAGATTTCATTTATTCCAAATAAAAGATAATTAAAAAGATTGGCAACTGCAAAAAAGATAACTCCAAATAAAAGATAACGTATTCCGATGCCTTGTGTGAGTATTTTCTCTGCATTTTTCTCTGCAGATGAAGACAATACCTTTATTTTTTTACCTCTAGAATTTGAAATAAGAAAATGTGCATAATACTTATCAATATAGGGGGATACAATAAGTAGCGAATCGGAGTCTTTTATTAATTTTTCAACATATGCATGTGAATTTATGCCTGAGTAATATTCAATCTCTGATTTTTTATCTAAGAAGATTTTAACACCTAATTTATTAATTACTGTAAAAATAAAGCTTTATCGCATAAACATACCAAGGCCTTTTTGTTTTGTACTTTTAGAAAGGCCAGATATCCTGACACCGACCTTTCGCAATGGTTTTTCTTTGTTTATGTATCTTTTGAAAAGCTCGATAGCGATTTTCTGAAGATCCTCTATATTATTTGATGGTTTTATTGTTTTGCTCTTTAAATGATCACTAAAATCATTATAACGCATCTTTACTGTAATTATTTTGAATAGATACTCCTCCTTCTTTGCCTCTTCTATGACCTCTTTTGATAGCTCTTTGATTATTGGAATTACATCTTCTTCATTGGTAGTATCTTTTTTTAGAGTACGTTCTCTGCCTATTGATTTTGTTTCATACTCAGTTATAACTTCACTTTCATCTATGCCGTTTGCATAATTGTATAACTCTAATCCCATGCTATTTCCCAAATGCTCCATTAATAGCATCTTGTTTGTTGAGGCTAGCTCCCCGACTGTTTTTATGTTCATAGCTTCCAAGCGTTCCTTGGTCTTCTCTCCGACTCCGTAAAGCTTGCTTACTGGAAGCTTGGACAAGAACTCTTTAGCCTCTTCCTGCTTGACCAGCTTGAGCCCGTTCGGCTTAGCCGCATCGCATGCCATCTTAGCCATTAACTTGTTTACGCTAACTCCAATACTGCACGGAAGCTTGGTTTTTGAGGTTATAGTCTCCTTTATATGCTTAGCATAAGAAAGAGCTTCTTCATAAGAGGATACCTTATCTGAAATGTCAATATAAGCTTCATCAACGCTTACCTGCTCCACCTTGCTAGAAAAACTCCTTACTATCTCAAATACCTCATGCGATTTTTCTTCATAGAACTTGAAATCTTCCTTTATTAGAAGTAGCTCTTTGCATAAATTAAGGCCTATTGATGCAGGCATACCACTTCTTATGCCAAACTTCCTTGCATTGTAATTGCAGGTCATTATGACCCCCTTGCTCCCTTCCCTTGAGGTATCTGTAACTACCGCTATTGACTTTTCTTTGAGCTCAGGTTTTCGCAGCTCCTCACATGCCGCAAAGAAGTAATCCATGTCTAATAAACATATTATTTTCATTTTAAACAATAAGAATTATGATTGAAGATATAAAAACAACACCATTATGCTTTAGGGAATGGTTACTAGCTTCATTAAACAAATTGTTTATATATTTTTATATTATAGTTCGTATGCCATTACTAATACCTGTAAAGTTTATTACTAATGATACCAAATCATAACTCCATAAAATAATTGATTAGATTTTTACTGTAAATTTTTATTTAAATAATTAGCAAGATCTACTTCATTTTTATGTGAAGTTCTTTCGTTCCATATGCGATGTTCTTCTACTGACATTTGCGCAATTGTCTTGTTAGTATTTTCAGGTATAAATATTTGATATAATCTAGAACCATTATTATTAACTTCTCCTAATATAGACTCGGAAATAGTTCCTTTTACTGAATGTGTAAAACATATAGGTTGTTTTAGATCCTTATCCATATATGAAAGGCATTCCCTAAACTCACAGGTTTTCAATTTTCCTTCTGTGAGTTTTAATACACCTTCAATATCTATTGTGCTTAGTATAAATTTAACAAGAGCGCCAGGAAAACCATTAAGCGAATCAATATAAAATCCAGAATCTTGAACTACGCAATGTTTTCTTATTCTTTTAAATGCATACTTTACTTTTTCTATAGCGACCTCTTCAACATCAAGACTTTGAATTTCAGGTAATTCAATATCGACCTGTTTTACGTTTATCATAAACTTAGAGAAAGTACTTTGAAGAGATATCACCTTTCTTTTGCTTGAAGTAACAAAATATATTTCTTTCATAATAACCAACTAATCACTATTTCGTATAATCTCTTTAATATGATCAACAGCATAATTAACTTCGCTATTTTTTATAATATGCAATTTTACATTAAATCTTTTTGATAAATTCACAGCTTCGTTTTTTTTGCTCTTTTGAAGAATTTATTTATAATTTTTTTAATATTGCCATAAAAATATTGAAAGATTATAGATTTTAAATACAGTTATTATTTATTTCTAGCATCTAATATATTTATTATTTCATTTTTAATTTGATCTACATTTCCTGTTGCTTTTGCTATTTTAGTTTGTGCTATGACACTATTTACATAATTTAATCTTTTTTGAGCTAAATTTTCATTATCTAATGATTTAAAGGACCAATTTAAAGTAATAAATACAGAACTTGGAGCACGCACATGTTCAGAAAATACTCCAAAAAGATCAAGAATTTTAGTTGTATTATCTGGTTCTTTAAACTTTACTTCTTCAGAACCCATTATAATTTTTGGGAAAACTATTAATCTCAATATTGCCGGTTCCCCTTGCTTAAATCCCATTTCATCAATCTTTTTCTTAGATAATAATATTTTTGTATTCCAATCTTCTTTGTTTATGTTATCTGGAAGATCAATATCTCTTTTAAGAAACTCCTTTATTGTTGGTACACGTACATGCATACAGGTAGTTCCACCAACAACGTAAGGAACTCCCTCAGAAAATCTGACAATTGCTCTATCATTAGATAAATATTTTCCACCACTCCTTAGAAGAGCAAATGTAACACCGGTCTTACCGCTTCCCGGTACACCGGGTAATACTATTGATGAATTTTTGTAATTTACCGCTGCAGCATGTATTATATAGGTGTTATTTTCCTCATGTAATCTAGCAAATATTTGTAGTATTAAATACACTAAATCAGGTTTATATAACTTTGAAAGATCAACATTAATAGTACATGATTTATTATCAAAATTTAGATCTATACTTCCTTTTTCTTTGGTATCTATTATTTTAATTTTGAATAGTGGGTTACTTGATTCTGAAGATACAAAGAAAGATGGAATAGTTTCCATTACATAATCATCGTTTTTAAAATAATCGCATAACTCCTGCGAATCTGTATCCAAAGTTATTGTTTTATCCAAACAAATCATATTTATTTCCATTTTTATCACTTCGAGTTTTTTAATAAAATTTCATAGTATTATTCTGATAATTTTTCAAATTATAATTTCATAAAATAATTGGTCATTTCAGATAAATTTTTAAACATATAGTTAGGTTTTGCACGTGACAATTGAACTTTAGTCCCCATTCCGGATAATAAAACTATAGATTTACAACCAGCATCATTTGCTGCAAGAATATCACTAACCGTATCACCCACATAATAAACTTTATTTTTTGGTATTTGAAGCGTTGAGATTATTTTAAGTATACCTTCGCCACTCGGTTTCTTTTTAACAACATCTTCTTCAGATAATATTAATGAAAAATTATTAAGTCCCAATAGAGATATATCACGTTTTATCGTTTTTGAACTTGAATTTGTAAAAATTGCAAGATCATGTTTTGTTTTTAATTTTTTAATTATTGATTTGGAATTAGGAAATATTTTTATCAGTTTTTTAGCTTTAACAGAATTAAAATACTTTTTGTATATTTTTTCTATATGTTCAGCTTTTTCAATAAAACTTTTTTGGGTATATTTTGAAATCAAAGCATCTATTTTCTTTTCTCCATTTTTATCATTTAAAAGAGTTTTAAGTTTTATTTTAGGGTTAAATGTAAGTGCGAGTAATGCTTTAATACAGTTTAGACTATTATTATATTTCCCAAAACCTCTTAGATGCCACGTATCAATATAATTAAATTTATATTTTATTGACAAACGCTTAAAACCAATTTTGTAACCTTCGTTTAATGCTTTAGATGAATCTCTAAAAACTCCTCCTATATCAAAAATAATCAGACATCTATCCATAACATCAGTATTAAGTCATAAATTAAATTATCTTAGTTTTTATGTTAAATATAAATAACAGGTATAGGAAAACAATTCACAAACTACGTCTGATTTCTTGTTTAAATTGTTTTAATTCTACAAAGACATCGCTGAAGTCATCCATAGATTTTATTCTTCTTGCAATCAATTTATTAATTTCATATTCTTGTAACACAGTTATGTCCCTAGGTTTTTCCCATATTATATAGTCTTCAATCATTTTTCTTGCAAAAAGCAATTTTTCGTGTTCTGTTAAATCAGTATACTTTTTAGTATATGCAAGATTATACAAATTACAACACTCTTTTCCAAGTTTATTTATGTGTTCCCCTTTTCTATCTATGAAAGATATCCCAATATTGCGTAGATGTTCCTTGATAATAGTAGTATGAATATAGCTAGCGTACAGTAATGTATCTCCTTTTCCTTGCTTAACAATATCAGTAACAAATCTAGCCATGTGACGCTCTCTGAAATTTACTTGTTTTGCTGTTACTGCTTCAAGTTCAAATGATTTATGTACAAGACCATCTAATGTTTTTTTGTTATGTGCATCTTTCATTGCAATAGATAAATATTCATCAAACTGAGCATAAGCAGTATTAACATTATTGCTTAATTTATCTATTTTGCCTTTTAATTCTGGCTCTATAGACACCATTTTATTTATTCCTTTATAACGTTTTACAAGTTTTAACAGATTATAAGTTGATATTATACGTCTCTTTCCAAATTGGTGTTCTAAAATAGTATTTATTTCATTTTCTTTTAGACTTCTAAATTTTTTAAGAGCGGTAGTAGTATACGGTTCGTTTTCTAACTCAATTGCAATTGTGCCATTAGTATCATTAATTTTCCTTAGAAGAGGCTTGAGTTCCTTAGTTTCTTTAGGATCTATGTGTAATGATCCAAATACGTATAATATATAACCACCAATAATACTTTGTCTCATAGATTTTATAAATTTATGTTTATGATTAACTAAGCTATAAAAATAAAAAATTTTCAATAAATTACTAAAGTGTAATATATTATTAAAATAAAAAATGTAAATTTTAAGTAAGAATAAGGTATTAAATAAATTATTTGAATATTTGGTGCAATGTAAATAATGGGAAGTTTTATGTCAAGGAAGTTATCTAATAATTTGTATAATAAAAATTTTCAAGATCTTTGGTTTGAAGCTAAAAAAGAAATATTTAGATTAGAACTTTTGAATACTTATTTAGTTGATTATGAAATGCAAGCATTTGAGAAATATAAAAAGGGACTAGAGGTAAGTGGTCTAGAAATACCAGGTTTTGATAAATGGTTACAAGATATTGAGCAAAAAACAAAAAATAGAGTAAAAGTATTAGATATACAAGTTCTTGATTTGCCAATGAGTGATTATTTAAAATTTGGAATTAGTTGTGCTTCATTTCTTGCCGAGGAAAAAGGAGAAAAATTTATGTTTATAGAAAGAAAAGACGTTTTAGAACTTATAAATGGTATTGATGATTTCTGGCTCTTTGACTCTGAAATAGTACTTCCAATGAATTATGATAAAGATGGAAGACTTATTAGTATGGGAGTACCCACTACTAATCCCATTATTGTATCAAAATGTAGGTATATAAGAGACATACTAATTAAAAATGCTACTTTTATGCATGAATTTTTAAAGAAAAATAATATTGATTTAAAGAAATATATTTTAAAAGATAATAAGTAAAAATTAGATTGTTTAGCATCTCAGATGCGTATAAGTTATTAACACTTTCAAGGCATAAAAAATATTTGGATTATGCAGTCGATATATTGAATAATTTTTAGAAACTCCTTGAAAATAAAGATAGAAAGTGTTATTTTCATGAGTGCTTGGCTTATTATGATGGTAAGAATAAAACTCCAATGTTCTTTGAAAGTAAGGTTAATGGAACAATTTCATTGGAACCAAAAGGAGGAAAAGCGCATTATCATTGGTCACGACTTTTTGAGATGTTATCATCTATTTAAAATATCCATTACTATTAGATTTTCAAAATTTTGATTTTTGTGCCATTATTACATTGGTTAAGCTCTTCGGAACAATCTGATCTAAAGATATATTTAATTTCTTAAATAACATATCTATTCTTGTTTTTGCATCTTTTACTTTATCTAAAGAAGTTTTTATTTCTACCTCTATGCCTAATCCAAAATCAGCTATATTTTCAAGAGAAATTTCAATATCTTTTAATTTATAAACTACCCTGGATTTATTTATAGTACAAAAAGGTTTAAATCCAAGTATTCTAAGAATATTATTCATGTTTTCTAAAGAGTCAACTTCTGTTTCATATTCTGTCCAAGAGTTATGATCTCCTTCCTGATTTATTACCTTTACATTTAAAGTAATCTCATTATTATTGTCTTTATGTTGTTCGCGAAGTCTTAAACTATATGAACCGATAGTGTTCATTTCTATTTCTGCAAATGACTTGATTTTTATTGGACAGAAATAAACGTCATTTAAGTTAACTTTTTTTATTAATTTTGCATCTAGCTCTTCTAGCTTTTTTGAAATTTCTTCGTATTCGGATTCCTTAAGAAGTGCTCGTTTTTCTACCTCTTGAGTGGTAATATTTGTCTCCCCATAATTTTCCATTTTTTCACTATAATTTTAATCTTTAAAAATTTAAAACCAAAAATAATTTATCAATATATTTTTATTTTATCTCCAACCAAATTCACTATATATGTTTCCTTTGGATATCTCTAAAAATACGTACCCTACTATCTTAACTTCTTTTATATAACCTGTAAGCTTGTTTTCTCTTATAGTTTCTTATATAATATATGTATGGTACTATAATTATACCACAAACTCTCAAAATCGCGTTTACAAGCCAAAATGAAGCAAGATTAGCCTTTTTATAACCTCTGATTTCTTTAAGTGCTAGTAGAATACACGTAAGCACAAAGTAATAAAATACTACAATGCCCAGTAATAAGATGTAAGATTGGGCGAAAACTACTCCTAACACAAGACCAACCAATAAGGACAATGGCATAACATACCAAAACCAAATTACTCCAAATACACCTACACGTATTTTTGTTTCAGCATTGATAAAAAATCTTTTATAATCTTCATGAAGGCTTATATGTCCAAGTGTCCATCTTGAGTATTGTATAATCATTGAATGGAATGAAGCCTTTTCTAATTCTGTTGCGAGACGTGATGGAAAATATGTTATGGCAATATCTCTATTGCTATATAGCTTTAGGGATAAGTCGAAGTCGTATGCGAGGCTTTCTCTAAGATTTTTGATTAACAATCTAGTTCTTATTATATAAAATGGGCCTGTTATGTAATAACCCATTCCTAACTCCCCTCTTCCTTTGTTGAGTATCGATTGTCTAAATATTTTGTCTATAGTTGCGAAGCTGTTATTTCTAGAAAACATCTGTGGGTAAAGTAAGCCGAATCCAACATCTGCCTTTTTAGCTAAGACAACAGCGAATAACCTACTTAAGTTGTTCTTTAATATAACAGTATCTACATTCAGCATGCAAACATATTCAGTATGAATCCGTCTCAAAGCAAGTTTATATGCCTCTATTTCCGACTGTTTGCCTTTTTGAACCACTATAGTTACAGAACCTATTTTTCTAGAATAACTTTTTATAAGTTCTATTTGTTCTGATCTTAAATCTTTGACTACAACAAAGAGATTTATGAAGATTCCCTTTTGCCTTACTATAGAATCCATACATGTTTTTATTATCTTCGAATCCTCTCTATAAATTGGCAAAATACACGATATGTTTTCGAGTTGTTTTGAAAGTTTTACTCTGATCAAAGTGCTTTTAAACGATCCTACTAAAAAAAGCGTTAAGTATGCAAGGCTTATAGAATAAACCGAAATAAAAACCCATACAGTAACTAAATATATCATTAAATCCCAAACAGTTATATTTGACCTGGTATTACATAATTGTTTTCATGTATCTCATTTTCAAAATTCAAACGTTCTATGCCACCGAAAGGAATAAAATATCTGTCTGAAATGCCCTTATTTATATTTGTACGATTGTAAAGATTCTGTGCTTCGACCATAAGCATTGGCGAATTACCCTTGTATAACGGTACAATTCTCCATATTTTTCCTTCCCCTGCGAAGAAGCTCGTTTTACCATACCTACTCTCATGTTCTGATGTAACTACCATCTCTGGTTTGGACACTAATCCTCTATATTCTACAAATGCTTTTCCCAAGTTCCTTATACTGCCAGCATTTATTGTGAAATTAGGATTGAAGAAATACTTGGCTTCGTAGCCAGCAGTTTCAAGCACATTTACATACCCTTCAACAAGTGGGAGAATTTCCCTTTTTATGTATTCAGAACAGACACGATTATATTTACTTATTAATTCTGCATTTTTCCTCAACTTAGTCACAACATTACATACATCAATAAAGGTTGAACTATCAAATTCTTCCGATTTTGATATTCCCATCTCTTTTTTGTATGCTAAAAGCGCATTAAGAAAATATCTTTCTGAATCTATGTATCCGGAGTTTGGTCTTAGCTCGGTTTTTGGATAGAAATGCTTTCCAAACAAACCTCTCTCATTCATCATTGGATCTGCGCTATAATAAATTCCATCACAATTCTCAAACATGTAAAGATCTACAGTTTTTGACACCACTTCCCCAGAATTGAAATTTTGAGATATTATTTTCTTGGCTACTTTGTTCCAATTATTATTCGTAAAAGAATTGGAGATTGCCATTAGATACCTTTGCGATTCTCCATCAATGCGCATATAATGTCTTGTTTCTCCATTTACAACAGATTTTTTGAATGGGCGGTGGTCATCCATGCTTATCAATAGATATGGCCCTACATTCATTACGTGTTTCTTCAAAATTATTTCTTCAGAAAAATCAACACCTGCCATAATCAAAGATTTAAACCTAAACTCAAATGATGCCTCCCCTTTTCTACTGAGTAAATAATCAACGCTGGGTCTATATGTCCTTAGCATATTTGAAAGATCCTTAAGAAATTCTTCTTTTGATACGGTATGCACATCAGATGACCAGCCAAAAGTGTAAGGAGTAAAAGAAAAACGCAACGCACCTATAGAATTTGTATATAATATATTTACGTTCTCATTCATTTTTTGCAACGTTTTGTTCTTCCGACTATAGCCGACTGTAGTTATCCTTGTCTTTACACCAAGATCTTCCATTGCATATTTTATATACTTGTCAAGCAGTGGGTATGAAGTTATATCGTTATCTTCATAAGGATAAATCACACCTACTCTTCTTTTTCTTGGCCCATAACCTATAAGACCCTCTTTTGGCAGTTTAAACCCTTTTGATAATACACCATCTTCGGATAATTTATCTTCAAGACCTGCAATCTTCAAACCTACGAACTTTATTCCAGCGAATAAATTGGCAAGTTGTCCGTAATTAAGTCTAAAAATGAATTTTCCAGCACTTACTCCACAAAAACTACACTGGTTGAAGCAACCACTTTCGGGCTGCAGCTCCCTCAAGTTCACTATTACATCGTTTGGTAATTTTATTAGATTATTAATAAGGTCGTTCCTTATACTGCGGTCTTCATTTGATACATTATAGACTGTTTTCTCTGATTCTAGTGCTATATTATACATCTAAAAACCTTGTTTTGTCTGGTTATCTATCCAGAAGTAAGTTAATGCAAGTCCGTTCTCAAGGGAGATTTTTGGCTTCCAATTCAATACCTTCTTAGTAACGGTCAAATCTGCATTCCTACCTCTAACGCCTTGAGGCCTTGACATATCATGACTCTTTATAAGTTTTTTACCGGCTATATTCTCTATTATATTTACCATCTTATCTATAGTAATTCTTCTATCGGATCCTATATTGAGTGGTTCGGTATAATTGGAATTCATCAGTCTTATTGTCCCCTCAATGCAATCATCTATATAACAAAATGAACGAGTTTGCTTGCCGTCGCCCCACACATTTATTGTATCTCCATTCATAACTTGGCTTATTTTATAGCATAACGCTGCCGGAGCCTTTTCTCTACCTCCGAAGTAAGCTACAAATGAACCGTATATGTTATGATATCTGGCTATTCGTATGTCCAACCCAAAATACTCTTTAAATGCTTTACATAGATATTCGGCATATAACTTTTCCCAGCCATATGATGTATCTGGATGAGCAGGTATGGCATCAGTTTCTTTTAAAGGGACTAATCTTGTTTTAAGTTGTTTTTCTTCAGGGTAGACACATGCGGACGACGAAAAGAAAAAACGTTGTACATTGTTCTTTACAGAGGCATTTAACATGTTCAAATTGATCATACTATTATCGAACATTATATTTGCCGCAGCCGAAGTTATGAATCCTATGCCTCCCATATTTGCTGCAAAATTAAAAACATAATCAATGTCCTTTGTTACAGAAATGCAGTTTTTTATCAATCTCAAATCCTTGAAGTATGCTTCTGAGTAATAATCTTCCTTTACATATGGATTTCTTTTTATATCTGCAATTCGAACAAAATTTCCCATTTTTTTGAGTTTCATAGACATATGTGCTCCTATAAAACCACCACCTGCTATCAATATTCGTTTTCCAGTTATACTTGTTTTCATTTACCGACCTATTTTTGATTTCAACTTTTTATCATAAACCTCTAAACGCAGTGTTTTCTTGATACTAATTGAATCTTCATGTTCAATACGATTCGATAGAATATCAAAAAAGTTTCCTAAAACCGATTCTTTCATTAGCAAACATTTTTCCCGAGTCCACGTATGTACTAAGGGGAAGTTCAGTTGCGCAGCTTTTCCGTTGTCCAGCACTTCTTTTAAAGATACGCCAATCGCTATAGACACTTCTTTTCCATTTAAAGTAAAAAGACGCGAATCCAGGTTATTTGCTTTTCCAAGCTTTAGGTCATTCGAATTGGATAATATCAATGCAGTATTAATTGATACCCCATTATTTACATCAGGGATTATACAATATTCTTCCGATAGTGTTTTATATCCTTTCTGTTTGCCAAGCACATAAACTGCAAACGCCTTTTCCAATTCTTTGTAATTACTATCATTCAGTACCCTAGAGCACATCTCAACGTAGTGTTTGGAAAGGTTCGCCCCTTCAGGTATTCTGGTCATAGACCGCAAAAGTAATCTTAAAATATGTGTATTTTCTAGCGCAATTGCAGAAACAGCTGCAGCTATCTTTTCTTCATTAAATATTTCTAGTTCTCTTTCGAATCCTGTGCACAAAGTTTGCAAGATTACCTCTGGTTCCTGATATTTTAAGGTGCATAATATCGCATTACGTTGGTGTAGATCTGCATTGACAAAAAATGCAGCAAATGCACGCATCCTTACGTTTATACTATCAGAATCCATAAGTTTTGCTAGTGGTTCTGTATAACTAACAGATCTAGGCGCATATCGTAGATGGTCCGTTAATGCAGTTAGAACCAATTCGTCGGTTTCTCCTTTTATTATGTTTGATACTGTTAATGGATTTAGAAGTCCATTCTTAGCAAGTAAACCTACTGAAAGGATTCTTATTGATGATTCCGAGTCTTCTAAACCTTCTTTCAAATATTGGCAATATCTAATTAAATTTATCTTTGACATTGAAAGCATGGCCATACCTCTAATATCTTTGTCTTCGTTACGATACGCATCGAGCAATATGTTTTCATTGTTAAGTTTAGCATATCCAAGCAACCATAAAGCAACAAGTTCCATTTCCTTATCTCCCTTTTTAAATTGCCCATAGAATTTTCTTATGTCGTTATCCAGAGATTTGGTAGTAATATCGTTAGTCAATGTTAGTATTAGATCCTTAAACATATTACTACTTGCTGTAGCTGGATCTGTTTTTTTAATTGCACTTTGTAATTCTGCTCCATTTCTTCTTGCAAGGAGCATAGTTGCAATAAATATGCCCTTAACGCCAAAAGCACTGAACATATTCAAACTGTCATTGTAGATTTGTTTTTGTAGATTTGTTATAATTATTCCGTCAAGACCTTCCCTAAGTAGATACAGATTAGTCAGAAGTTTATTTATACGACCATCGCAGTTAGTGAGAGGGTGTAACTTTGCAAAGTGCATGTGAAATTCCATTGCAGTTAAAAATGCGCCAATCGACGTTTCGTTTTTTCTATTTAAAATATTTGTAACATTCTCGATGTCTTTATCAATAGTTTTAAGAAAATCTAGAACACATATATCACCAAGCGGAAGCAGATAACGCCTTTTTTCATCTCTATAATCGCCGAATGATTTATTATCTATTAAGTTTCTGGTTTCGTTAAGATTACCTATCGAATAATCGGAAAGAACCACTTTTAACTTTAGAATATCTTCAGTTGTTATATTCTTGTCCAATAATTCAATTAATGCCTTATTAATGCTATCCATTCTCTGAAGAATTGATGTATCAAGAAATATGCCATCTCTTACACTAAATTCAAGCTTGGGGGATGCATAAGTATGACCAGCTTTGTTATAAAAAATTATCGATGGCAAAAATTCTATTAATCTAGACCCAATTGAATTGTGCGTCTGAACATCTAAGCCATGTTCAAACTCAATACTGAGTTCTTTTAATATATTATTATAGTATTCGTCCAAAATTTACACCATAATTTTCCATTTTGTAATTCAACTTTATTGAAATACATTCCTGAAATGTTCTAAATGCTAGACGATTATCATCATAAATGAAGTGTGTATATGACACTGGGTAACATTTTGGACATTCTAGGTTTGGTACTTGAGCGGATAAATTGATTATACTGTTGCTTTTTATCTTATTATATTTGCTTTGACAAAATATTTGGTTCAAAAAACATTTTCTTAAATTCCTCTGTTCGTCGTCTTTTTGATAAACCAGAATATTGGTATTAAAATTTGCAAATGAAATGTTAAAAAGCATCGATTTACCTCTTACATCTTTCCCATATCTTTTGTTTTCCAAAATAGTCATCTGAATATTTTTTCCAAGCAAAATTTCAATTTCATTTCCTATTAAATTTTTGTTGGAACATCTTCTTTTCAAATATTTATTCATTTACCCACATATGTAAATGCGAAATTTGATAAACTAAAAACATTTTCTTCGAATATTTATTTTATATATTAAATATTCTACTGAAAACAGTATATACCAAATTATAATATATTTCTGTGTTCTTGTTGCTATGGTGCTTTTCTAGACCTAATAGGTCATCTTCACAATTTATAAACACTCATCCACCAATTTGTTTACCCCAAGTAGTATATTTACAATAAATAAATATATATAACTTTATATTCTGCGACAAATAGGGACTTGACATTTAAAATTCATCACCTCGTCAATTTCAAAAAGTACCTTCAATAACTAATAAGATAACCTAGAATGCAAGAAAATGCATAAATTTTCATTTTTTTAGATAAATATATTGTTTCTGAGGCCAAATTTTTCTCAATGTTCTTTCCTTTCGTTCTAATAGTTTATCTTATTTGTTGTAAGATTTCCTGTTCATTCAATTCTAAATATATTCTTAGCGAAATTACTCCGATTGTTTGTTAATTATAGCTTGAAACGTATTAATAATATTATAAGAAATAAAGATTAATTAGTTATTATGAAAGAAATATATTTTGTTATGTTCTTTTACTAATAAAGCAAAAGAGGTACGTGCATTTCATCGCTTGACATACCACCATGCCTGCCTTTCGATTTGAACGGAGTTTCTTTCATTCCTGGGAAAAGATACTGTATGCATTTATTTCCTCTTGGAATTATAATATGTGTACCGAATCTATACCTGATACTTTCATTTACCTTTGGGAGTCCGAATAGCCCGGCCTTTATCGCCTCATCAGTGTTTACCAATCTACCTATCTTTAAAAGATTCTTTTCAAAATATTTTTCAAAACTCTCAAATCTATTTTCTTTTACCGCAAGAAAAGCTGCCCTAGGCTCCCCCCATAATGGTACCTCAAGGAAGTCGTTAAGTTCGCTTTTTGAGGTGAATATATTATTGTCTTCTTGTATAACCTTTACATGACCGTGATCAGAGGTTATTACTATGTTGAAGCCATTCTCATTAGCAGGTCCAAGTAGAACTTTGGAGATTGATTGTATTATAGTGTATACTGTCTGTTCAACTTCAGGAGAAGAAGGATCGTATTGATGCTCCATTGCGTCAAGAGTGTCATAGTATGCTAATACATAATCTACATCTTCTGTATTCATGAGCTTAGTTATTTTGATAAGCATATCATCAAATGTGACATATGGCATTGTGTCAGCCATACTGAAGGTTGTTGTACTTAGGCCTGATCCTACTAGATGCTTGGGTGCTAAGAATATAGCCTTCTTGTTCCTTGCCTTTATATTACCGATGAAATTTCCCTTCGGGTACAGATCTAAAGGATTGATTTTTAGCTTAGGTCCCATCGAATCCATAGCAGATGTCATATAAAGAGAGTTTATCATTACTCCAGCTTCTTTAATGAAAAGGTTGGTGCCTATTAATCCATGCTCTGCAGGTGTAATTCCTCCATAAATACTACTCAAAATATTGATAGTGGTAGAAGGGAATAGAGTAGTGACCCTCCTGTTTTCAAACATTGACATGTTCTCTTTGAGTCCCTTGGCTTTCGAAGTGACTTTTTCAAGTAAATTATATCCAAGTCCATCAAGCAAAAGGAGAATTTTCCTTGGGCGCTTACCTACCAATCCCCCCTCAACTCCATCTCCTATCTGTTTGCTTGCCTCAAAACTGCTATTCTTAAAGTCGGGCAAGATAAAGCCTTCTTCATTAAGCTCTGATAATATCGATTCCATATAATATTCTAAAACTTGTATAATTAAATACTTATAGTATGCGAATAGGGACTTGACAGTTATAATTCATCACCTCGTCAATTTCAAAAAGTACCTTCAATAACTAATAAGATAACCTAGAATGCAAGAAAATACATAAATTTTCACTTTTTTTATTCCGATAAATCTATTGTTTCTGAGGCCAAATTTTTCTTTTATTCTTGAAAAAAATGTTCTACAGCCCATCTTTTTCCATAATCCTTGTCTTTTGGAACTGAAGATTTAAACTTTCTTCTTCCGTTTGATGCAATTACTGGAATCATGTTATTTTCTTTCAGTTCATCTTTTATCCATGCAACATCCATTACTGAATCTGCAAGATATTTTGATTCAAATCAAAAATTGAACATTATTTTCTTGCTACAATAAAAAGTGGCAAAAAATATATGTTAGAAAGGAATAAATTAAGGGAAATTATAAAGAAAATTGAAGATTTTTGGATGTTTGATAGAAAAACTGCGGTGCAGTTAGTTTATGACAAAACCAATAATTTTTTTAAGTTTGAGGAACATAATAAATGATCAAACTGTAATAAAACATTTTACAGAAGTTAAATAAAATTTAATTAAAGTTGCTATGCCTTTTCATGAATTTTTAAACAAAGATAACATATATTTAAAGAAATATATTTTAAAAGATAATAAGTAAAAATAGATTGTTTAGTATCTCAGATGCGTATAAGTTATTAACACTTTCAAGACATAAAAAATACTTAGATTATGCAATTGATATACTGAATATTAAGTATAAATAATTATTAGTTTGAGTTATAAATTATAAATAAAAATACAAAAGTAGATTTCAATGGAAGAAATTTATATGGTCACATCGAATAAGAACAAGTACTTGACAATGAAAAGAAATTTTGACAAATACGGGATTGATTTAAGACAGTTTGAAGTAAGCTTACCTGAAATTCAGAGCTATGAAGTAGAGGAAGTAATTAAAGGGAAGATAAAGGAGGCATACAATAGATTACGAAAGCCATGTATTGTACATGATAGTGGTTTTTTTATACCATCAATAAAAGGATTTCCAGGTGCATTAGTACATCCCATTTTAGATAAAATAGATATAGAAGGAATATTAAAACTCCTTGAAAATAAAGATAGAAAATGTTATTTTCATGAGTGTTTGGCATATTATGATGGGAAGAATAAAGATCCGATGTTCTTTGAAAGTAAAATTAATGGAACAATTCCATTTGAACCTAAAGGGGGAAAGGCACATTATCATTGGTCAAGACTTTTTGAAATTTTTATTCCAGAAGGATTTTCTAAGACTCTTGCTGAAATGGAAGAGAATGAGTATATTAAATGGCATGATAACGATGAAAACAAAAAATATATTCGAAACTTTGAGAATTGGTATCTAAAGAGGATTTAATGAAGGAAATAGAAACTAAAATCTTAGAGTTTGATGAAAAACTTCTTAGAAAAAATCTTGAAAAAGAAGGTGCCATATATCAAGGAAAACGTTTATTAAAAAGAGTAGTTTTTGATTTTATGCCAAGTCCGGCAGAGAATGATGAATTTTTTAGAGTTAGAACAGATGGGGAAAAAACAACATTGACTTGGAAGTATAGAGATAATAGAAAGAGGAGTTTAGACAATACAGAGGAACTTGAGATTTTAGTGTCAGATTTTGATAAGACAGTAGAGATCATTTCAAAACTATGGAAAGGAAAACCGCCATTTAAACAAGAATCAAAAATAGAAAAATGGAGTTATGATAATGTTGAAATAGCTATATGTACATGGCCGTTAATACCTCCATTTTTAGAGCTTGAGGGAGAAGATGAGGCTAAAATAAATAAAGTAATTAAAAAATTGAATATTAAAGGAGAAAATATAGGTAATACAAACCTTAAAAAGATCTTTGAAAGATATGGACACAAAGGAAAAGACGAAGGAGATTTAAGATTTTAATATATAGTTGATTATATTTATTAGTATAAGATTTAAGGTAGTTCATGGTATTTTACATAACCAGCAGTTATTTTTTAAATTCCTAAAACCTAGCTTTTTGTAAAACTCTTGGACATCATCATTTGTAACAAAAATAATTTCTACATTATTTAATTTTTGCCACTTGATTGCTTTATATACAAGTGACTTTCCGATACCAATTTTACGAAACTTTTCTTCGATAAAAAGTTCGTCGATATAACCAATTTTAGTCGCAATATAAGAAATAAAGGACGTGATTAAAAAGCCTACAACATCATCATCTTTTGCTATGAAGATTTCACTTTGTTAAATCAATTTTATAAATTTGGTAACTGTTTTTCTTTCAGAATATAAGTTATAATACAAATTGAGTATTCCGTTCATGTTTTCTTCTTTAGCAGTAGTTATTTTTATGTAACATCATCCATCATAAATTAGTTTTAGTTAAAAATAGATTTATAACGTGTTTAAAGTTTATTTACTTCCTCCACTTCACCACGAGGTTCCTTCTCACGAAAGATATGTGCCGTAAAGGTGTAAAGCCTTGCTTGACCGGTTTTCCAAATATGTTCCTTTAATCCTGCCTTTATACAAAGATTATCAAGATATTTTTCCTTTGTCCAGTTATTTTCTAGAGGCACATTTGGTAGAAGAATTGCTTCGTGATAACCATACTTTAAAATAAGTCCGTCTCTACCTATTTTTATATTATTTTTTATTGCAGTTTCAGTAGATCCAGCTATAAGTTTTGGTTTATCTAGAATTGAAACCTCAACAACCATGTGCTCAAATTCCATATGCGATACAGGAACAAAACGAGAATCTTCTGCTGCGGCTGCAATTGCAGCATCAATCAGAGCTTTACTAAGCCTTTCTTTGGGTTCTACAAAACCCATACACCCTCTAAGAGTTCTCGTAGGATAATGTTCTATTGTTACAAAAACTCCGTTATTATTATCATGTTCAATGATTGTTCTCTCAGTCATCTTCCTATCAAAATTATTTATAGTTAAGTAAAGCTCTATCGAATTTCTTGCTGCCTTTACTAATTTACTTCCTTGCTCAATCGAATATTGCATATTAACCAAATTTACTAAAGCATTAAAGTATTTAAGAGTAACACTATTAAAAGTAAATTTTGTTTAGAACTAATTATTTTAATACAATAAGAGTATTTGTATCTACTATATCTGTGATTTTTCTTATTTTTTCTATTGTGTCATTTATATTTTCTATTTCATCTGATTCTATAAAGCAAACAATGTCATGCTGTCCAGAAACCTCATAGACAGATTTTATACCCAAATTACGTATTAGATTTGCGACCTTTGTAGTTGGAGTCCCTACTGCGACACTTACCATAACTATTGCCTTGAGTTCTTTGCTGTAATCTATTGTGAAACGCAAAGAGTTATTCTTAATCAACTTCTTTACCCTTGTTCTTACTGTTCCTTCACTTATATTTAATTTATTTGCTATATCTACAAATGGAATCCTGCTGTTAACCTTAAGAAGATTAAGTATTTGCTCGTCTAAATTATCCATATTTATACCAAATTTTTATACTCTGAACCTTCGAAATTAAAGGTTGCAAAGTAATCCTTTGTTGTTTCTGCTCTTCTTATTAATTTAATATTATTGTCTAAATCTTTAAGTAGCTCTGCGCTTCTTAACTTTCCGTTATAATTAAAGCCCATGGCATAACCATGAGCTCCCGCATTATGTATTGCAAGAATATCTCCAATCTCTATTTTAGGAAGTACTCTGTCGATAGCAAACTTATCGTTATTTTCACATAAAGAACCTACTATATCGTATTTATTCTCATTAGGCGCAGTCTCTTTTCCTAAAACTGTTATGTGATGATATGCTCCGTACATTCCCGGACGCATAAGATTTGCCATGCTTGCATCTACACCTATATACTCTTTGTATATATGCTTCTCATGTATTACAGTAGTTATAAGATAACCAAATGGGCCTGTAATCATACGTCCATTTTCCATAAATATTTTCAATGGAGCAAGATTGTTCTTTTGAATCTTTTCTTCATATAATTTTTTAACTTCATTAGAAACTATAATTAAATTTACAGGATTTTGTTCGGGCTTATAAGGTATACCTATTCCACCGCCTAAATTTACAAACTCTAGTTTTATTCCTAACTTTTTATTTATCTCTAATGCTAAATCAAATAACATGTTTGCAGTTTCTACAAATGCGTTAGAATCCAATTCGTTTGATGCTACCATAGTATGAAGTCCGAATCTTTTGACACCTTTATCCTTCATTATTTCATATGCCTCAAAAAGCTGCTCCTTTGTAAGTCCGTACTTTGCACTTTCAGGATTTCCTATAACATTTCCTTCTTTTGTCTTTCTTAATGGCCCTGGATTATATCTAAAACATATAAGTGATGGTATCTCTGCAACATCTTCAAGAAATTTAATATGAGTAATATCGTCAAGATTTATTATAGCGCCAAGCTCAACTGCTTTTTTATACTCCTCTTTTGGAGTGTTGTTTGAGGTAAACATTATTTCTTCGCCTTTCAATCCTACCTTTTCAGCAAGAATAAGCTCGGGAAGAGAACTGCAGTCAGCACCGCATCCTTGATCCTTTAATATTTTAATTATGTATGGATTAGGACAGGCCTTAATAGCAAAGTAATTCTTAAAACCTTGAACCCAAGAAAAGTTTTTATATAGAGAGTTTACATTTTGAACTATGCCTTTTTGATCGTATATGTGAAAAGGAGTAGGATATTTTTCTCTTATTGTTTCTATTTCTTTTTTAGTAAAAAACAATTCATTATTTTTATTCATTGAATCACAAGTATAAAATTAATCAATCACTCTGCAAATATATTTTAACATAAAAACATGAGATGGAAAGAGGGGTTAGTTTAACCATACTTATCACATAATTTCTTTGCTAACTCAATGTAATTTTTTGCCCAAACATCAGTCCGAGATGATTCTGATTCCTCAGCAAAAGTTTTTTCTTCATCTCTCAACATTAGAATTTTATTCCAATTTCCATTCGTGCCATTTACTGTATTTGAAAGTTTTAATGGCACGGTGTATACCGACTTAAAATAATCACCATCAGGACATTTCATAGCTGCAGCCAGTTCCATATGTGCAGTGCGGTCTTCAAAGTTTGACAAGATTTTTAATAATAACTCCACTGGCATCTTTTTATCAAAGTAATTGGTGTATGGGCCAGGAAAGCAACCTAACGCATGAATAAACAAGCTGTGATCCTCCCTGATTACAGGCAAATTGAATTCTTTGATAGCTTCACTTACGGCAAATTCTGCAATTTCAATGCTACTTCCGGCTTGGATCTCAGCAAACTCCTTGCTTGTTTGATTTACCTTAATGCCGAACTTTGAAAATGCCTTCTGTGCAGCAGAAAGTTTATCAGAATTTCTTGTCAGAAGTAAAACTTCAATTCCCATAAATATCATCAGGTGCGGATACCACTTTTATATTTTCAAGTTGTTTTTTATATTATTTACTGCTTCAACTATATTTTCTCTATGACCAAATGCGCTTACACGGAAGTAACCTTCTCCCGAAGGACCAAAACCAGACCCAGGAGTTATAACAACATGCGCTTCTGAAAGCATTTTATCAAAAAACTCCCATGACTTCATGTTGTTTGGTGTTTTGACCCATAGATACGGAGCGTTAATGCCACCATAAACCTTTAAGCCCATCTCAGATAATGCAGAGTGGATTATTCTTGCGTTTTCCATATAATACTCGATTATCCCTTGATTTTCTTGTAGACCTTCCTCTGTAAGAGCTGCAAGACCACCTTCCTGTGCTATATTTGAAGCGCCATTAAACATAGTGGTCTGCCTTCTGTTCCATAATGAGTTTATCTTTCCAAAAGGAGCATCCTCAGCAATTAGGTTTTTGGGTACAATGCACCAACCCAATCTAACTCCAGTAAAGCCTGCGCTTTTAGAGAAGCTGTTTATCTCTATTGCACAGTCCTTTGCCCCAGATATTTCGTAAATGCTTTTAGGTAGTGATTTGTCAGATATGTAAGATGAGTAAGCTGAGTCGAATATTATTATAGCTTTATTCTTTGTTGCATAATCAACAAAGCCCTTAAGCTGTTCCTTAGTAGCTACAGCTCCGGTCGGATTGTTTGGACTGCATAGATAGATTAGATCAACCTTCTCTTTAGGTACTTGTGGGAAAAAGCCGTTTTCTTCGTTGCAGGGCATATAAACTATCTTTTCATAAACAACTCCGTTAGCCTTTCCAGTATGACCACCTATAACATTGCTATCAACATACACAGGATAAGCTGGGTCTTGTACAGCTATTACACTAGCAGTATTGAAGATTGATTGTATGTTTGCTGAGTCTGGCTTAGCTCCATCGCTTACGAATACCTCATCGTGCTCCAAGCTAACGCCTAGCCTAGCGTATAGCTCACATATAGCCTTCCTAAGTCTGAGATCCCCCTGCTCATCGCCATAGCCAGTATATGTCTTTACATCAGCAAGCTTCTCTACTCCACTCTTAAGCCCTTTTATCACAGTAGGAGTTAAAGGCTCTGTTGTGTTGCCAATTCCTAGTCTAAGTATCTTTACTCCGGAATTCTTTTCACTAAAGTTCTTTGTCCTTCTTGCTATTTCAGGGAAAAGATAACTAGAAGCTAATTTATCATAATTTTCATTTATTCTTACCATAACCTCCACCAGTTATTGATAATTTATTGTTTGATTATTTATATATTTCGTATAGATATTACGAGATTCGTAAGTTGGAATATTGGATTTGTAGATTTAAAAATTTGTCTAAAGGTGTTATGTTATTACTAAAGTTTGCATCTGAAATACCTAAAATAAATATATGGTATAAAAATATCATTTAAATAAACCGGGGCAAACAAGAAGACACCTAATAGTGGATATGATAAATAATTTCGTTTATCAATTATGTTGCTAACTGTTAGGAAATTTCTACTTCATAGTAAAATGTTTTTAGCGTATGCTAATAAATTAAGTTATATTAAAAGTTTGAAAGGAACACTGTAGAAGTTTTATTTGTTCAAAGGCAACCAAATATTATTTATTTTTTTACCTAAAACGTATATTTTTCCGGATTTTATACTTTTAATGTTATTTTGTATTGTTAAAATATCATTATCAGTATAATTAGTACTTGAACTAGTAGACCGAGATAAATAATCTTCAACTATATAATTTAAATCTTTTAACTTAAAGTATTGAAAAGGTGCAGTAAAAAAGTATATGTCTGAATAATCTGTCAACATTATTGGCAGACAACCAGTAAATTTAGGTTTCCACGTCCTAATTATAAAATTAACATCGGGAACTAAAAACCCATAATATTTTAATTTTGCTTCTTCGATTGAAAGGTCATTTGAATTAGAAATTTTAAATAATTTTTTATATTCTTCAAACGGCTCGTATGCTGCCATAACTAATAAGAAATGTTCTTCAAATTTTGAAGTTATCTCTTCTATTTTTTTGATCTCGTCTTTGATTAAATTTGGATCTTCAGATAAATTACAGAAAACGTCTAAATCACCATAAAATTTAACACGTATTTTATTTTTTATAAAAAATTGTATCCATTTTTTACCGAAGAATTTTGGTGTTAAATCGACTACTTTTTTAATTGATTCTGGTCGTTTATAACAATTTCTTCTGCCAACCAAATTTATAGATAGATATTTAATACCTATTTTTTTAAATGTCATTTCCATAAGTCTTTCTAATGACAAAAATCCACTATAATATGCATAATTATTTATTTCTAATTTTCTAACTTTTTTTGTTATTGCATATGTTCTATCTCCATCCATAATATAGCATATATGTTGTATACTTTCAACTTTATGTTGATACATCCCAAAACCTTTTAAATGATTATAATATTATAAACATGACAAATTAAATAACTTCTTATTTTATTGCTGTGTATGATTTTTAAGATTTGCATTTCGTCAATCTTAAATTTCAAAAGGTATCTTTAATAACTAAAACGTAAACGAGAATGCAAGAACATATAAATTTTCACATTTTTTATTCTTATAAATTTATTGTTTCTAAAACTATTTTTTGATTTTTGATTTTATTTTTTGTTTGTAGTAAATAATTTAGATAATAAATAGGATTAAGTAGATAATAAAAGGGATATGTAACCACTTGTTATATGCTTTTCTATTTTGCTAAATTTAATTTCTCTTTTTAAAACTACAGATAACATTCCTGAAACAATACCTGAAAAAATAGAGTAGTTGGTATTTTTGTAAATTTCAGTATATGGTAAATAATTTGCATTTATTACATAATTATTATTTTTTTCTAAAATTAAAACATCGCCCCATCCAAAAGCTGATAGATAATCGATAATAGTTTTAATAGAAACATTTTTGACATTTTCTAAAATTACACGACCAGCATTGAAAGATGCATCGTAAATATCTTTTTGATAATCCTGCAATTCCTTCTCTATAAATGATAGTGCACTTACTTCTAAAGTAAAGTATCTTTGATCATTATTCATTATTATTCCATTATTATAACTAAAAAATTTTGAATCTATTAAAGTTTTTAATGAAAAATTAGAATATTTTAGTTGCCTTACCTGATTAAAAGTTATATATTCTTGACCTACTTGAATATTTGATAAATTATGCTCTGAAATAAAAATTTTTTTCTGTTCTTCTAAATAAGAAGCAGGACCATAAAGTAATGTAGCGGTATTATTTTCTTTATTGTAATTTTCTAAAACCCCTTCAATAGTAAAATCTTGAAAAATATATGACATTAAACCCGCAGCAGCTCCAAGGGGTAAGAAATTTCCATAACTTAATTTATTTATTATTACAAAATTATCTAGGTAATACCTAATAGACTTCGTATCTAAATCTATATCACAATTGATCTTAGAGGCGTAAGTACCTTCAATAAAACTATTAATTAAATTTATATAGTTTGATAAATCAGATAATTTTTTATCATTACTATTAGAAAAACTACTTATTAAAGCATAATTATAACCAAATTTTTTGCCAGAAGAGTATAATAAATATGATTTAGATTTTGCAGAAAGTAACTTTTCAAGATTTATAAAAAAACATTCTGGTATTAATACTTGTCTTGTATAAACTGGAGTTTTTCCAGATAATTTAAAAAAAATAAAACCAGTAGTTTCTATATTTTCAAAATTAGTTAATATAAAATTTTTAATGTAAGAACTTTGATTACTCATTATGATATTT
Source organism: Microcaldota archaeon (assembly GCA_021801225.1). Classification (GTDB taxonomy): domain Archaea; phylum Micrarchaeota; class Micrarchaeia; order Micrarchaeales; family CABMGC01; genus JAJZOD01. The sequence goes on along the minus strand of JAJYYF010000009.1, from coordinate 310 downwards.
TCCATTTGAATCATTAGTAATTTAATCTATAAAATTATATTATAAACCCATTTTGTTCAATTTCATATGATTTTATTCCGCCTTGAATTTTTGTATTTCTAATTTTTTTAATTTCCATAGTTTTATTTGTTGTTTCTCCTAATGCTAATGATTTTAAAACAACCACTCCATCGCTTGCGTACTCGCTTACGCCGTCTATCGTTATCTGCTTTTCATCCTGACTTGAAGCTGTTATTACAATATTTGTTGTTTTTAACTTTGAAAGCTCATTCATAACTAAATAAGTTATCCTTCTTCTTGACTTTCCAGT
>JAJYYF010000010.1 GCA_021801225.1 Microcaldota archaeon | reverse complement strand
TTACACAAAGAACTACGATTTAGTTCCTTATACGCCATTTATAGATTACAAAACTGGCAAATTGTACAAAGATAACACAAAATCCTATTGGAAACCATTATCAGAATTTCTTTTCAGCTATTTTGAACACCATGACGGCAAGTATGATGGTGAGATAGGTGAGTTACATAGGAAGCACATTTTGATTGATGGCATAGAACACATCGGCAAAGAATCGAATAATTTAGAGGAAAGCGAAGTTATCGGCGTTTCGGATAACGATTATGTTATTTACGATAACAAAACTGAGCAAAAGATAAAGGACATTATCAAGAAACTAACGCCAAAACAGGCAAAGAAGATAGGAATATCTAAAAGAAATCTTCGATATTTGAAAATGAAGGTAAAGAACAATAAGCAAATAGTATTAAAGAAGAAAACACTAAACAAGCTCAGTAAGGTGATCTGATTGGTAGTTAGAGATCCCAATACTGGTAGATTTGTATCTACACAGGATTGGGGTGCATTTGAACGTGGTGAGCATTCAAGGGGCGAAGAACTACTCATAGGTATCCTTCTTGCTGTAATAAGCCTTTTAATACAAGCTTTTGAGAAAGCAGGTTTAGTTCCAATTTCTGGCATCAATGTAGCAATAGCATTGATACCCGCAATTATCCTAATCGTCTTAGCTGAAGAAATTATTAAAGAACGATATGCATTTATTGTTGGATATTGGTTCCTCTCTATCATCTTCTTTTTAATATCACTGATCAGTTTCTGGGAACTCGTATTCAATTTTGCATTTCCACTTTTCGTATTTTTATTAGTTCACCATTCTGATGATATTAGTTCAGCGACAAACGACAATTTTGCTCTTGGTTTCTTTGTAGTTTTAAGTATTATAGTGATCGTGTCCTTTGCTCTTTCAGGATTTGGTCAAAACAGCATCATGAATACAAGCACAACTACCATTAATACTACAACAAGTACAATTTCTATGAGCACTACATCAACAAGTTCAAGTACTTCTACTTCTTCAACTACTACTATAATCTACAAGGGAACTTGTGATGCACTTAGTAACTTCTCATGTGCAAATGCATCCCTTTCACAAAAAAATAAGTTGAATATTATCATTGGACAGAAAGTCATTCCAGTAATGTATAACGTCCAGATAGGCTGTGGCAATACCATTCAATCAAATGGCTTCCCAAATGCCCAGTTTTACAATGAGACGTTTAATTTGACTAAGTATCAGCCTAAGCAAATAGATAACCTCACTTGTACTGGAACCCAAAATGGAACTTTTGTAGGATATCTTTGGTTAAATTATACAGAATTCTCAGGCAAACCCACTGCTATCAATAATTCTTATTATGAAAGTCAGGTAGCTTCGATAAATATTCCATGATTTTCAAATACCTTAGGTTAATATGGAGAAGAAAATTGACTATGCGGATTTATTGATAAAGTAATATGAAAAGCAGAAGAAAAAAGTGAAGGAAGAATTAGAAAATGCAAAGAAACAAGTAGAAGCATTAATTCTGAATGGGTAAACCAATTTCCATCCTAAAACTATGTTAGACAGGGGTGCAAAATCATCGTTCTATATATAACCCCGCAAAAAATCTGGGGAGTAGGAGATTTGAACTCCTGTCGTCAGGTCCCAAACCTGAAAGCCTACCAAGCTAGCCTAACTCCCCGCAGATATTTATTTTTTATTGATTTTTAAAGTAAATATAAGTTTAAATTTATGACTTTGCCACTCTGCCTCTTGGTTTCGGAGGTTTTAAATTAGGATATATTTTTGATAATGCTTCTTGACTTACATCAAAATCAAGATTAAGAAGTTGTGCTATTTTTCTTATTAAGTATATACGGGCAAATGCTTGATGTGTTGGTTTCTTTTCTGATGCTTTTTCAATTGAAGCCTTTGCTTCAGGTGATGATAATTTAATCAGTGCTTCTGAAAATCCAGAAGGATTTTTTTTAACTGAGGTAGCTAGTTTTTCAGCATATGCATCTAAAGAAGCCATATCTATATCTAAAAGCTCGAAGGCTTTTTTGTCTATAGATTGTCTTATCCCGGATAAAGAAAATGCTATCTCTTCCGGCTTTGTGTCCGGATATATAGTTATCTTCTTTATTGCTACCCAATTTTTGTATTTAGCCGTAAACTCTACACTATCTGATTCCATAATATCATCAGTTAATTATTGCTAATCACTTTATTACATAATAGCCTGATGCTTTTTCTCTTACTACCCTTTTAATTGCTCCTTTTTGTGACATCGTAACCAATGCATTTGTTACCATACTTTTAGGTCTATTACATTTTTTTGCTATGTCGTCTGCAGTCTTTTTCTTTTCATCACTAACTGCGCCTAGTTCGTTCATTGCTTCTAAAATCATACTTTCTATAGGGGTTAATTCTACCATTAAACTCACTTTATTATTTTTTAATATTAAGCCTTATTACTTCTTTGCCATCTTCTCTTTTCTCTTGACACGCATGTATTTGCTACCGCATTTTCTACATTTTAAGGTTCCTGCTTTGTTTCTTGCTTTGCATTTTCTGCATAGCCAGATATTTGTCAACACTTCATCTGCTAGTGGAAATTTTCCCATAAGTAACACGAATTAATATTTTCATATAATATTATAAGGAAAGATATATAATTTATTCCAATCAAGAATAACTTTTAAGGTGAACTGAACAATTTCTTGTTAACGTAAATTTATAAGCAAAAGTATATATAAGTTTTTTGATAAATAAGTATCACTATTACTTTGGTGCCCAAGATATGGTTAATATAATAGAGCTTACAGTTGCAGATGCATTAGTTACGGACTCTGGAAAGAGTATTGCGAGAGTTGACGGGAAATCACGCAGAATATTAGATATAAACTCAGGAGACATGATAGAGTTAAAAGGTAAGATAAAATCAACTGCTGCAATAGTAGGTCCTGCACACCCTAGTGATGAAGGTTTAGGTTTTATAAGGATTGACGGATATTTAAGACAAAATTTAGGAGTTGGAATAGGAGACAAAATCTTTGTATCAAAAGCAGAGGTGAAGGATGCTGAAAAGGTTACTTTAGCACCACCGCCTAGTCAAAGGCCACCACTTTCTCCTGATTTTCCAGATTATGCAAAAAGAAGATTAGAGGGAAGACCTTTAGCAAAAGGAGACTCAATACCGATACCTATGTTTGGATTGGTTTTCAATTTTTTAGTGGTTCAGGTAGTTCCACACGGAATAGTAAAGATAACAAGCAATACTAATTTAGTAGTCAAGGATGAACCAGTTTCGGAGTCTTTAGTTAAGATAGCTGATGTACATTATGAAGATATAGGGGGTTTGGACGACGCAAAACAAAAAATAAGGGAGATGGTAGAGCTACCTATTAGATATCCAGAGTTGTTTGAAAGGTTAGGAATAGATCCGCCAAAAGGAGTTTTATTGTATGGACCACCAGGTACTGGAAAGACACTTTTAGCAAAGGCAGTAGCTAATGAAAGCGATGCGAATTTCATAACAATATCCGGACCTGAGTTAGTGAGTAAGTTTGTTGGAGAAAGCGAAGAAAAATTAAGAGAGATATTTAAAAGTGCAAATGAAAAGGCACCTACAATTATTTTCATGGACGAGATAGATGCGATTGCTCCTAAAAGAGAGGATGCGACAAATGAGGTTGAGAGAAGAATGGTCTCACAACTATTAACACTTATGGACGGAATGCCGCCAAGAGGTCAGGTAATAATAATTGCAGCAACAAACCGTCCAGATGCGATAGATCCTGCCTTAAGAAGACCAGGAAGATTTGATCGTGAAATAGAGATAGGTGTACCAAATAGAAACTCAAGAAAAACAATATTACAGATACACACTAGAAATATGCCTATTGCAAAGGATGTGGATTTAGATGAGTTAGCAAATATAACTCACGGTTATACTGGAGCAGATATGAATGCATTGGTTAAAGAAGCGGCTATGGCTACATTAAGAATAATACTTCCTAATATAGTTGACAAGCAAAGTATACCTGCAGAGGTATTATCAAACTTAACAGTTACAAGAGATAACTTCATGGAGGGATTAAAAAATATTCAACCTAGTGCACTTAGGGAGGTATTTGTAGAAAGACCAAATGTACATTGGAAGGACATAGGTGGAATAGAAAGTGTAAAGGAAGAAATCAGAGAAGCTGTTGAGATGCCACTTAAAGAACCGCAGAAGTTTGAGAAGTTAGGGATACGCGCCATTAGAGGAGTTTTATTAGTAGGTTCTCCTGGCACAGGAAAGACTATGCTTGCAAGAGCAGTTGCAACGGAAAGGGAAGCAAATTTTATATCAATAAAAGGGCCAGAGGTTCTTAGCAAGTACGTAGGAGAAAGTGAAAAAACAGTAAGAGAGATATTTAGAAAGGCAAGACTTGCTGCGCCTTGTATTATTTTTATTGATGAGATAGACGCAATAGCACACTCACGAAACTCTGGAGAGGATGATACAAGAGTAACAGAGAGGGTTGTAGACACAATGCTTACTGAGATGGATGGATTACAGGAGTTAAAGAATGTTGTTGTTTTAGGTGCAACAAATCGTCCAGAGGAGGTAGATCCTGCTTTATTAAGACCAGGAAGATTTGATAAAATAATTGAGATACCTATGCCTGACTTAAAAGCAAGATTTGAGATATTAAAGGTACATACAAAAAAGATGCCATTAGATAAAGATGTTAATTTAGAAAAAATATCTGAGAGTACAGAAAACTATACTGGTGCTGAGTTAGAAAATATATGCAGAGAAGCAGGAATGAATGCAATAAGAAATAATAGAGACATAGTAAAAGGAGAGGACTTCGTAAAAGCATTGAAGGAAGTAAGACCGGCTGTTCCTAAGGAAGTAAGTGATAGAATTAGAAGATTCAAAGAAGAACCAGATAGTATGTACAGATAATAATTCAAATAGAGTTAAATAGTAGAGAAATATAATATTAATAATAATTTATTAGGTGAAAAAATGCAGATTGTTTATTCAGATAGAAAGACAGGAAAAACAGGACATGCGCAGATACCAAAAGAAAGAGAAGGACAGCTTATAGGAAAGATTATTGGCGAAGAGATAGAAGGAGCTGCTGCAGGTTTAGATGGCTTTAAATTAAAGATAACTGGATTAAGTGATTCTTCAGGAGCTCCATCAAGAAAAGAGATAGATGGCATAAGAAAAACAAAGGCTTTGATAAACTTTGGAGTAGGAATGAGAGTCAAAGAAAAAGGTTATAGGGCTAGAAAGTTAGTAAGAGGAAATGCTATAGGTCCAGATACAGTTCAGATAAACACAGTAATAGAGCAGTTTGGTTCAAAACCACACGAAGAACTTTTCAAACCAAAAGAAAAAAGTGAGTAATAGTTGAGAATTGATGAATACACAAAGTGAGTTAAACATAGGAACGCTAGGTCATGTAGATCATGGTAAAACAACCCTAGTTTCTGCGTTGACTCACACCTGGACAGATGTACATAGTGAAAGCTTGAAAAGAAGTATGACAATAAAGCTAGGCTATGCGGATATGTTAATAAGAAAATGTGGAGCTGAGGACAAATTTACAGTTGAAGAGACATGTATAGATGGAAAGGTGGCTTCTCCTTTTAGAAAAATTTCCTTACTAGACGCGCCAGGACACGAAACGCTTATGGCAACAGCTATAGCTAGTTCAAGTATTATTGATGGTGCACTTTTTGTAATATCTGCAGCTGAGCCTTGTCCAATGCCACAGACTAAAGAACACTTAATGATAATAAATGCGCTAGGAATTAAAAATGTAATCGTAGCACAAACAAAAATAGATATAGTTGGAAAAGAGAAGGCTAAGAAAAGTTATGATCAAATAAAGGCATTTTTAAAAGGGAGTACAGCTGAAGACGCTCCGATAATACCTATAATGGCCAATAAAGGAATAAATGTTGATTCTTTATTAGAGGAGTTGGTAAAAATAAAGGTTCCTGAAAGAGATACAACCTCAAATCCAGTTATGAATATCGCAAGATCTTTTGATATTAACAAACCCGGTACAAAGATAGATGATTTAGTAGGAGGTGTTGTAGGCGGTTCAATAATTAGAGGTACATTTAAAGAAGGCACCGAGATAGAGATCCGTCCAGGAGTTAATCTTAATCCACAGAAAAAAGAGAGTTACACTCCGATAATTACAAAGGTAGATTCTTTGTCAGCAGGCAATGAGAGGCTAAATACAGCAATAGCTGGAGGATTAATTGCTATTGGAACTGAATGCGACCCATCAATTACAAAAGCTGATGGATTGGTAGGACAGATAATAGGAAAGGTAGGGACATTGCCAGACGTAGTAAATAAAATAACAATGACGTATACCTCTTTGAACAGATCAGATATACCAAAACAAGCATTCAAAGAAAATGAACAATTGTTATTAGGAATAGGCACTGGAACATTTGTGGGTTATATTACAAAGTTAAAAAGAAATGTATTAGAGATTAAATTGAATAGATTAGCGTGTATCGACGACTCATCAAAGATCTCTGTATTAAGAAACTTTAATCAAAGATGGAAGCTTTCTGGATTTGGAGTATTATAATAATTTAGAGGCTCTTTTTAATATTTCATCAGATATTTTTTCTCTTCCTTCCTTTAATCGTAAGTTATACATTTTTTTATTTATCTCAAATGCTGAAGCATGAGGATGTCCTCCACCACCAAATGAACGGGAGATCACAGAACAATCTGCAACCTTGCTCCTTAAATGTGCCTTATTTGTTTCTGTATTGACATATATTCCTACATCTACATTTGCAAACCTTTGAATAGCTTCACAAGCTTGATTTGTAGAAACATATTTAGTAAAACCAACTGCAGAAGTTCCCGATTTTTTAATAGTACTTAGAAGTTCTTTTAGATGAATCTCATTTATTCTTTCAAACTTTTTTGCATCATTCACAAGGAACTTTGGTGTAAATATAGATTTACTTAACTGCTCCGCTATATTCCTTGTTATTTTTTGTCTTTTTTTATCATTAAATGAAGAGTAATAAGTAGTGGCTAAGACATAATACCCTATTAATTGCTTTGTTTTTTTGTCCTTTGGTTTGATGTTAAAATCAGATAAATGGACTACCTTTAAAATTTTCTTTGTAAATTCATCTTTTAACTCTAACTCCTTAGCAGTTATCTCTGCTGCACAAAATAATTTATTTTCATTTACAACAGCAATGTCACAAAGAGAGGCTAGTTTTTCTAAGGCTTCATTGTTCCACGTATGATGATCAAACCAGAAGACCTTTCCTTTATTTTTTTTAACTTTTAAAATCATTCTCTTGAAAATATTAATTGTTGATGTATTTACGCCTATGTCTGTTATAAAAAGAGATACTCCTTTTTTGAGTTTTTTATTAAACATCTTTTCTATTTCTAAAAGTTTTTCTTTGTTATAATCAGCAAATAAAACATCATTTTTACTTAGATTATATTTACGCATTATTAATGCTCCACTCAAAATTCCATCCAAATCGGCTATGTGTGTTATTACAATTGCTTTTGGTAACCTCTTGCCAGTTTTAAACTTTCTTGATTTCATCTGTGTCATAAATTCAACTCCTTTGAAGCAAAATATGTTTTCAGTTGCTTTACAACAACATCATCTTGAAACATAATCAAATCTCCATGAATGTAAGTTCCTGCTTGTTTAGTAGTGTCTTTGCTTTTATAAAAAACAACTTTTACCTTTTTTTGCATGTTATTTATATCGTTATTCATTTTTATATACTTGTTTGTATTTTTGATTTTTATCCTATTCGTAAATAATGCAGGACTTTACATTTATATTGTTAAAACACAAATATTCTTAACACACGAAGTGATTGAGATAATTTAGTGGCAAGTTAGAAAAAGGACGGCAAGCCCGCTGTGGAGGCAGGCTTTGCCATCTACCGTGGAGGTGATATAATAAGTGTATTGGTCGCCTTGCCAGCATCAAATTTGTAATAAACCTTGTGACCAAGTTGGAATCTATCTAATAGACCCTGCTTGAATAATTTATTGAGCCTTGCGCATGCTGCATTTTTTCCTTTGTAGTTCATCTCTATCCTTAAGTCATCTGCACATATCATTCCTTTAGATTGCGCGTAGTTCAATATTTTAACATCTAATGTTGACAATGGAATTTCTCTATTTAATAATGTAGGAGATTTGGTTACTAACATAGGATCTGCATAATGAACTTCCTCTGATTCGTATTCATCTCCGAGTTCCTCTTCAATTTTTTTGATTTTTTCAGTTAATGAGTATAAAAGTTTATTTGTTTTTTCTCTCTCTTCTATTATGTATTTTAATAAAGTATTAACATCAGTTTCTGAAGGAACTGCTTTGCCTTTGTTTGAAAGCGTGGCTAACTCATGTTTTAAGGATAGAAGCTCCTTTTCAATTCTTTTTTGAGTTTTTGCCATATTAACGCATCCTCGACAAAACCGTGAAGTTCATGAACCTTATGTGTTGTTATCTTGAAACAATCACGATTTAATCATATTATTAAATGGAAAGATATATAAAGGTATCGTATAATGATCGTAATATAATATACATAAAAAATATATATTGACGAAGACAGCTTTAAAAAATACAGTTAATTATCACAAAAAAATAAATAAAATATAAGAATCATGAATGATTCATTAGGAATTTTTAGATTTTTGATATTTGAAGGTATTGATCATCTGGAGTTTTATTAATTATAGGGGGATATGTCCGTATGGTAAATTTATGTAAAATTATGTAAATTTGTGTAAATTTATGTAGATATATGTAAATTTGAGTAAATCAGAGTAAATGTAACAATATACCATAAATACAGGAAAGATTTATTAATAATTAACAATATTAGTATTACTCAAGGCGAAGTACAGCTAAATTGTTTATCTCAATTTACATAAAAATGGGAATTTAATGGACATAGTTTTTATACCAAACAAAAAGATATCTGGAATATCAAAGGTAATAGATAAGCTTGAAAAAAGATTAGAGTGTAAGATAGATATACTAGATGAAGCTAGAATAAAAATAGATGGAAAACCGTATGATGAGTATAACTTAAAAAATATACTAATTGCCATATCAATGGGCTTCCCACTTAACCACGCTTATAAATTATTAAATGAAGAGTACTACTTCAAGTATATCGATTTAAAAGACTTAATTAAAAAGGATTCTGAGTTACTTAGAGTAAAGGCTAGGATAATAGGCACTTCAGGAAAAACCAAAAATTATATAGAAGATGTTAGTGGTGCAGTAATTGCTTTGCAAGAAAATACGCTAGGAATAATAGGCACTACAGAACAATTAGCAATAGCTACAGCTGCACTACAGATTATAGTTGAGGGAGGAACCCATAAAAAAGCTTACAGGATTATGGAGAGCCTTAGAAAAAAATATAGATGATATTATGGCTGAGTATGTTAAATCAGAAGAAATTTTTAAAGAGTTTAAGGAGCACTCAATATCAGAGTTCTTTAGAAAAAATAGTCAGATGTTGGGCTACTCTGGAAAAACTAGGTCTATGACTACAATAATTCACGAGTATATTACTAACTCTTTGGATGCGTGTGAGGAAGCAGGAATTTTGCCAGAGATAGATGTAACTATAAAGTTAATAGAAGAAGGAAAGTACTCAATAAGTGTCAAAGATAACGGTCCTGGAATACCATCTAAACTTGTTGGAAAGGTATTTGCAACTGTTTTAGCCGGAACAAAGTTCCATAGATATGTCCAACAGAGAGGTCAACAAGGTATAGGAGCCTCTGGTTGTACATTATTTTCGAAAATAACTACAGGTAAACCAATAACAATTAGGTCATCTAATGAAAAGGAATCTTATGAATGCAATGTAGATTTAGAAATTAAAACTAATAAGCCATTGATAACAAACATGAAAAAAATAGAGGAAATGACAAGAGGGACAGAGGTATTTGGAGAGTTTGGCGAGTTAAAATATGAAAAAAGTGATCATGGAGTTGAGGAGTATATTAAAAGAACAGTTTTATCAAATCCGCATGCTACCATAAAATTAAATGATCCTGATGGAAAGGAGATTGTATTTTTAAGAGCGGTTAATGAGATGCCAAAGAAGCCTAAGGAGATAAAACCACATCCATTAGGAGTTGATACAAATGATTTGATAGAGTTTGCACATAGAAGTCACGAAAAAACGGTGTCTGATTTTCTGATTGAAAGTTTTTCTAGAGTGTCTCAAGGAAAGATAGCTGAGATAAAGGCAGTAGCACCAGATATTTTATTTGATATTGAACCTAGTAAACTTCAGTGGTCAGATGCTGAAAAATTAGTTAAAGTTTTCAAACAGATAAAGTGGATGGCACCAGAGCTAGATTCGTTGTCAACTATTGGAGAAAAACAGATAGAAATAGCAATGAAGAATATACTTAATCCTAAGTTCCAGAGTGTCGTAGAAAGAAAACCAAAAGTATTCAGAGGCGGAATACCATTTGTAGTAGAAGCAGGTATATCTTATGGAGGGGATTCTGGTAAAAAAAGTAATGAAGTGGATAAAGATGGAAATGTTATTGAAGCAGAAGGTAATGTTTTAAGATTTGCAAATAAAGTTCCATTACTATTTGATGGCTCAAACTGTGCAATAACAGAAGCGGTAAAAGGGATACAATGGAAAAGATATGGTATTGGAAGATTTGACGAAGAACCGGTTAGTGTATTAATAAATGTTTCAAGTGTTTATGTGCCTTATTCTGGAGTTGGGAAACAAGCAATAGCAAAAGAAGATGATATAATTGAAGAGATAAAACTTGCTGTCATGGACTGCGGTAGAATACTTCAAAGATACTTGAGTGGAGTTAAAAATATGCAGTTGCAAGAAACAAGGTATAAAACAATTATGCGTTATATTAAACAGTTATCTAATGATCTTTCAGAGATAACTGAAACTGATCAAAAAGAAATTGAAGCTTCACTAAAAACACTCATAGAAAAAAGATATAGTAAACTTTTTGGCCAGAATGATAATAAACCTGATGAAGAAATCGAGAATAAATCTGAAGAGGAACAAGAAGAAAAATTAGAAGATTAATAAAAAATAAAGATTTACGAAAATGTAGAGCTAAGATTTTCTAAATCTCCTAATTCTATATATCCTGAATACAATGCGAGTCTTAATTCATTCATTTCTGAATCATAAACAGAATACAATGAATCTACAAACTTAAGTTTTTCTTCGTTATTTAAGAATATTATTACATTTTTGTTCTCGTTAGTTAATTTTATAGGCCTTACTCCTGAAGTTTGTGAAAAAATAAATAGTTTATATGTTTTTTGCCTTATAGTTGCTATAATATCTGAGTCAGATGCTTTGTCCAAATCAGTAAATGGAATCGCATTTGAAACAAAGAAATCCCTAAGTTTTCTGAAGATTATTAAATACTCCGAGTCATGTCCAGATTTTTTAATCCATTCAGTAGGAAGATAATAATTATTTTTTGATTCTATTTTTCCTTCTGAAGAAAGTTTATACAAGATACCCTTTGTATTTTGAAGAGTAATGGAGATAGGCAGGTTGCCTTTTCTTATGTTATTGCTTATTCCAAGCTTTATTTCTTCTGATGTCAAAGGCATATACTTCCAGTTGTACTTAAAGTTGAGTGTGTCAAATAATGTAATTATTTCTTCTGCTTTAACAGTTACTTCTTCTTTTTTTATAGGGGCCATTTCTGGAACATCTATAAAGTAATTTTCAGTGTTTGGTGGTCTTAAAACCACATTTAATAAAAGGATTATGAATGCAGCTACACCAAATTCTATATATAAGGGGGGAATTCCTGGTGGAGCTTGATAATACTCGAAAACAGAGTAGTTGATATTAATTAGGTTTAATTTAATTTCTTGATAACCATAATTCAAAACTGTACCTTTTGGAAGAGTATAATTTATAATACCGTTATTGATTACTCCTTGTTGTTCAAATTGATTATTTATTGTTATAGTATAAGGAACATTTGATAGAGGTATGCTTCCACTCATTATATTAAGTGCAAAACTTGCATTTTTGAAATCAGTTAGAGTAGTTGTTATGTTTAAATAAGGAACGTAGAAGGCAGCATTTCCATAAGATTCATTGTTTATATCGACAAGTGAAGCTATATAATACTGGCCCGTAGGTACATCAAACTTACTATACTTTAAGATGGTGTAGGAGGTATTGAAAAAATTAAGTGGAAAACTATAAACATAATTTAATGAAGAGTTATATTCTATAAGACTAAAAGCCTTATTTGTTGAGTACGGACTTATGGTTATTTTAGTAGGTACTAACTGTCCATAACCAATTACAGAAGGTAAGCCTATTGTAGCTTTATTTAAGTATGTCAAGTTAAATAACTCTTGAAATATTTGATTTTTGTAACTGTTATTACTGTTCACTAGTATTAATGGATATGAGTTATTAACTAACTCCAAATAATTTCCAGTAGCGTTTATTGTCTTTTTAAGAGTTATTAACAAATTTTTCCCAGATAAAGAGGATTGATTTGATTTTGTTGAGATATTTAGAAAGCCATCTGCAAGAATAGGAATCCAAAATCTATCAAAAATTGCTTTTGAAATGTCATGAGATAATGCAGAGGTACTATTCCAACCGGATTTTTGAGTATTGCTGAATGCGATTACAGAACCACTGCTTAGATTTATGTATGAAATACTTCCTAATGACGAACCATTATTAAATCTGAAAGTAGGGGATGAAAAATTATATTGTTTTGTTGTAGTTATATTGGAAAAAGGATATGTACCTAATCCATATTTATCTAATATAGTAGAGGTAGTGTTAGATGTCAATAATATTTGTCCGTCCTCATCTAATCTTGAAAAGTTCTCTCCTATATAAATTATTGTATCATTTTCGTTAAGTAGTGTTATTATATTTTTTATACTGCTTAATGAAGAAAAACCAGTATCTGGAAGTAAGCTTGCAGGAAGTAACCCAGTAGGGATTATGACCGTAGATCCTGGCGGTATGTTAGAGGTATTTAAAAGATTTATAGTTTGGAAACTACTTGAGTTTTTTATAAAATCATATTTTTCTAAATCATTTGTTAAGTTACTTTTAAGTGCATCAAAATTGAAACAATTATAACAAGAGTTAGATGGATTTATAAGATAAATTCTTTCTAATGGGTTTTTTTCAAATAAATACAAACCTATTGATGAGTTAGTTGCATTTTTAATATCATATTTTATATAAGCATATGCTACTGCAGATAATGAGTTGTTATAAGAAGCCAGCCCTGATGAAAATATAGATAATGATGTAGAGATATTTCCATTTTCTATATAGGTAGGTTTTAAATTAAGAAGAATATTGTTTATATATGCAAAAATGAATACAAACATTAGAATTATTGCTAAAGTTATTATCAATCCCGCAATTATTAACTTTTTTCTTGAAACCATTTATATACACATTTAAACTAAATACTTTCTTTCTTCATTATTTTTTTCTCTACAAATGACATCACTAACTTTGATAGAAAATTTGTATTATTTTTAACACTTTTTAATATTTTGTAGGATTTAATGTATTTAAAATGTGTATTTATATAAACATTATATTTCAAATTTAACCCCTCAACTCAATATAACCTTTGGAAACCATTTTATTTAATATATCCTCTACTCTTGGAGAAGTTAGATTATAGGTCTTGGCAAACTCATCAACGTCTATACTACTCCCATGTACAGTTATCCAATCTTCTACCATTGACATTAGTGATTCATCAGAGTACTTTTGTAGTCTGTCAAGTTCTAATCTTAGTTTTTTATTATCCTCTGTTAATTCTGATGTTTCTAATGTTAAGTTTCTGTTTGATGCTGAAAGTTCTATGTTAAGTCTCTTTGTAGCTCTGTACTCGGTAAGTAATGATTCATATTTGTTGAATAATGAACTATAGTTTTGAGATAGACCTGAAAGTAATTTATCTATAGTCGAATCAACATACTGCATAAGTTCTTGTTGTGATACTTCGTATATATTAGATATTCCAGCTAAAAATGATGAAAAATTTCTTAGAACGAAAGCACGACGCATACTTTCACTTATGTCGTTAGGTATTGAGTAAATTATTGAAACTTTATCGGCTCGTATTTCAAAAATGTAGAAAAGATACGGTTGTTTTCTTATATTTCTACTTTCGACCATACCTATGGATATTGAGTCCTCTGCAGTAGATACTGAGTAAAAAGGTAATTTTGATGCATTAGCGGCTATCTCGTTAAGTGTACCGTTAAGTTTAGCAGTAATCTCTATTTTTTCAACTTTTGGAGTTATTATAACTTCTTCGGCCAAGGAACCACGAATAATACTAATCCTAAAACGTATTTATTGGTTACGTTTCAAGTATTATTTTTTAATTCCTTTTTATTATGAGTGTTTAAGAACTTTGATAGCTTATTTTTATCATTTGTAATCGAAATTGATAACTCAGGAGTGTAATTAAGAAATGATAATATATAAAGTAACAATAAAATTACTAACCCTATTATAAATGAACCGACGTTAGGGGCTAGAAATACTGAAAAGATAAGAAAAACAACACCAAGACCTATGTAAAGACGTTGTCGTGAAACAAATCTTTTTCTATTTTTTGCATATGTTTGGTAACATTCTTCGCAGACGACCAGTCTATTATTCCTTTCGGTGTGGAATATTTTTTTCTTTATATACCTTATTGTTTTTATGACGTTATCTATTTTTATCTCTATCCCATTTTTTTCTTTTCCACACATTATGCAGTATGTTTTCCTGTCTTTCATATTTGACTTTGAATTTAATTTTGATTTTGCCATTTTATTCTACCTAATAAAAATACATATTATTCAATTTTTAAATCAACAACTTTTCCGAAGGTTGCTTCTATTTTTTCCTCGTCTAAAGAGTTAAATATCTCTATTATTCTAGTGTCATCAATTCCTATTCTTCTTAAAATGTTTTCTATTTTATTTAGACTTAATCCTAATTTTTGTAACATACCAACAAATGCAATCGCATCTACATGTTTATGTGATTTATCCATTATACTTAACATTGCTTCTATGCTCCCAGGGCTTATCCCTAAAGGAGAAAGCATCTTTTTAATATCTATTTTACTTATTACAAATGTCTTTTGCAAATAATCACACAACTATATAAGACATTATTTTTAAGATTATTGAATCACTAATTCCTATTGAACGCATGAATGATATAAGTGTATCTTTATTAACTCCATAAGACATAGCTGTCTTAATAAAATCTCTAATATCTAAAGTTCTTCCTTTTTCATTCATGTAACTAAGCAATTTGGTTATTACCTCTGAACCAAAACCCAACTCAATTAAACGTGAATTTATCGACATTTTATCCAAGGAATACTCTTTTTTAATTTCTGGATCAGAAAGCTCCTTTTCAGACAAGATATCTGAAATAAATAAAGAGTAGGTATCTAAAGGCAGCTCTCCGACTATTTTATCAACTAAAAATATATTAGGGAATCTTACTCCAGTATTAAATGCCATATCTATTGCTGCTTGACCGACACCTAATTTGCTTATCTCATTTCTTATAAAATCAGAAAAGTTTAATGACCCTTGTAGATAATTCATAAACTTTTCAAAACGTATTCTAAGCATGAAAGTTGTTCCTACATTTGAGAAGATTGCTTCATTTACATCAGTAGGGTTTTGTGAAGCTACAATTAAACCGAAGCTATACTTTCTACCTTCTCTTATAATCGTAACAGCATCGCTTCTTTCATCGCTAGCTACCTTCCAGGCTTCATCTAAAACAACCAAGGTTTTAAGTCCTGCAGACGAACTCCAGCTTTCAAGACGCATCTTTTCCTTTAATGTTTGAAGTATGAACAAAGCAGCCATTGCTCTGAATCTTTCATCAGGAAGGCTAGATAAATCTAGATCCACTAAACCAGAGGTAGTAAGTTTACCTATATCTATTGTGCTTTTATTGGCAAAGTAATCCTCTCCTTCACGGGAAAACTGTCTTAAACGGTATATTGCATTTTCAAGCTCTGCTGGATATTCATAAGTCCCCTCTTGTAGTTTTTCGTCTAGAAGTTTGGATACATCTTTTAGCGTTGGTGGTTCTTTTCCTGGTGGCGGGGGTGAGGCTAATGGAAAACCGAGATTCAAGTAAGCTTGCTCGATAGCTTCTGAGGTGAGTCTTCTTTGCTCAGGGTACGTTGAGATATCTGTAAGTATATCCAATGAGTTCATTATTTGTTTTGTTCTGTCTAAAGGTTTCATGCCTGAAAGATCCATTATATTTAGGTAATCCCCTTTAGATAAAGCAATTACCTTTCCACCACTTTGTTTTACCCATGAAATGTACTCTCCTGCCCAATCGATTATTATTGCATTTGTATTCCAAACATAACTAGCCCTCGTTATGAATGTTTTTACAAAAAAACTCTTTCCTGCTCCGGTTATACCTACAACTGATATGTGCGGATTAGTTATATTTGAGAAGGTCCATGTAAAGGGAACTTTGAAAATTTTACTTGTTCCTATAAAGATTGAATTTGTAGGATCATTAAATAAAAATTCTGATGGAGGTTCAGGAGGTCTAGTGATGAATATACGCTTTGATATCTCATTACTCATTAGTGTTTGAATACGTAAAAGCGTCATTGTTATCAATTATAATTAATGATAATATTATTTAAATTAGTAGTATTTTATATGATTATTTTTGATGATTGAATAACTTTTCAATTAATTGTGGTTCATATAAAAGATAATTTAATTTGTATAGGGTATGTATCTCTCTGCCGACTACTCTTAGAATGTTTACATCAAATGTATGAAATACTGTTTCTAGTCTATTTAATTGATTAGTAAGTGAATCTACCGCATCTTTTTCGCTTATACCTACCGCAGTAGTTTCTATATACATAATTGTATTTAAAGGCAGCTCTCCAGAAGACATTTTATCTATTTTTGCTTGTGTAACATTTATTTTTCTTTCTAACTCAGTTAATGTCATTTGATTTGGATTTGATGAGTTTGATTCTCTAGATAATTGGAACTCTAGGAAACCACGTTCACCTTCTAAATCTTCTCTGTATTTTTGAACATCTTTTGCATCTGTTATTACATTGAATTTAAATGGAAAATCAACATTCATAAGTATTCGTTCCCACTTTTCCGGAGCTAAAGAGATTTGATCATCGTCTGAGTTAGGATTTGATGACTCTGCATTGAAAACATAATTGTATATGTTAGCCGTCAAGTACCCTGTTGCATAATAAATACCTCCAGTATACTTCAATATGGCGTTTTGTTCCTTTAAACAATAATGTTCTTTTGATAATTGTATTTTTATACCTAAGAGTTTTGTTACAGCTGGAAATATAAGAAAGTCTGCGTAATTTAGCATTAGTATTAAAGCCACTGCGATTAATGCAAATACATCTATAATTATCCCTAAAGGACCTAAACTAGATGCAGAAACTAAAAGTACAAATGGTGTTATTGCAGATACACCTAAATACATCACTGTTTGTTCATCCATTTTATCCCTATATTCCCTCTTTTATACTTTTTTGTCTTATTATTTCATTAACTGTTTCTACAGGTATCATATAATTTGGTTCTATTAAAGATAACAGCTCTTCTCCTTCTGCAATATATGCAGTTACACCTAAAGCTGCACTTATTCCTGCAGCTATTTCTTCTGCTTTTTGATAGGCTATGCTAGAAGCTTCCTCTTCGTTTTGACCAAAAGCACTTACCATATTATAAGTAACTAATGACTCGGATCTAGAACTACTAATGTTTGATATTAAGTTCTCCCACATTGTAAGTTCGCCTTTTAAACGATTTAATTTTTCAGAGTTAGAAGGCTCAGAGGATTGCATTTCTCTTAATTTTTCTGAGCTATTTTGTAGTTTCGCTCTTACTTTGTTTATGTATTCGTCTTTGTTTACAACATACATCTCTGATGAGAACTTAGTTGTTTCTTTAGTTAATGTAAGTACCCTACTAAATGTTCGCCCTAAATCTAACTTTTCAGATTCGGTCATTTCTGTAGAAGATCTATAAAGTGGTATTTTAACAAATGCAGTAGCGTATGTTCCTACAGAGTCGTTTATAATTATTGTATTTCCAGAAGGTGATAATAAAAATGCCTCCTGATTACTTAAAACTATATTTCTTTTTCTAGATCTAAATAATGGAATGTATAAATAAGTATAAAATCGTGTAGAAAAACCTAGAACTGAAAAAAATAAAGCAATTATTGAAAATAAAATTGTTAATGCAGGGTTTGTACTGACTAATGTGCCCACTGCAAACAAAACGCTTATTGAGATAAAGATTGTAAAAATAAGAATATTAGTTTTTATAGCCAAATTTAACAACCTATTATATGATAATATAGATAAAACAGAAAATATAAATATATCTATTTAAGAGATAAATACAATTATATAAAAAATAATAAATTATATTATTTTTAATCTTGAAGAAGATTTAATTGCCCCTCCTAGGAACTGTGCGAGTTGAGTTATTATCGCATAAGTCATAGCAAATATGAGTATCGGATAGAACAATACAGATACCCAAAATGAACCTAATCCTTGTTGAGCTAGATTCAACTCAGTAACTAAAGGAGAAGTTTGATAAGCTGCATTTAACTGTGCATCTCCTCCTGAGGAGTGTGTTGACAAAAATGAACTTTGAGAGTTAAATTGATTTATCAAACTAGTATTTGTAAAGTAAAATGCTACAGAGAATAAAGTTGGCAGTATGATGTAAAAACCTATTGCTATAGCTATCATTAGGCCTCCGAGAGATCTTGTAGGTAAAATAGCCCTTAGAATTATCCCAGGAATTAAAAATACAGGTATTGCTGCATACATGAATAGTAGTATTAGATAAAACTCACCGTAAAGAAGAGTTAGACCATCCATGAGAAATGATATTAAGGTAGAGGCAGGTATTATGAATAAATAATTTATTGCAAAACTAAATACACCAACGACATTTGATACACAATAAGAACTAACTGTAGTTGAGACACAGAATCCCAAGGAGGTTTTAGTATATACATAATCTTTTTGTGATATAGTAAATAGTTGCAATACAACTGCTTTTGTAGATGCAATTGTGTTATTTATATAGGAAAGAGAGGTAATGTATGGATTTGCATTTACGATTAATGATGGACCTAATCCTAAAATTGTTGCACTTAAGGATAAAAAGCCTATAACTATAAGGCCTGTTGCTATGGCTTCATAAAATTCAGAGTATGCGATGTTCTTAAGTTTATCATTTCCTAATAAAACACTTGCTAAATAAATAACCAAAGCAATATCGAAAGATACAAAAAGCGCCAGATATGCTATAGGACTCCACTTTTCCCAGTATGACACCATAGCTTGATTTATTTGATTACAGTACCATGGAGCATTTTGATTTATTAAACTTTGTGAACTGCAGTATTGTTGTGAGGTAGTTGTTGCGGAGTAGATAAAACTTACTTGCAATAACAAAACAAGAATTGAAATAATAAATATTAACTTTTTCTTCATATTTAATCACAGTAAGTTTATTAGAAGATTTCCTAAATCAAATTTTTCACCCAGAGCTCCTGAAAAATCAGAAACAAATGATGTGACTATAGTAAAGGTAAGCAAGGGTATTATGGTTATTCCTACAACTATCAAGCCTAAGTATGAAAATAAATATTCTGGTAATAAGGTGGCAGCTTGACCTAATGGAGAACCACTTCCTGTTGCAAAACCAATTGCCGCTGAAATAAATACTACAACAGGATTAGCTACAGGTAGTAGTGTAGGAGTTATCCCAGAAACTGAGGAACCCAATCCTAATGTCAAAGAATTTTGTACACTGTAATCCATAAAACCATAATTAAGACTAACTATTATTGGAAAGATGAAGCCTATACCTATTGCAAAGGCTATCATACCATTACCAAAGGTTCTAGTGATCTCAAATGAACGTGCAATTAAACCTATTGCAATAAATATGGCAAAAAGTAATGGTGATGATGCCAGTAAAAGTAACTCTACTTCATTCAATAATGTTAATGCATATAGTGCAGGAAGTATAAAGCCATCAAACTTATTTATTTTTCCAAATGGATCAAGATCTACAGCGCCGGTTTGAGCGGATAGCTTTGGATTTATACCGGCTATTCCATTTTGACCATTTAAGCCTATTGATAAAGTACCTGAAACTTTAGGAGTTATTGAAAATAGTAAAAGTAAAAAGTAAAGATATTGATTGAATTGAAGAGTATATGTATTGAATTGATTTAAATCACATAAAGAAAGGGAGTATATGTCATTTACTGAGGATACATTACAGTTATTTGGTAATAGACCTGCTTTTGAGAAGTAAGGAGTAGGATTACTTGCACATATCAAGGTAGATATAGTTCCAAATGACATTATAAGAATAAGGGTAATGAATAAATCTAGAAACTTATTTTTTATCCAACTTCTTACTTTTCCGGCATTTATTATTGTAGATAATGAATAAATTATTATTAAAATTGTGAAACTGGCAAGAACTGCTAAGGTTACAACTGGAAACCAAGTTGTATATGGAGATGTTAAAAAGTAGTTAACACTACTTATACAGCTGTTTACGACAAATACCATTATATTTTGAATTAATAATGTCATACAATCTTTCCTAATATGCTCTTCGCACTAAATGATGGCGAACCTAAAATGCTTGTTAATACACCAAGCACATCATACGATATAAGAAATGATATAAATAAACCTAAAAGCATGATTACATAAAATGAAACCTCTTCTGAGTATAGAGAAATATTAGAGCTAAATGAAAACCCATTTTTAAATAAGAATCCTGCGATAAAGGATCCTGGAGAGGTTCCTGATAAATAACCTAAACCATATTGTTGTGCAAATGAAACTAAATTAAGGCCATTTGATGAAAAACAAGAACTTTTACCCGGACTTACAGAGTTTGAAGTTGAACATAAAGAGTTCACATTAGATAAGATGTTAGATGCTCCTGAAAATGTAAATACTGAGAGTATTGAAGGAAATATTATGAAGAATGTTATAAATAAGGCTATTAATGAGCCACCGGCTGCTCTTGTCCATGGAAATGATCTGAATAAAATTCCAACAAAGAAAAATATTGGAAATAGAAAGTATATTACAAAAAGTAGAACTACTGCACCTATGCTTACACCTATAAAAGCACTTAATGCTGAAAATTCATTATAAATAAATGCCTGTGTTATTCCTAATCCTGCAAATGGAGTAATTGAAAAGCTAGGTATAAGATTTCCTAGTGAAAATGAGTGTGTACCTGAGAAACTAAATTGTATTGATAAACCTGAAAGAATTTGATAAAGAATAAGTTCTAAATAAGTTCCTATTAAAATAGTGATTCCGGTGAGTATTTGTACATTAAGAATATTATTACAGGTAAGTATGTATACCCCTTTTATACCACTCGAAGGAGCATTAGGGGATATTAAATTAGTATTTATTGATGCAGATTGTGAAGGTATAACTGAAGATGTTAAGTTAGAAATAAATAAAATTGAACCGCTTGATGTAAAAATTGTTCCTACAACAAACAACAAGATTAATAGGTTAACAAAGGATTCTATATACTCTGTTTTTGCAAATTGTTTGAAGCTGTCTAGACCTAAAGCTACCCCTAAACCGTAGATTAACGACATAGTTATTAATACAGCTATTATTATTAAACCAGTAAATGATATTAAAGCATTAAATGTTGATAAATTGTAAACTGTATTGCTTACAATTCCATGAACATTATTGAAAAGATCGCTACAGTAAGTTTGTGAGGCGCCGGATAAACCTAGAACTAACATTGAAATGAAAAAAAACAATAAAATCTTTTTCCTTAACATATATTTCAACTATAATAATTTATTTAATCCCAGTATATTTGTTGTTCCACCCAATAATTGTGAGATCCCTATTGTTGCCGTAATCCCTATAAATATATTTAATAATGGAAATATTAAACCAATAACTGACATAATTCCATAAAGATTCATTAGGTCAAAGATTGAGTTTATTGCATTAGATGGATTGCAATTAAAGAAAGGTATTGGAACGCTAATAGGGTTATTTCCTACAGTACCTAATATATTTACAACTCCGAGAACAAGGCCGTAAACTGGTACACTATAAGCACCAACAACTAGTAACTCTTGCGCTATTAATCCTCCATGCGGCCAACAACCATCGTAATTAAGAACATACGTAGCATTTGGAAATACAAAAAAGTTTGATCCTGTTGCATCATAGTGTATTATTTTTGAGTTAAATGTTTCTCCGGTTAATGATAAAGAAGGTAAGGATGAAGCACCTATTGGAGATAAAGTATTTGAGGTAAATGCAGTATACTCCATCAGATAAATTATTGGAAATATTATTAATGCAGAAATTGCAAATGCTATTAGAAAACCACCTGCTTTTCTTGTAAGAGTAGATGCACTTAAGATTAATCCTGCAGCTAGAAGGTATGGCCAACCATAAATTACCAGCAGTATAAAGAGAAGTTGAATTATGAAAAGATAAAATATTAATGTAGATTGATTTGAAACAAACTCTGTAGAACGAGTAATTAATGGATTGTATCCTGCAAATGGATCATAACCATACTCTACGCTAAATGATGCTCCCTCACCTCCTAACAAACAGGTTACTTGTGGAAAACACAAACCGTCAGTAGCCTTGAAGTTGGACAGAAAACCTACGTAAGTTCTATAAACATAAATTGCGTTTAGATTATTAGCCGCTTGATTTGTAAGATTTGATAGTATTACATAAGTAGCTGCAAGTCCGTAATCTAAATTTGTAGTTATACTTTTACCTCCTGCATTAGCTATCAAACCTGAACAGATATTATAAGTTGGGGAGTTAACACTTTCTGCAGAATCAACAAATGCAAGTGAGTTATCAGTATTTGGATTATTTAATTGATTACATATTGTTTGTATTGAGCTTTTTGATATTAAATTAGTTGAGTACTCTGCAGTTCCAACATAATTTAATAATAAAATAATTATGACCATTACAACAATTGTAAACAAAACCTTTTGCATTTCTAATTTTGCTCCGCTAATCATGTTTTTGTTATTAAGTACATAGCCCAATACAAAATAGAGTATAACTACTGAAAAACTCGCTATAACTGCAAGTGTTATAATTGGGAACCATGATTGAAATTGTGATACAGGAGTTTCTAGATTATAAGTATTTGTTGTTGCGGATGAAGCTAAATTAAATGTTAAAAAGATTAAAAGTAAACTTAAAAGAATTCTTGAAATCTTTAAATTTATTTTTTTATCCATAATATCTTCTTATTTCATTTAATTTATTAAATGTGGTATTTGTTCAAATGCTTTTGTAAGGCCTTGAGCAAATGCAAGAGTTATCATTAAATCAATTGCAACTAATAAAACCCCTTCAAAAAAGTACTCAGATATTTCTGTTGAGACACCTGCAACTTGATTAGGTAATGTGACTATACCTTCTAAAAGATTTTTCACCGTTTGCCCTACACCTCCCCCATTAGTAGCCAAAGAACTATAGAAATTTGTTGGAAGTGATAAAGAAAATCCTCCATAATTTAAAAAGTTAACTGTATTTTGTTTAAAAAGTGAACCTATAGGTATTGTAGCAATTTTATAGTTTCCAGTGTATATTGTATAAGGATTACAAACTGTAACGCCATTACTGCAGTACATCCAATTAACTATAAATGCATTCATACTTATTGTTAAGGGAAAAACAATATAAAAAGCAATTGCTAAAGCAAGCAAAGTATTTGATATTGATCGTAAGCCATGACCTAAAAATCCAAAGGATCTTAATATTAGGGATATAGGGACAACAAGAGTAAAGGCTAATGCAGTTATTATTGGAAGTAAAAGATAAAGAACAAAAAGTAAACCAAATGTAACTACCACTCCTGCTCCATAAGTTGCATATGTTCCAGCATAACTATCAAATAATCCTTCAACATCTGATGAAGTAGCAAGAGTCACGCTGAAGCCAACTGTTGGATTTGTAGTACTTCCTTGTGAACCTATTTGAGCTGCTCCCGTAGAACCAGAAGAACTTGAACCGGAGTTACCTAGATTAAATAAACTATTTCCGCTGCCTAAATTCTTGTTTAAAGCGCCTGTAACTTTTCCTAGAATTAATGTGACTATGTTTCCATCTATTGCTACTGCAATTCCTTGGAAACTGAGTTGGGTAACTAATGAAGTTCCTTTAACAAAAAGTAAGTTACCAACATAATATTCATCTGCTTGAAAAATATTTTGATAATTACTTTGTCCAGATAGAGTTGAACCTACAGAACATGATGCATATACTAATGAGATTAAAGAAAGAAGTATTATTAGACTTATTATTCCTTCACTTAATTCATAAATAACATTTCCTTTTATCTTCTTACCTGTTTGTATAGGTAGTAGAGAGCTTAAACTGTAAATTAATGCACCAACACAAAACATTGCTATGATTACCAATCCATTTATTCCAATCCAATTGTTAGCATTAATATTGCCCAGATTGCATGCCGTTGATTGTACTGCGAATAAGAGTGGTATCATTAAAACAACTTCAATCTATTAGTTAAAGAGAGATCTAAAGATCCTCCTAATGTTTTTGCTATGTTTTCCGTAATTGTATAGGCTATTATTAAATCAAATATGAAAAGTATGAAAACCTGAAGTATTATGTATAAGGTATTTTGTAGTATATAATTCAGCCCAGGATATATTGAAGACAAAGAGGATAATGCTATTGAAAATGGAGTTATACTAGAAACTGCAGAACTTGTTAAAGCAATTGATGGAGAAAAATATGAATACTCTGAGAGGCCAGAACATATTGTTGATAATAAGCCTAATGAACTACATGCTGAAGTAGGTGTTTCTCCATGAAGTGAGAGATAACCATAAAAAAAGTTAGATACAGGTATATTAAATAATACAAGAGTCGCTGGCCATATTATAGCTATCCCTATCCCTAATGCGATTAATGTTCCACCAATTCCTCTAATAAATGGAAGTGCACGGAATATCAAGCCCAGTGGTATTAAGAACCATAAACCTATAATTTCAAAGATAGGTAGTATACTTATTTGAACAGTTATTAAATTAACTGCTGGAAATATCACATTGTTAAAGATATCGTTCATTACTGAGGTTACAAATTGAGTTCCTGATACGAAGTCTGTTTGAAATATATTATTAGTTAGTAAATTAAATTCTACACCTGATTTTACTACAGGAAGAAATGCTCCGATTCCGGGAAGAGGAACCGGAGGTATTGGAAGACCTCCCCAACTTATTGTTAATCCTTTTAATAACCCATCAGCTAATGCAACACTTATCAGATTTTCGGTACCTGTTGTTAAGATATTATTTGTACCACATAAATAAACTTCGCTGTTATAAAGAAGATTTCCTAAACTTGTAGAGAAGGTACCTACTGAAGCTCCGGTTAATGAAACTGCAACACCACTAAAAAATGCTAATGAACCATAAATTATAATTATTATTAGTATTGATTTTACTATTTCTTTGTACTCGTTATTTATAAATGAACCCAAACGTGCTTCTGGAAATACTTTATTTATTATATAAATAACTGCTATAAAGAAAAATGATGTCAATATTGCAAATAATGAAAATGAAATTGCAACATTAATAGAATAATTTGAAAAGTATGCAATTTCTGAATAGAGATTAGTATTTAACAGATTGGAGTTGCAAAGAACTGGTGCCGCATATGAAATTCCAAATAATAATAAGGTTAAAAGGACAGATATACGAAATGTTTTCATTTTTTGCATAGCAAATCTCTACCATTTATTTTTCTTCTTTTCTACCTAGATTGAACTCTATAAGTGTGCGGTAATCTTTAGACTTTTCATTCGGATCTTTACCTCCTACTCTAAGATTAAATGTAAACTTACCATATCTCTTATTAGTAATTTGTTGAATGTTATTTATTAAATCCTCTGCCCTATAATCACTAGTGGTGTTGAACGATTTTGTGTATATTTTTGCAAACTCATTATAAGTTTCATCGATTATTTTTTGTCGTTTTTCCTCTTTAATCTTTTCATCTTGAATTGTTCTTAAACTCAATAATTTTTTAGTATAAGAGTCTTGTAACTTATTTATTTTATCAAAAGAATTTTCTAAATTTTCAAGTCTTTTTGAAAAAACACGATCAAGACCAGCAAGATTTGCAAGTAGAAGTTTCTTTTTAATCTGTGAAAGTTTTTTGTCATTTATTATTTTTTGCTTTTCTTTTAAAACTTCTCTTCTTGCTACTGCCAAACCAAACATATTTTCTTCTAGAAGGGTATTATAACCTCTATTAGTATATCTTGCGAAGTTTTTCTCTTCTCCATTTTTCTTTATTTTGAAGGTCTCCTCATCATATTTATATACCACTCCGGCTAATTTTTTAAGTCTACCTTTTTTAGCAACTAAATTTACAAAACCTTTCCCAGCTCCGTATGTTCCTCTAACTAAGGGTGATGTTAAAATTAGTGATTTCTCAAAAGCATTTACAAATATACTTGAAGATTTTTTATCAGGTTCATTTAATTGACTTGCTCCCTTTGGTTCTGGACCACTTGTATCTATAGTTGCGGCTGTTGTGCCTTTGTTGAAGTATCTATTAAAATCATTTCTAATTTGTTTATCTTTATTTTCTTTTTCATCTTCAAATTTGGTCTTTTTTACTTTTAATGGTTTTTGAGAGGGTTTAGTATAGGACTTTTTGAAGGTTTTTTGTGCTAAAGATCCTTTAGCTTTTGGACCCATCCCCATCAAGGTACCTACTCCAAATAGATTGAAAAAACTAAAGCCTCTGCTTATCCCTGCTGCTGCACCAATAAATATAACTATTATTAAAACTGGTACTAGTGCATCTATTGCACCTACAGAGAATATTTCTATTAACATTTAAACAAATATACAATACAAAGTAAATATATATTAATAGTGTTTAATTGGTTGAAAAACTAGGCCTTGACCGGGGGTCGGACCCGGACCTAGGGATCCACAGTCCCTTATGCTGCCGCTACACCATCAAGGCAATGAAGTAATTTAAGATAAACTCATTTATAAACGTATTTATAAAATTACTATAAAATAAATAAAAATAAATAAATTGATTAAAAATAGCTGTTTATTGTAAAGCCTTAACTGCTTCTGGATTTCTTATCTCGCTTATTTTTTTAAGTGCTTTTTGTGTTGCAGTTGCTACGTTATATATGTCTCTTGTTCTGCCACGCGAGTAAGTCCATACATCTTTTAATCCTGCTAACTCAATAACTGAGTACATGGTTTCTGCTGCAACTATTCCTACACCTCTTGGTGCGGGCTTAAGTATTACCTCAGAACTACCTACTTTTGATCTTATAGTTAATGGAAGTGAATGTGGAGTACCGCAATTACATTCCCAGGAACCGCAACCGAACTTTACAGATACTATGTTTTTCTTAGCTGTTCTTATTGCAGTATCAATTGCAGGTCTTACCTCTACATCTTTCCCTACACCGATACCTACATGTCCAGCTCTATCCCCAACTACAACAGTAACTCTAAACTTTTGCCTTCTGTTGTTTTTTGTCATTCTCTGTACTGATGCAATTTCAAGAACTTTATCTTCAAGATTAGGAATTAATGAGTCAACTATACCTACTTCTTTTATTGGTTTTCCCATAGCAAAGATTTCGTCGATATTTTTTATTTTCCCTTCACTTACCATTATTCCCAATTTTGTTTTTGGGGTCCATGCAAACTCTGAAACAGTATTGATCTCTCTATCTCTTTTTTCCAATTAATCACTCATTAAGAATCTTTGTTTTTACCTTTTCGAATAATGAAGAAAGCTCTTCGGGATTTATTTTTGATTTTAAGTATCCGCTATATGCCTTTTCGTAAGCCGCTTTGTCTTCTTTTAATTTATTTATGTACATATTTTGTTTTTCAAATAATGATTTATCTGTAGATAACCCTGAACGGAGTTTCAAACCGCCTTCGATGCAGCCTTGTGCAAATATAAATGGTGTTGAGTTCTTTACAGAAGCACTTAGACCTATGTCTAATATATATTCTTCATTTTCTAATTTTTTCGATGCTGCTTTTTTTGCTAACAACAATCCTGTTAGAAATGCTGTGTTTCTGTTGCTTCTTGAAGGCCAACCATACTTTAACAATTCTTTTGAGTATGCAGTTACTAAAACTTCATCTCCAATTTCAGAGTACTTGACTATTTGTGATATTATACCTTTATTTGATCTTCGTATAACTACCCTTTTTAAATCGCTTTTTACAAGAGATAACCTTTTCTTGTAATTAGTTACATGCGTTCTTTTTCTTTTGAAACCTATTTTGAAAATCTTTGCCATAATCTCATCTATTTATACTGGGCTTTCATGAAGTCTTTTATATTTTTTAACTCGTCATCGGATATTTTTATACCGCTTTCTCTTAAGTGTAATATTAATGAAGCTTTATCAGAAAAGCTGTTACCTTTTATAAGCATATAGTACTTGTTGTATTTTGAATTGTCTAATTTACCCATTAATTTTAATCTTAATAATAAAAGTCTTTGGGATCTTACTTTTTTTATCCAAAGCTCTCCTCTTCTTGCTTTTAATGTTCCTTTTCTTTTACCTTGTCCTCTTCCTCTTCCCTTACTTCTTCTAATTTTTAATAATTTTGAGTTAGTGCTTTTATTGTGTTTTGCCTTTAATGCGTATATACCTCCATTTTTTATAAGAGTTCTAACGTCTTCTCTTGTCATTGCTTTTTTTGCTTCGTCTAACCCAGAAGAATTTATTCTTATTGAACTTTCTCCTCTATTTAATATTTCAGATGCTACTCTTTTAGCAAATTTTATAGTCATGCTTTCACCCTATTTGCGACCTTTAGGCCTTCTTTCTCTGCTATTTTTTGCAGTTCTAATTTTTTTCTTTTTGATAAAGCGTGGTGTAAAACTATTGAAACATCAGGAATTAACATTGCATCCTTTAACTCAAAAACATTTCTAACTAATGCTTTTTGTTTTCCGTCAGCGCCAAGTCCGTTCTTTATAACGTCATTTTTATAACCTATTTTAGGTATTGCGCCATAACCACTTCTCATTACTCTTTTTTTGTTGTCTATTCCTCTTTGATGACGCCATCTATTTTTTACTCCTTTTCTGCTCTTTGCACCATAGTTAGGAACTACGAATTTTGATTTCTTTTTAATATTCATACAAACACAACAATATTTACTCTTTTATTTTGTATATTCCATCTTGGAATACCCTAGTGTCAAAACCTCTTGGAAAACATATTTTTCTTAAGTTTGCAACTGTTTGACCTACATCATAAGCATCTACGCCTTTTACAGTTATTGACTGGCCTTTCACATCTACTTTTGTATCTCCGACAATAGTTGTTTCTCTAGGAACTCTTTCTCCAAAAATATTCTTTACAAAAACTACCTTTCCTTTTACCTCTATAGTCATAGGAAAGTGTGCAAATAGAACAGTCATTTTTGTTTCTATTCCATCTTGTACTGTTTTTATAGAGTTTTTTAATTCTGAAGCAAATGCCTGTTCTGCTAATTTAGATTTCTTCTGAAGTTTTTTATTTTGAGTTATATTTATTTTTATTTTTTTACCTTCTTGTGAAAGTGAGAGTAATCTGCTATTAAATTTCTTTGAAGTTGAACCTAACTTGCCCTTTATATGGACATGTTCTCCTTCAATTGAAACATTTACTCCGTTTTCTATCTCTATTTCCTGCATTTAATCAACACTAAACTAATATAAGTATGCTAATAATCTTCCGCCTGTATTCTTTTGCTTTGCGTCTTTGTTTGTCATTATACCTTTTGGAGTAGAGATTATTAGTACACCAAAATCTTTACTTGGAATATATCTTTTTTCATATGTCTGATATTCTTTTATCGAAACTGCATGTCTAGGTTTTATTACACCTATGTCATTTATTTTTTTTGATAGCTTTATTTTTATTACTTTGAATTTACCTTGAGTTACTTCTTCAAAATCTTCTATGTAATTATTTTTCTTTATTGTTTCTAATACGGCTTTTATCAACTTTGTAGATGGAACTACGCACTCTAAGTTACCTATATTTTCACATACCTTTATTTTATTTAAAACATCTGCAAGAACATCCATAATATTCACTAATACTTTTCGAAACCTAATTGTTTACCGTACTCTCTAAAACATCTTCTACAAATTCTAAGGTTATAATTTCTTATTATACCTCTTGAATTTCCGCATAATCTGCATTTTCTTACTCCTTTGCCTTTCAATTTTTGTTCGAAATTAACCTTCATTTAACCATATCCTCTTTATTCTTGTATCTTTATTTTTAATTTGTCTTCTAAATATTTAGTTATCTCTTCTTTTGTTATTCTGCTATGTTTTGCTCCTGGTTTAGTTGTCTTTCTCTTTCTTTTTGCTACTCGAGAGCCCTTTCTTGTAAATGCTGCGTTAACATTCATACCTAATATTCCTATTTTAGGATCGTATTTTACTCCTGAAAAATAAATGTATTCCTTAACGCCAAAATTTAATGAGTTGTTTGCTATTGCATTTTTATTTAGTATATTGTTATTTGCGTCTAGTGCTCTTTTTAGGAAATCAAAGGCTTCCTTGCCTCTTATTGTTGATACAGCTCCTATGTGTTGGCCTTTTTTAAGTTTTAACTCAGGATCTCTTCTTTTTGAAACTGTAGTTCCTGCATCATGTCCTGTTAATTTTTTAATTAAAGCCTTGGCATTGTCCACCATATTTTCATTTAGACCTACACCTATGTTTATTACTACTTTTTCAAGATATATATTTTCCATTGGATTCTGCGTCATTTTAATCAGCTATTGCAATAATATTATCTAAGGTCGTCTCGAAGTTTTCTTTCCCAGAAGAGATTGAAACCAAAGAGGATCTTGTAGCAGTACCGTTTATTATTTTTCTTATTATGCCGGATTGCGAGGTGTGATTTCCTTTTATAACAAGGCACTTTCCGCCTTCTTCCAGCTTTATTATAGAGGATATTTCTTTGTTTTTTATATCCACTGAATCATTAACATTTATCTCTTTAGATTTATCTGTGTTTATTATTCTACCGTCATGTAAACGAAGCATTACTTTGTTTCCTTTTGTTTTATATTTACCTATGACTTTGAATAATTGTTGTTTTGGTTCTTTTATTTTTTCTAATGTAAAAGATCCGTTTTTAGTATTATTTATGAAAAAATTCTCTCCTAATACAGGTATCTCTATTATATCTCCAAAACCAACTGGATATAAAGGATTTTTAATTACATTTCCATTTACTTTTATATTTTTACCCTTTATGATTTTTTCTGATTCTTTTCCAGTACTAGTTAAGCCTAGTTTTTCAGTAAGTATTGTTTTAATAGCTATGTTTGAGGTTTTGGTATGTCTTCCTGGAAGTGGCTTAGCTACATAGGCCGAACTCTTTCTACCTACTCCTATATATTTGCTTGATGCGAGTCTTTTAATATGCCTTCTGTTTGCCTTTACGCCCATTTTATCACATTATTATTCTTTTAAACCTAATTTTTGTTTTCTTAATTTGTCATTAAGATCTAGATCAGTAATATATACATTTGATGTTTTTATAGGTATCTGTAGTTCTTTCCCTTTTGCATTTCTTCTTGTTAAGTTTTCTATTAGAAGAACTCCGTGTTTTGTTTCTACTTTGTTTACTTTTCCTGATTTTCCCTTATTAGAACCAGTCATTACTTTTACAGTATCTCCTTTTCTTACTTGAATTGATCTTTTTTTAATACCGAGTTTTTTTATCAAATCTTTAGATATTCTTGAATGAGCAAATGCTTTTCTTGCATGTGCTGGTGCTTGAAGTCTGAACAATCTTTGCTTTCTAGGTTTGCTACTTTTAATATGCATAAATATCACACAATTCTTGATGCCACTCCTTTTATATTAGTAAATCTTTCTGCTACTTCACGTGCTATTGCTCCTTTTATTTCAGTACCTATTGGCATGTTTTCTTCATTTACCATAACTCCGGCATTGTCTTCAAATCTTATGTGAAGACCGTTTGATCTTCTTAATGTTGCTTTTTGCCTCACTATTACAACTCTTACCGGTTTTTTAATATATGTAGGTGTTCCTTTCCTTACACTTGCTGAAACTATATCTCCTATTCCTGCTGAAGCAAGTTTTCCGTGTCTTCCGCCTCCACCTTTTCCTATAATGTGGATTATTCTGAACTCATATGCACCGCTATTATCTGCACAGGTAAGAACACTTCCTGGAATAAGCGTTTTAATTACTTTAGATGATACTCCTCTCATTTTTAACACCAATCATTTTACAATTTCAGTTACAACAAAAGATTTAGTTTTACTAAGTCTTCTTGTTTCATCTATATTTACTATATCGCCTTCCTTTGCTGCAATACAGTCTGGATTATAAGCAGGTATTCTAGATCTTTTTCTCAGGTAACGTTCATATTTGTAGATATATTTTGTATAATCTATCTCAACTATTGCAGTTTTCTTTGTCTTTGCACTAACTACTTTTCCTGATAGTCTAGTACCTCTTGTTGTTAGATTTCCGTGAATCGGACATTTTAAATCATTACATTCCAACATATACACCGTGTATTTTAATAAATTTTAAATATTTCTTCTTTTATAATACTTTAGTCCTTTCTCAATACGTTCATCTGATCTGAAGTTTATTTCTTTTCCTTCTACATCGAAGTGCTGTTTTCCGTAATAAAATCTGAACTTTGTATTTTTCTTTATCAAAGAAAGTACATCTTTTCCTGATTTTATTTTTATTAGGTTTTTTGTTTCGTCAATTACTACTCCACGTATACCTTTTTGATTTTTGTCGATGCAACTTAGAACCAATACTTTCAAACCTATGAGCTCATTGAGGACTATATTTTTATTATCATAGTCCATAACTATTATCAAATGTGAATATGATTTAGAGCTGTAAAGTATTTAATCCTTTCTTTATTTATGCGTATATTAAAATCATATTTTAAGGGGCTTAATAGTTACCATTTGGTGGCATTTTTAGCTTCAAAATTCATAATTAGATCACCAAATCAGT
Organism: Microcaldota archaeon; assembly: GCA_021801225.1. Taxonomy (GTDB): domain Archaea; phylum Micrarchaeota; class Micrarchaeia; order Micrarchaeales; family CABMGC01; genus JAJZOD01. The sequence continues at coordinate 493 of JAJYYF010000010.1, read as the reverse complement.
AGAATAGCACGGAGTTGTACTATATCATACAATAACTACATCATGCAAAGGATTGACCTTTATTAATTGTCATTCCAAGGTAACTAAACTGTTACTCTGTGGCGTAAATAGTAACCCATAGTAATATGAAGATACGTATAATAACATTTTTATATGTTCATTTATAAAAATAATTTTGTAATTAATTCAAAATAATTGTGAGATATATGGTTCAGGAGGCGGCAGTGGTAGATACATATCGAATGATCCTAAACTTTTAATAGGAATGCCGGCGGTAATGTTTTTATTTATAATTGTTGCAGTGCTAATAATTACTGGAGCTTATTTATATGCAGCAAGATTATACTGATATTTATACTAATTTTAGCCATAATAATATCTGTTTTTATGTAACAGTCCAATAACGTTACCGTCTGAAGCCCCTTTTCTCATCAATTATGTCCTGCAGGTTCTCAACATAATTCTCTCCATTGAGTTTCGAGGTCATATAAAG
>JAJYYF010000014.1 GCA_021801225.1 Microcaldota archaeon | reverse complement strand
AAATGCTTTTAAGCAATGATGATAATGCAGAAACACTTGATGATGATGTAGCTTCAACCAGTATTATGTTATAAGAGTATTTTCCAGTTATACTTATCGCATTTTGTAAAGGTATGAAAATTGAGGTATCAGGATCCAATAATAAAGAAGAGCCATATTGATTTAATATGCCCTGAACTAACAATGTAGTACTTTTTGTTCCTGAACTTTGTGTATGTTCTGTCAGATATATTGGTTGATTTAGTAAAACTGATGAAGAACTTTGAGTAGATGTTGGAAACGCGATATCATACCCAACTAATGCTGTAGGAAGTGTTGAGTCATTATAAACAGAACCAGAGTATAGGTTTATACTGCCTAGTGCATTAGAAAGTACAGCATTAGAAACACCATAAACAGTAACTGTTTGTTGTACACCTCCGGTTGTTATATTTGCCGGAAATCGTATTATGGGAATAGCAACACTTACATTTGGTAAAGATTCTATTTGGGCTATATCAGCATTTGTAAAAATATGAGTACCTGAAGGGATTAAAAAAATTGCAGATGGCCCTATACTCTCCAAAGATTTTGAGATACTTACTGAAATACCAGTTACTAATGATATAAGTGAAACTATTGCAGCTATACCTATAACTACACTGAGTATAGTCAATCCAGTCCTAACTTTGCGCTCTGAAATTCCCTTAATACCCAATAATAGTATGTCTTTCAGCTTCATTGATGAACCTTTGCTTTTTTAGCTGTATTTTTCTTTCTCATTCTTCTAAACAGATAAACTATGACAACTATAATAATTAGGATTATTACTATCAAAAATACGGGGATTCCTCCAGTTGATCTTCTGTATTGTTGATATGAGGCTGCATTTTGAGTCGCTGACTGATTTCCAGAAGCAGCACTTATTATGCTTAATCCCTTTGAAATATTAACTGAGAAATCTATTGTTTGATTTATTTGTTGATTTAAATTATTAGAGTAAGAAACGACTACAGGTATTTTATAAACTCCTGGTTTGATTGATGGCGATGCTGTAAAACTTACCGTAAACGCAGTAGGCGTTGCAACAGGTATACTACCTAATGATGTCGTATCTTGTCCAACAACTGATATGCCTTGTGGTGGTTTAGGTGTTATGAAAACAGATGACGCTGTACCCGAACCCATATTGTTTAATGTTGAGGTTAATGTAAATAATGAACCTGCTGTTGGATTAGATGGAAGAATTACAGTGTTTAAGTTTATTAGATTTATATCGCTAGGAGTAAGAAAGTTTAGCAACAATGTAGACGTTTCAGGTTGACCATTTAATATATATGAAGTTGCAGAAGATATACTTCCAACACTTCCAGAAGATGGTGTTAAGTACAATGATATCGGAACCTTAACTTCAGAATGAGGTTTTATTTCTGGGAATTTTATTATACCATCTGAGTTAATTAGACTTATTGTACTCGAAGGTGTTAATGTAAGTGTCAAGTTTTGTATAGGATAATTTGTTGAGTCGTAAGCAACTATACTTGTATTCTGAATATTTCCAGATTCAATACTTGTATTTTGCAATGAAAGTGAAAGTCCATTATTGTAGTTTGGAACTGCATATGTATCCACAACTTCAGTAACTGAGGTATTGTAACCATATGGAGAAATGTAATTGTAATTTAAGGTTAAAGGTATTGGTTGTCCAGAAGAACTAGATGGCAAGTAAGCCATAAAGGATGTGTTTTCATATGAGTTAGGCGCTATGCTGTTTATTGTAGTTGGTTGTGAAAGAATACCTCCGCTTGATAATGATATTTTAGGTGTTAAGTAGTAAGCATACCCAGAACCTGAGTTTTGAACTTGTAACGTTACATTGTTAAGTTCTCCTGCGATTAAAGGTTGATTTTTTATGCTAAATGAAAGATCTGGACTTCCGTATAAAGGAACGGTTAAGTTGTACTCTTGTGTTGATCTTATTGTATCATTTGTATAATTCCATGAGATATAGAAAGGAAATGACATTGTTGTATTTTTACCAACTGATAAGTTCTTTGCTATGTTAACATTGAATACCATATTAAATGTCGAGTATGGGGGTAATGAATCAACATAATAAGTAGAGTATGAAGAACCATTAAAGTTTGTTATCCCGCCATAAAGTTCTACATAACCCTTTAAGTCAATAAATGTACATGAACCTCCAAAGTTTTCAAGGGTTACTGTTACCGGAACATCATTTAGACCAGGTCCTGCTGAGATGGGGTGCGTGGAGTTACCCCATGTTGTGCTTATTATTTTAAAGTAATTAGTTGTTGGAATCAAATTACATGAAGTACCTGCAGCTGATGTTGTTCCAAATAATAAGAACATTAAACTCATAGCCAATAAAATTGCTCCGTATTTCCTATTTTTTACATTCATTGAATAACCCTTAAAGATAATTTATTATTTTGATTTTTTAATACTTGATTTTGACTCTTTTATTATCAAACCGTCTTTCATATGTATCTCTCTATCTGCAAGTTTTGCTATGTCTGGATCGTGTGTAACCATAATTATGGTTATTTTACTTTGCTTTGCCATATTTGTTAATATTTCTAAAACTGTATCAGAAGTTTTTGAATCAAGATTTCCAGTAGGTTCATCAGCAAGAATAATGGATGGTGAGTTAATTAATGCCCTTGCTATTGCAACTCTTTGTTGTTCTCCTCCGCTTAACTCTAAAGGTTTTTTCTGAAACTTCCCTTCCAACCCCAGCTTGGTTAAAAGATTTTTTGCATCGTTCATTTTTTCAGGAGTGTCTGCATTACATATCATTAAAGGTATTAGGACATTATCTAAAGCAGATAAATAATTAACAAGATTATATGATTGAAATATGAAACCTATTTTCTGATTTCTTATTGTACATAACTCATTATCATCTAATGTAGATGTATCAACTCCATCAATGAATAACTCACCTGTAGTTTGTCTATCTAAAGTGCCTAAGATATTCATAAGGGTGGTCTTTCCACAACCTGACGCACCAAGAATAGCTACAAACTCCCCTTGTTTAACATTTAATGTAACACCTTTTAAGGCAACATACTCTATTTTTTTAGAAGTATATGTTTTCTTAATGTTATTTGCAAGTATTGCAGCTCCTTCCACGGACTCACTCAAATCTATTTTATTTTATGTATATTAGTATATATTTGTTTTCAGAGGATTTGGTTGCTTAATTAAATAGAAAATAAAAAATAAAACTACTTTGTAATTATTGAACCGTCTAATGAATCCACACAGTTGCATTTTGGCTTTTCATAAACACTAGGAAATAACTCCTTTACTACATCTTTTGCTTTTTCTATATTTTTACCGAAAACAGCAAGCATTTCATCGCTACGTACTGGTTTTATTTCTGGATTTCCTTCTAAACCTGCATCATAATCAGTAACAATACCAATCCCTAAATAACACATGCCTTTTTCTTTTGCTAAAACAACTTCAGGATATTGAGTCATGTTTATTACATCAAAACCTTGTTTAGAGAAAAATTTTGATTCTGCTTTTGAAGAAAATCTTGGACCATTTATTACAACAACAGAAGCAGTTTTGTGATAAGGTATTGAAAGCTTTTCTAATGTTTTTCCTGCAAGCTCTCTTAATTCACTACAGTAAGGATCAGCCATACTAACGTGTGCTACTATGTTTTCATCAAAAAATGTATCTTCTCTATTGTTTGTCATATTTACAAATTGGTCAAAAAGCACAAACTCCCCGGGAGCATAATCAGGACGTAAAGAACCCACTGCATTTGTTGCAATTATTCTTTTAACATTTAGTGATTCTAAAGCTGCGATGTTTGCTTTATAAGGAACTTTTTGTGGAGGAATATTATGTTTAGAGTTATGTCTTGGTAAAAATGCTACATCACAGTTATTTATTTTTCCTAATGCTATTTTATCACTAGGTTTTCCAAATTTAGTATCTACTTCAACAACTTCAGGACTCTCCAATAATGAATAAAAACCAGAACCTCCGATTATACCTATTCTTTCCATATTATCATTAGCTTTTTGAGTATTAGATTATAAAAAGTGTTCTAAAAAATTAAAGTTACTGTTAATCCATAATTGATGGATTTTTAATAATATATCTTAAAGTTAATATACTTGTTAGGAATTTTTCTGATTCTTTAAACATATCAAGAGTATAAGGATTTAATGAGGTATTCATCTTAAATGCCCTTAATAGCCTGTAAATATTTTTTGTGGCTGGTGGATAATATATATAGGGAAGATTATTTCTGTCATTAATAATTTTTGGACATGTTTCAATAGGAAAAGCTTCAAGAAAATCTTTAACATAGCTTAATAACCTCTGATGCGTTGTTGGACTAATATTTCTGTTAAGGGCAGTTAACGTTGAAATGTAAAACATCCTACTTATAATGTTATTTCCTAAATTTCTATTTATGAGTTCATGTGCATAGACAAATTCCAATGCTGATAATCTTAATACTTTGCCTTCATCTTCATTATCTATAAATTTGTTAAATTTTGATTTTGTAGTATAATTAAGAGCATTATTATTTGCTAAAGAAAGAAGTATACTTTCTCCATCTTCTCTGATAGGTCTATCTCGTGAAATGTTGAAAAGAGCTTCTTGAACTGATTTGTGAGGTGTATACATTGCTAAGGTAGTCAAAACAGATATATCTTTAGAGTTACATAGTTTTTCATGTAGTTCTTGATTATCTCTTTTTGAAGATATAAGACGACGTTTTACAAAACTAGGAGCATGAGCAACCAATAAACTTTGTACGTTGTTCATTAATAACACAACAAGTTAGTTATTTAAAAATTCAGATATAATAATGTTGTGAAAGGTTACGATATGGATAATTATTCCAAAGATAAACTAAAGGATCAACACTTCATGATTAATGAGTATTTTATTAAAAAATTGGTAGAGTACTCTGATTTAAAAAAAGATGATGAAGTATTAGAAATTGGAGGAGGCTCTGGAAACTTAACCTCTGAAATTTATAAAAAGGTAAAGAAACTTTTTGTTTATGAAAAAGATTTAGAATTTTGCAAAATACTTAAAGAAAAGTACAATTATGAAAATGTTCAGGTTAATTGCGGGGACATACTTAATAGTAAGCTTCCCAAATTTAACAAAATACTTTCTAATCCACCATATCAAGTATTGGAACAAATTTTTTTATTATTAATAAATCAAAAAAGATATGACTTTGATTTATGCATTATTACAGTTCCGAGTAATTTTAAGGAAATAATAACGGCAAAAGTAAATGATAGTGAGTTCAGTGTTCTTTCTTCTTTATTTCTAGGTTTTTTTGATGTTACTGTTTTAGAAAAAGTTCCTAGAGAGGCTTTCGACCCTATGCCAAGAGTTCTTTCGTATATGATAAAAATAACTCCAACTAAAGATAACGAATTTTTAAAACAAATGCTTAGAGAATTTTTTATTTTTAAGAATAAAAAGCTTAAAAATATTATTTTTAGTTTACTATGGAATTTAAAGGATAAAACAGGAAAAAATAAGTATACAAAAAGGCAAGTGAAAGAACTTTTAAAAAATATTGAGAAAAAATATGAGAAAATACTTGAAAAAACAATTTCTGAATTATCGAATAAAGAAATAAAAGTTATCTGCAGAGATAACATTTGGGATAATATATAAAACGCCTGGGGCGAGAATCGAACTCGCAGGGTTATTACTTCAAGAAATAATAAAGCAGTTACACAAGCTACAGAATAATTATATTTTATTTTTGTTAAAGCAATTATTAATTTCTAATAAGAGATTAACAGAAAAAAATTAAAGTTGCCTAAAATTAAATTTAAAAGAACAGGAGTATATATTTATTTATTTAAAAATAATTTTAGAGACATGGCATTTACACCTACCCACCCCATAACCTAAAATTCTACTAAGTTTAAATAAGTAAAATTTTCAATCTGTCTTATTGCAAACGTAACAAGATGTTTCGTAAATTTCTTCATATGCCCATACTTCTGCACTATTACTCGTGAAGCAACCCAAACCTCCGGTATGTTATATTTTATCTTATATATTTCTATATATAGTCTTCTGGCAGGCTATCGATACACTCGTTGTATCTATTGCTCAGAAAACGTGTCGTAATCCGTCTTAATATGACAAAGGAGAAGAGAAAACTCCCAAATATAATTAGACGGAAAAGTTTTTAATTTTTTATGTCCATAAATAGTTTGATAAATATGGGGATTAAATTAAAGGATATACATCCTGAGATAAATATGTTCGTAAATGATTTAAATTTTTTTGGTAAACAGTTATCTATGAAAGGTTATTTGCCTGCCAATTCTGGAAATGCAAGTATTCTTTTAAGTTCAGATGCATCTGAACAAGTATTACGCAAAGTTAAATATCAGACAGATAAGATAAGTTTTGACTCTTTACCGAGTCTTAAAAAATTACGAAGAGATGGAAGAACTCATTATAATGTCGAATCTCTAGAGAAAGATTTATTAAAAAATATGTTGAAAAGTTAGATGAAAGATTAATAATTATTACAGCAACAGGCGCAAAACTATGGGATATTGAAAGGAATCCGGATAAAAGAATATGTATTCTTAAAATGAGTCCCAAATTAGATGGTTTTCACATAATGTTTGGAAATAAGGAGTGGGGTATAATTCCATCTATAGAAGTAGGAATACACTTGATAGCTAATTCCATAAATATTTGTAACAAATTACCATCATCAGCAGTATTTCATTCACATCCAATATCATTAATAGCTACGGCTTCCCATATAAAAATAAATAATTCTTATAAAGAACTTAATAAAATCCTTTACACACAGAAAGAGGGACTTGTTACAAATATACCTGAATTAATAGGACTTACAAAGTATGAGCCGTCAGGATCTAAAGCACTAATAAAGGAAAGTTTAGCAGCTATTAATAATCACAGAGTAGTGATTTGGGGTCATCACGGAGTCCTCATACGAGAAAAAACAATTGAACGATGTGTAGACCTATTAGAATATGTTGAAGATGCTGCTTCTTTTTCTCTGAGAGCATTACTAAATCCAAAACAATTTACTGGATTAAATTTTGTAGAATTACAAAAATCAATTAAATTATATAAATTAAATCCTGCGATACTTGAAGTTCTAAGGAGCAAATAAAAATTAGTTAGAATTGCCCAAATACTGTAATTTTTTTATTTCAAAAATACGTATTTCAGTATTTTCAGCTTTTGATACTTTACTACCTATTTCATCAAGATTTATTTCTTCTGAAATCGCAGTGATTATTCGACCCATTCCTGCATGACCAACTATTAGTACAGTATTATCAATATTTTCTTTATAAATTGAATCTAAAATTCTAAATATCCTATTATAAAGTTCAGCTACGGTTTCCCCACCACCGGGTCTAAAATTTAAGTTATACAAAATTTTAGCACGTTCCTCACGTTCCTCTTTTGTTAGTTTTTTACCTTCATCGGCACCGTAATATCTTTCTCTTAACTCTTTTAATAACGAAATTTTAATACCTTTATGGTATTTCGCTATTTCAAAAACAGTATCTTTTGCTCTACTTAAATCACTAGAATAAATTGCGTTTATATTTTCAGACTTTAATTTATTTGCAACATTCTTTGCTTGTTTAATTCCAATTGCATTTAATTGACCATAATGTCCATCGTGCTGTCCAAGTATAACTCCTTCAGCATTGCCGAAAGTTTCGCCATGCCTTACAAATATAAGCTTCATAAAACCAAATTAAATAAATAAGTAATTAATAAAGTAGTTTAGGTAAATATAATTTATTTAAAGTATAACACAAATTATTTAAATTAATTAAAACGGAATTCAAAACACTAGAAATTGAAAAAACAATTTCTGAATTATCGAATAAAGAAATAAAAGTTATCTGCAGAGATAACATTTGGGATAATATATAAAACGCCTGGGGCGAGAATCGAACTCGCAGGGGCCATTACTAGCCGAACAGCTTAGCAGGCTGCCGCCATTTAGTGCAAAAAGTATTTTCTGCAATAAAAATTTGTACCACTAGGCGACCCAGGCACAGTATGTATTTGTATAGAACTATATTTAAGGATATTGCATTTTAAAAAAGAGTAATCTTCGCAACTTTATTTACGTTTTATAGTACCTAATGCTTTTCCAAGTGCAACTGCAAGTGGAGGTTTTTCAGTATTACCAGATCTTAACGCATGTGTTAAACGCTTCTCATCTATAAATGGCGATTTTGAAATATGTCCAATGAAAGATTTGATAAATGTTTCAGGAACTTGTTCTTCTGGTTTTAGATGTCTAAAAATATCTAAACATGCAATATATCGTTTAGTAGAGTAACTTGCACATACTGGCTTTTCTATTAAAAGTTTTTTTACGGTTTCCTCGCTTATTTTAACATAAGATGCTAATTTTGTAAAACGTTTTAATTTCTTATCATGATCATATCCTGCAAATTGTGGGAATATGTAGATAGCTTCTGAAGCTTGAGCAGGTGTACAAGAATAAACAGAACATATCTTATCCAATATTCGTTTATGGTCTCTACGTGTTATTTGAGGATTTCTCTTAACTCCATTTGAAATTTGTTCTGAGCTCCAATTGAAATTTGACACCATACTTTCTATTGCTTTTTTATGATCATATCCTGCAAATTGTGGAAACTTTAATATTATATCAATAACTTCTTGTTTTCCTAGTTTATAAAGTTCGGAGATCGATTCTATTTTAGTTTTGTGACCATATGTTAAAAATTGAGGATGTGACTTTAGAAGGCTTTTTGCTTTTTCTTCAGAACACGAATAAGTATCCATAATTAAATCTAATTGAGTGTTAGTGCTATGACGTCTATGACATCTATGATTTTTAAGTATACTCGCTACACTATCTCTTTTTTCTAAATGTGTATTTCTTTTTATAAGTTTACCTTTGGGGGTTATAGTACCACTATCAAAGCTATGATTAGAGGTCAAAGTTATATTGGTCATGGTAAACTTTTGTTTTTTTAGATATATAAATATAACTGAGTTATTAAGGTTCTTCAAAAAGACAAAAATAAATAGTGCAGCAGAAGCCGAATTGCAACAATACTCGATGTATAGTTGTCTACACATCTGCTCAGCCCTGTATCTTCAGAGCATAGCCTATTGTACACAATACAGTAAAATTACTGTATTATTATATACTTAGGGTTGCTCCTTCCGGCCTGGCCCGGTTTATATATAAGACCACCACTGAAGGCATGGCTTCAATGCTTAAGTGTAGGCCATACATAAAGTATTGACACTGTAACGGCATACGGCCCACCTAAAGGGGATTTGTGGATGGGAAACCCCTAGCTTCCCGCCTTTCTGCTGCAGTAATATATTTAACTTAAGATTAATATACTTATATTCTAGCTCTCGTTGCTTTTAAGGTAATGTATTAATAGGTTTGCTGTTAAAATGTATTGGTGCTTACTTGAATTATGAACAGTTATTAGATAAAGCGTTTAAAGAGCTACCTACTTTGTCAGTAGAAAAATCTGACTTTCAAATACCAGTTGCAGATAGCTTGATACAAGGTAGTAAGACTATATTAAAAAATATTGACCAGCTATCGGATAAAGCTAGAAGACCACAAGAGGACATAGCTAAGTACTTAAGTAAGGAACTAGCAGCACCTGTAAGTATAAACAACCATACACTTGAAATAAGTGCAAAGGTAAATCAACAATCTTTAAATCTAAAGATTGAAAACTACTTCAAAACTTATGTAGTATGTAAGGAATGTGGTAAGCCTGACACCAAATTTGAACAGAGAGAACGAGGTTATGTTACGGTAGTTTGCGAAGCGTGTGGTGCAAGGTATACTGTAAAGATATATTAGATGATTAAATGCAGAAAAAAAAGGGAGCTCCGGAAGAACAACATAGACTTATGTTACCTAGAAATGGAGAGATGTTGGGTGTAATAACTAAATCTCTAGGAGCAACTAACTTTGTTGTTTTTTGTTCGGATAAAAATGAACGCACATGTTCAATACCTGGAAGATTAAAAAGAAAATTTTGGATAAAAGAAGGGGATACCGTTTTAGTTAAACCTTGGGTAGTTCAATCGAATGAGCGCGGGGATATAATCTGGAGATATAGTATAATGGATAAAAGTTTACTAAAACAGAAAGGATTTGAGATACCGGTTTAACCCTAGTTAGATAATTCACGTTCTATTTCTTTTAAGTTATTATTTTTAATATTATCCTCTATTTTTTCAGCATCAATGTTTATACTGTACTTTCTTGAAAAATACTTTAGAATTATAGATAAATCTCTATTTAAAAATTCATTAAATTTTGGATGTCCTTCTATTACCGCCTGCCCAAAATCAATAAAGTATACATCTTCATTCTCTCCATTAATTAATATATTATACTCGCTTAAATCAGAATGAACTAACTTACCGTTGTAGAGGAGTAAGATGTTGTCTAATATTTTAAATAAAACTTTTTTAGGATCATTCAGTTTTACATCCTTTAACATTGATGCAGGAATGCCTTCATCGTTACCAATAAACTCCATAGAAAGAATGTTATTTATTGCTTTTATTGGAACAGGAACTCTAACTCCTAATTCATTAGCTAATTTAAGATTACCAAATTCCTTTTTACACCATATATCAACAATGTATGACATTTTTTTATTTAGTCTGCCGACTCTTGGGTCACCATACATGTATTCTACTCTTTTATGAAAACTTGATGTTTTTACCCTGAATATTTTTACTGCTACAAAAGGTTTTTCTATTGCTGAACCGGATTTTGCAATGAAAACGTCTGCTTCTTTTCCTGTAGAGATAATATGTAATATTTCAGATATTATACGGTGATTAAAAAATTTAGATAATGTAATTAATGTTTTTTTATCAAAAACTCTATTTTCTATTTTCTCTTTTTCTTTTAATGGATACTCTGCTTTGTCTGATTGTTTTCTTTTGCTAAGTTTTCTTGCCATTAACATCAACACTGAATTAGTAGTATTTTATATTTAATGTAATAAATACTTAAATGAATCTATATGAAATATCTTTTAATTGTATGCGTTATCTTATCGATTCTTAGTTTTTCCTATGCTGGAACTGTTACTCTTACTGGAACATGTACTCAGTCATTAATAGGAAATACAATTACATTTAATTTAAATAATAGTGGAGATCAAGCTGCTTACTCAGTAAGTATACTTCCATCAATAACAAATGCTACAATAAACAATACAAATTTCTCAGAGCTTGTGCTTAATCCAAAAAATAATTACAAAATAAAGTTATTATTGAACAATATTACAGGGAATGGAACATATGTAAATTATTTTAAAGTAAGTTATCAACAATCAAATAGTACCTTTTACGCAATATTTCCATGTATAAATAATTTTTACACTGATACGAATAGTAATATATCATTAAACACAAATATAACAGAAAAAAATAATATATATTATATAAACGTTACTGTTTTTAACAAAGGTAGTTCAGAAAAGATAATTAACGTATCTCTTATGCTGCCGGATTCATTTAGCTATATTTCAAGTAGTTATAATATAACCTCAATAAAATCAAATCAAAGTAAAAATATTACATTTGTTGTTAAAGGACAACCAGGAATTGGAAGCTATTCTGGAGGAGTTAGTGCCACATATGTTAGCGACGGATTGCATTATTCAAGTTATAGTACGCTCATTTTATTACAAAATCAAAATACCATATCAGTTCAGCCTGTTTTTAATATCAGTCCAATTTTTATAGCAATAGGTGTTGTTTTATTTGTTTTGTTAATTTTGATAATTCGAGCTTTTTTAAAAAGCAGAAAGAAATTAATCAAGTAAAATTATTTATTCTATATAATGTAAAGTTAGAGCCTTCTGTAGTTCTATTAGTAGCAATTACCGAAAGATTGTAAGAATATAGATTTGCACCGCATGTAGAGTTTTTATAACTTGATATAGTACACCAATAGCCATAATCAAATACAAAACATGAGTAATTTTTAAAGATTGTGTTTATTGTTTCATTATTTGATTGTGTAAAGTAAGAGACCTGTGCTGCACTTCTATTTAGTTCATACCAAATATCAGGAGTAAATGAGAATACCAGACAACTTGTAGGAACTTTTTGATAATTATTATAGATAAAACTAGTTGCTTGTGAGTTAAAGTACTCCTGTGGCATTTGAGACACAGGAAGCGTAAGAAATGGTATTAAGAAGTAAAATGGTAAAATTATTGAAAAGATAACTATCAATGATATAAAAATTGATGATATATCCTTTTTACTTTTTGTAATTTTTCTGAAAATTTTTGAAAGTATATCTGAAAGGCCCAATATTCCAAAGCCAGATAAAATTGCAAGAAATGGCATTATTTCTAGCATAAATCTTACATCTACTCCATAATTTACTGAACCTGCATAGAATGATGTATAAAAAACAAAAAATGCCAAAGCAGTAATTAAAAGCATGAATAGTAATCCTACCTTATTTCTTATTTTTTTAAAAGAAATTATAAAAATAATTCCTAAAATAGACAAAATAAGTAGATTTATTGATGAAATAGATGGATAATTAGAGGTTGTACCTAAAAAGAAATTTATGTTTGGAGATTTATTTTGAAGAAAGTTACTAATTGAAATTATTTTTTGACCTGAAGATTGGCCGTACTGTGGTGAAGTATTTTCTGTATAAATATACAAAATTTGAGGAATAAAAATTATTACAAAAATAAATAATATAGATAATGCCTTCCAGTCATCTAAAATTTTTTTAATTGTTTTTAAACGGGTTTTTATAGTGTGTTTAACACCAAATTGTCCGAAAATAAAGTATAGGATAAAAAATATTGGTAGTAAGACTAATGCCTCTATTCTTGAGTAAAATACAAGAGATAATGATGAAAGAAACATTATTCCAGTTAATCTGTTTTCTTTTTTTGTGAAAACGACAAAAAAGAAGAATGCGTATATTGTAAGCATCATGAAAAGAATATCCGGAGCTGCCTGTGTCCTACTCCAAATTATAACTTCTGGAATTAATGCAAAAACCGCAGCGGATATCGGAGCAAGCATTTTTCTCTCGGTAAGTAGACTCGATAATAGAAAAACACCTATTATTGAAAGTACTCCTAAAAATAATTCAAATGCGTATGCGGTTCCGGGATTAGAGCCAAATAGAACAAGTGCTATTCCTAAAAACAGTTCTAAACCAACAGGATCATGATATAATTGATTGTTATAACAATGTGTCAAATGACCTGTCCCAAATTGACACCATAGACTATTCCCGCTATGCACTATGTTAAGTGCAATTCCTTGATAAATATTTTCGTCAAAGTAAAGTTGCTCGACTGGATGCACGAATAAAAGTAAGAAGAACAAAAAGAAGGCTAATATTGCAAATAACAATAATGTAGTTTTAAAGGTTATTTGTCTTTTTAAAATCTCTAATAACTTTTTTTTATATAAAATAATTGAGATTATTAGTGCTAAAAAAGAAAAAATCACTGAAATTGTAATAGCGTATCCAAGTAACATATATTCAACAAAGTTATATTGATTAAATTAATATAAATATTTTATTAATTTAGATTATTTTCAAGGAAATAGTATTTGAAAAGATATTTAAATGAGAATGTTAAAAATATATTTTTATGAAGACCAGGCTGCAGTTATTTGAATTGAACGACGTTCCTAAAGGATTAGATTACAAAGAAATAAAAAAGATTTTGAGAGAAATAAAGGATGAACAGGGACCAGTACAAGTTAATGGCAATGATTTATTTTTTAAAAAGGGCGAAGCATGGTCACACAATAGTAAAGAAGAACTTTTATATCAATATAGATGGTTAAAGAAATCAAGGAGAATAGATGGAATCTCGGTGCCAAAACCATTTGTTTTTTTTAAAATTGGAGATATTGGTGGTTACATAATGGAAAAGATAAATGGTAAAACTTTAGAGGAATTAATAAATGTAAATAAAACTCATATTATTAAAAACCTTTCAGACATATTTAAACAAATAAAAACAGGGATACATATATTACATAAAAATGGAATACCCCATGGAGATATTGACCCAAAAAACATTTTATTAGATAATAATGGAAAAGTTTTCTTGATAGATCCGTATAAACACGAAAATACAATTATAGGAAAATTAGATGATAGAAAAAAATTAATAGAGATGGAGAAGTTTTTTGCTTCGATAAAGGATAAATAGGTTAATTTAATTCGATTAAGAAGGTTTTTATAATTAAGTCATTATATATAATTGATTTGCATGGCAACATTATCAACACCAACACAGCAAGCAGGAATATTGAGTTTTTATGATGCGCCAGAAAGAGGGCCTTTATTAAATCCAAAAATTGTATTAATTGCTGTATTTGCATTTGGAGTAATAGTATTACTTTTAGATCATTTTCTTATTTAAGGTTAGATATTTAATTTTAAATTAGATATTGATTTTTATGTATATACTTGGTTTGTGGGACGGACACGATTCTGGAGCCGCACTGATTAAAAATAATAAAATAATTTACGCTGCAAATGAAGAAAGGTTTACTAAAAGAAAATTAGAGATAAAATTCCCATATAACTCGATAAATGCAGCATTGAAGTTCGAAGGAATAAAACCATCTGATGTAAAAACAATAGCTTTTCCTACATTGGAATTAACAAAAACTATATCAAGAGTTTTTCCTTCGCAGAAAGAGTATTATTATAAATTTAGGCGAAGAAAAATTCCGAAACCTCGTTTTGAAACATTAATGTATTATCAAAAATATGCAATGACAAGTATAGGAGTTTTGCCCTTATGTTCTCAGATAAGTAGGTATGAAATATCCAAAAAGTTAAAAGAAATGGGATTTGTAAATTTTAAACTTTATGGTATTGATCACCATAAGGCACATGCTGCAACAGCGGCTTTTACATCTGGATTTAAAAAACAATTAGTAGTGACTTTAGATGGCGTTGGAGATGGCTTATGTTCATCAGTTTCAACATTTGAAAATAATAATTTAGAAATAAAAAAGACAATACCGGCAAGAAATTCGATAGGGATATTTTATGAACAGATAACAAACATATTAGGCATGCGGGAACTTGAGGATGAAGGTAAGATAATGGCAATGGCAGACTATTCGTATCCATTTCCATTTAAAGAAAACAAACTTAAAGAATTATTTGAGGTTAATAAAACTGATATTAAAGCAAGATTTGGTCCAATAAAACAGTATAAAATTTTATCTGATATTGCATGGAACACACCTAGGGAGCAGTTAGCATATATGGCACAACAGCTATTAGAAGAGGTATTAGTTAAATACTTTTCAAATCTTAATGAGGAGTATGGATATGAGTATATATCTACTTCAGGAGGAACTATGTCTAATGTTAAGGCAAATATGCGCATAAGAGAAGAAACTGGTATAAAGGATATGTATATATTCCCGCACATGGGAGATGGAGGTATTGCGCTTGGAGCCGCTATGTGTGTTAATTATGAGTTAAATCAAATTTCGAGTTATGATTTTGATAATGCATATTTAGGGAATGAGTATGACGATGAGTACATAAGAACAGAGCTAAAAAAATACAAACAATTCGATTTTGAATTAGATAAAAACAAATCAAAGCATGCTGCTGAGCTCATAAGTAAAGATAATTACTTATTCTGGTTTCAAGGAAGAATGGAGTATGGACCAAGAGCTCTTGGAAATAGAAGTATAATAGCTAAACCAAGTTCTGATACAGTCAAGGATAGGTTAAATCTATTTGTTAAAAAAAGGGAGTGGTTTCAGCCTTTTGCACCTTCGATTTTAGAAGAAGAACGGGATAGGATACTTCAGAACGCAAGAGGGAAGTATAATAAATTCATGACAACTGCATATAAAGTTAAAAAGGAGTTTGAAGAAAATATGAAATCAGTAGTACATGTAGACATGACAGCACGACCACAAATGGTAGGATCTGAAAATAAAAGTTATATGGAACTGTTAAAGTATATTAAAAAATTAGAGGGATTGGGTGTTGTCCTAAATACAAGTTTGAATATACACGGAATGCCAATAGCAATGGAGCCTAAAGATATAATTTATGCCGCTATAGATACTAAAACAAGATACTTGTTTATAGGAAATTATTTTGTAGAAAATAAAAAGTATATTTAATTAGGCTAATGCAAAAACGTCTTTTCTTCTTTCTCGTATATCTCCGGCTTCTGCAAGTAAGTAAAGTATTCCGCGTACTGCTTCTTCATCAAGACCTTGATTTTTGGCTATCTCAAATACAGTCATAGGGCCTTGCCTTAATGTCTTAATTATTCCTGGAGAGTGCTTTTCAAAAAATAATCTCGTTATGATATAAAATTTCTTATTGAATGCACGAGTTCCTAAGACCATGCCATGTTTTATGCTATCTTCCAATTGAATTGATAATCCTGCTGCTTCTGCTTCAGTTTGTAAAACAACAAAACCATTTTTGTCTAACTCCTCTATTTCCATGTTTTCAGTTTCTTTTGGCGCTGTTTTCTGGAAAAAAAACTTAGAATTTATATTTTTATATTGTGGTGTGAATTTTTTAACAGGAGCTTGTATTTGGGTTGTGCTTGGTTTATCTAAACTTATATTGTTCCTTTTTTTCATTAAAAATGTATCGTAAACATACTTTGTAATACTGTATAATTCCTTTCCTTCTTTTGTCTTTAGTATGATTATTGCACGTTTTTTAAGAAGCTGATCCAGTATAGGAAGTGATGTTTGATCTAATATTTTACTTATATTTTCAGCAGTGCGCATGTTATAACGTAATTGATCTAATTTTTTAAGAATAATTATTTCTTCATCAGAAAGTTTTGAAAGATTATTTTGCGAATAGGTTTCTGGTTGTGTTTGCTGTTTTATTGTTTGAGTTTGAGTTTTTATTGATTGTGCCATAGAACCAGTAAGTAATTTTGCTAAATCAGATTTTTTTGCTATTAAAAATGAGGAGTTATTATACGGCAGGAACTCTACTTCATCGTTTTCTTTTAAATTTAAAGAATTTATAATATCTGATGAAAGATATACGAACAATTTATTATTTTGCTTGTTTAACTTCATTTTATCACAGTAATATTAGTGATTAAAGCTTAAATTAGTTTGTTTAAAAGTGGTTGTTATCTGGCTGCACTGACTATTTTTATAATGTCGTTGTCTTTTAAGATATACTCTTTTGATACCCTATTTTTTGTCCTAGCGTCTACAGCATATATCATTTTTTCAGCTAACTCTGTATGAATTTTTGCAGCTAAATCAATAGCCGTACTTCCTTTTTTTATAAGAATTGCATCTGGTAATACATTGCCAAAATGATCTGTAAATTTATTTTCATTTTCTACAGGATAAACCACAATTTGATCTAAAAGTGTTTCTACTACATAATTAATTGTTTTTTGTACGCCAGTATCATTATTTTTTTCCAGGTATTTTTTGATATATTGCAAGGCCTTTACTTTTTCTTTGTCTGTAGTATTTATACTAAAGGATGACTCACCGAAGGTATAAGAAATTGCGCCTGAGTTCATAGCCTTTCTTAAAGCTAACTCAATTGCAGCTGAACATCCTATTACTTTTATATCTTTTAATTTACTTGAAAGTTCTTCGAGTTTTTCTGTTGAAGATTTATCTAACTTGTTTGCAACTACAACTAAAGGTTTATTAAGTTTTATAAAATATTCTGAAAATTTCTTTATGCTAACATCGCTCCATGCTATGTATGATAATGATAAATTTGCTTCATTTGCTGCTTTTTTGATTTGTGAGTCTGTTGCTTTGAATGATGATAATATAGATTTTAAGGCAGATGCACCGTCTTGTAATTTAGACAATGATGATACGTGCGATGCTAAAATATCTGATAACCATGTAATTAACTCATTTTGAATAAATTTTATATCTAAAAAAGGGTCATGATTTTTGCTTGGATTGCCAAACTCATCAGTTTCTCCACTTATATCTACAACTAAAATCAATGCATCAGCACCAGATAGATTATTCAGGAATTGATTTCCCATTCCTTTTCCAGAACTAGCATCTGGAACTAGACCTGCAACATCAACTATTTTTATAGGGATTCTTCTACTCCCATTTATG
Organism: Microcaldota archaeon; assembly: GCA_021801225.1. Classification (GTDB taxonomy): domain Archaea; phylum Micrarchaeota; class Micrarchaeia; order Micrarchaeales; family CABMGC01; genus JAJZOD01. Next base: position 24,260 of record JAJYYF010000014.1, on the reverse strand, counting down.
CATAGTGAATTTTTTGGTTTGCATTTTAAGTTTAGTTCGGTATCTGGACATTTTTTAATAAAGTATGTATTCCCAATATTAGGTTTAATCGTTGTGAACGGATGCTCGGCTATCTCAACGTCTAAGGTAGTTATAGCTGAAAATAATGTGCTCTTCCCTTTGTTTGGAGCACCTATTAAGCCTATAAACATAAAATCAGATATATTTAAATATAAAGTAATATATAAATCTCTATCTTAAAGCAGGGGTTGCAGAGCTTGGTCAAATGTGACAGGTTCAGGGCCTGTTTCCTTTGTGGATTCGTGAGTTCAAATCTCACCCCCTGCAAATCTAAATCCACATAAGTATTAAGACAAGCTTAAGAAAGCCCCCTAAATCTTAATTACTTTAATTTTGAGATCTCTGACATGATTATGTTGTAATCAGGCTCTACTGTAGGATCGTCTGAAATCCAAACGTAGCTTATAGTTCCTGTCTTATCAACTATGAATATTGAACGCTTAGCTGCTGTGTAGCCGTTTAATCCTGCAAAGTTTTTAAGCTCTATACCAAATCTTTTTACAGCTTCTCTATTATAATCACTAAGTATTGAAAATGTTAGTTTATTTTGTTCTTTGAAAGCTTTATTTGAAAATGGGCCATCTGTACTTATACCAACTACCTTTGCATTTACAGAGTTAAGCTTTGCCATACTATCTCTAAATGTGCACATTTCCTTAGTACATACACCAGTAAAGGCTCCTGGAAAAAATGCAATTAATGTTGGTTTGCCATGTTCAGGTATTAAGTTAGATAACTTTAATTCAGTATCAACAAGCTTAATTTCCGGTACCTTTGTTCCTATTTCAATCATATTATCACATATACTAATTTGATAATAGTTTATAAATAAATTTTTAATTTTAAGATTGCCTTAAGTATTTGTTTTTAGCTTGATTAAATTAGAGATAAATGTCAATATTTCCCAATACTTAATAAATCATAACGTTTATATATCTTAAATTAATAATAACATATTAATTTTTGGTAACATAATGGATGCCTTAATATTATGTGGAGGATTTGCTACTAGACTAGAACCAATAACATTATTTATGCCAAAGCCACTTTTGCCCGTAGGTGGAAAGCCTTTAGTAGATTATATAATACAGGATTTAGATAAGTTAGATATAAACAGAATAGTCATAGCTACAAATAAAAGATTCGAGGATCAGTTCGAGTATTGGGTAAATAATAAAAATAAGAGTAGAGAAAAGAAGATAGAGTTGGTTGTAGAACCAGCGCTTAGTAATAACGTAAAACAAGGAGCAATAAAAGGTATGAAGTACTCGGTAGAAAAGGCTGGGCTTAATGAGGACTTACTTGTTATTGCAGGAGATAATTACTATGATTTTAGTTTAGGCGACGTTGTCGAAAAATTTAACTCACAAAAAGCCCCTATAATTTGTGTATATGACATAAGATCAAATGAAGATGCAAAAAGATTTGGCGTAGTTAAATTAAATAATGGAGTTATAACAAATTTTTGTGAAAAACCTGAAAAACCAGAAAGCACATTAATAAGTACAGGAATATACGCCTTTAGAAAAGATGAGATTTCATTGATAGATAAATACTTATCAGATAATAATAATCCTGATTCACCAGGATATCTTATACAGTGGTTAATAAAAAACACCAGTGTATATGGAGTTGTTTGCGAAGGAACCTGGGCGGATATAGGAACTGTAGATTCCTATAAAAAGATTTTTTTGGAAAAGCACAGGGAAGTTTTTCCACTATAAATTAAAAATTGATTAGTCTTAGATAAGAAATAATTCTAATACTTAATTAAAACTTTGTAAAAATACGTAAAATATACATGCACTTGAAGAGATAAGAAAATACTTTAACCTTGTATTTTAAAATTTTTCTATGCAACAAACTAAAGATCATTTAAATATTTTATCTAGTTAATGTTTGATTGCAACCTGAAACTGGTCCGAACTGTCCTCTTAATATCAAAGATGGATATCCGATGTAAGGTATTTTAAATACAACATAACCTATTACATCACTTTGATTAACCGGATAATTCATATCCTGCATATCTAAAATTGGATTATTATCTCCTTTAGTAAGAATATAATAGGTATTATTAACATGAATTGCTGCAAAAATTCTGTGCACTATTTGTGAGTCTGTAAAACTATCTCCAGGGACAGTTTTATACACGATTATTGGATTGCTATAATTTTCATATACTGTGATATTATTTAAGGTAAATCCTGAGATATATGCCTCTTTATATGTATTATTTTGATATGACAGATTACCAATTGAATAAGTATATTTGATAGGATTTGATGTTGAAGCATTTATTAAACATAAGCCAATTAAACTTTTGAAACCTTTTGAAAGATAATTTTCTATACATGCAATGTTGTAAAGTCCTATGCTATAATTAGAACTTTTACTATAATAATTGTTAAATACTATTTCAGATGGATTATTTGGTACATATGGAAGAGGCTCTATAAACTGTTGAGAAATATTTTCTGTTATTTTTTTAAATTCAACATTAGAGATATTTATTATAGGAATATTGTTTTGTTTTAAGAACTCTGACATATTTGAAATACCATGTACAAAAACTAAATCTCCTCTCTGAAGAGTAGGAAGCATACTGCAACTTGCTACAACGTTTATTGGAGAGGATGATTGAAGTAGTAATGTGGGAAAAATCCAAAATATAATTATTACAACTATAACTGCTATACCCAAATCTCTTAGTGTTTTTTTAGTTCCGTCTGTACTGATACTAGATTTAAACTCAAAAAATAAAGTGATAACGATAAATACAAATGCTCCAAAGCCAAACAAAGAATTTTGAGTTATTATGTATAAAAATATAAAAATTAATATTAACGCATATAAAGAATAAATTAGTAAATCACTATTTTTGTTCTTTTTTTGTTGAATGTTTTTGCTCTGAATTTCTTTATTTTTTAATCTTTTATTCAAATAAATCACTATTCCTTTTTGTTCATTATACTAGATATTTCTAAACCAATAACTTTAGATTCATTATTTGATTTTGCAACCCCTATTGCAGTATCTGCACTAGATATTAATGAATCATTATGACTTATTACAATAAATTGTGCATCTGAACTCATTTGTTTGAGCAGATGAGATAACTTCTTAGAATTTTCTTTATCCAATGCAGAATCTACCTCATCAAAAAGGTAAAGGGATGAAGGTTTGCACATATGTATTGCTAATATCAAAATTAATAATATTAATGATTTCTCACCGCCAGACATAGAAGTAAGAAGTTTTTTTGTTTTGCCTTCTTTTACCGTTATAACTAAACCACTTTTGAAAGGTTCTTTTTGATTTGACAAATTTATTTCAGGTTTGTCTTGAAATAAATACCCACACAGTTTATTAAAATTGGTTACAACGTCATTTAATGTACTCATGAATGTTTGGAGCTTTTTTGAATCAATCTCTTCAATCATACGCATGACTGCCTGTCTTTCTGTCTTTAGTGTCTCTAATTTACTAGAAGCATCTTCTACTTCTTTCAATCTTTCAGAATACATCTCTGGTGCTTTTAAGTTAATATTTCCCATGTCCTTTAATTTTGATGATAGAACTGTTGCTTCCTTTTCCATATCATTTATATTGCCAGTTATTACTTCGATTTGTTCTCTATAAGTTGAAAGCTCCGCAGTAAGGTCTGCAAAACTTGTTTCATACTGAGATCTTCTTATCTTTGCTTCTGAAATTTGTCTTTCTTGAATTGCTTTTTCAGAAGACATTCTGCCTTTTTCATTTGCTAAATTACTAATCCTTTCATCAAGTTCATTAAGTTGTTTGTATACTTTTTTACTTTCATCGCTTCCAGATGAAATTTTCTTTTCAATATCTGCTCTTTCTTGAATAAGTTTTTCTTTTTTAGTTTTTAATAGTTTTATATTGTTTGCTATAGAATCAATTGATTTTGATTTTGAAGTTATTTCCTTTTCTATAGTTGCTATTCTTTTTTTAAGAAGTTCGTTTTCTTTTTCAAAGGATACATTTTCCATTTTTAATCCTTCTGCTTCTTTCCTTAGTGCTTCTATTTTTGCTATTTCTTCATCATTTAAACCACTTTCTGCTATTCTTTTTGAAAATTCCATAGCTTCCTTGAATGCAGCATCTAACTTCTCTTTGCTTTCGAACAACGTTTTTTGTGTTGAGTCTCTATCTTTTGAAAGTTTTGCAAACCTTGTCTCATTCAAAGATATTTTTTCTTTAAGTTTTAAAATTTCAGAATTTAATGTTTCCACAGAAGACAAATATCTTTGAAACTCTGTAGATGTCAGATTAGAGCTTTCTTTTAATGATTTTATTTCCATTTCTGCAAATGCTTCTGCTTTTCTTGAATTTTTTATAGAATCATTTAGCTCATCTATTTTTTTCCTTGTAATTGTTTTTTCATCATTTGTATTTTTGATTTGATTTTCTATTGAAGCTGATGAGACTTTTTTGTTAACCGAACCTCCTGAAACTACTCCGGATTGTTCTACTATATCTCCATCTATTGTAACGTATCTTCTACTACCTACACCATATTTTTTAGAATCATTTATGTTGTTTATCAAGTAAGTGTTGTTAAATATATACTGTATTGCTTTTTGATATTTTTTTTCGTATTTTATTGTTTCAATTAATGGAGTAAGAGATTTTTCATCAGAACGTGAATCATTAACACGAATTTCATTAATTGGTATAAACGCAGCTCTTCCTAAAGAGTTATCCCTCATGAAATTTATTATAGTATTTGCAGTAGATATGTCCTCAACAACTATATAGTCAAGTCTAGAACCAGCCGCTGCTTCTACTGCGTATGCATATTTATCATCATAAGTTATCAGCTCTGAAATTTTTCCAAAAAAACTTTTTGAGGAACTGAATTTTTGAGAGATATAGTCATAATTCAAAGAAGATCTTTGCCTTATTGATGCTCTTTGTTCCCTAAGAATTATCAACTTTTCATCTAATTCCAAAGAATACTTTTCAAGTTTATTTATTTCAAGTTCTAATTTCTTTGTTGTTGAAGAAGATTCTGACAATGTTTTTGAAACATTTTCTATTTTCTGAGTTATTTCTTTTAGTTCTTTATTTTTGAGATCATACTCTTTTTTATTAAAGTTAAACTCTTGCATCTTTGCCTCGAGTGATGCTTTATCTGAATATATTTCGTTATTTAATTTGGATATTTCAATTGAAAGAGATTCCAATGATTTATTAAGATCTTCCTCTTTTAACTTTAAATTTTCTATTAATTTAGGATTTGATTTTAACTCTTCTGGCTTTAATTTTATTTTAGATAGTCTTTCTTCAATTGGTGCTAATTTTTTTAGCACAGAAGCTATCGAAAGCACATTTTTTTCTATGGTTTGAGTAGTAGTGACTTTTTCTTCAGTTAACTCTTTTATTGAATTTTCAAATTCTTTGATCGAATTAGAAAATGAGGTCATCTCGCCTTCTAGTTTTACTGTTTGTATATTAACTGATTCTAGTATTGCATTTGTAGAGCCCATTTCTTGATTACTTTCACTCAGTTTTCTGGTTAAATCAGTTCTTTCTTTAGTATTTGAATCAAGTTTTTTGCTTATATCTTCTAACTTTTTATTTATTTCTTGAAGTTTTGTTTCATAACTAGAAATATTTTTTGAAAACTCATTTAAGTATGACTCAGCAGTTTTCTTTTTTAATAAAAGCACATTGAAATTAAGTATCTTTAACCTTGAAGCCATTGAAAGGTATTTTTCTGCCAAATCTTTATCTGATTTAAGCTCTTCGAGAAAACCTTTTTGAGTACTAAAGGCAACATTTGATTCATTTATCTTTTGGTCTACCTTTCCTAACTCTTTTATAGACTCATTTTTCTTATTTTCAAATTCTTTTATTCCTGAAGCTAGGTCAATTAATTCTCTCAATTCTGTAGAGTTCATATTACCTAAAGTTATTATTTCTCCTTGAGATATTGTATTCGTCTCGTCTGCTTTTATTCCGTACTTCAATAATGTAGTCATTACCTCATTTTTCTTCATTGTTTTGCCATTAAGCTTATACGCTGTTTTTCCATCACTTCGGATATATCTAACTACAGAGATATTTGCATCGCCCTTGAAATCTAATTTAACTTGAGCTATTTTTAATTTTTTATCATTCTCAGAAGAGATTCCTCTAATTAGTTGATCGTATTTTTCTACTCTCAATCTTCGTGAAGATGATTCTCCAAGCCCAAAAAGTAAAGAATCAGAAATAGTGCTTTTACCGCTTCCGTTTGGACCAACTATACAGTTAAACCCCTTGCTGAAACGCAATGCAGCATGATTTACAGACTTAAATTTATCTATTATTAGTGAATCAATATAAAGCATAAACACAACTACTGGTCAAAATATACATTAAACTGTAATTATTAAATTCTTTTCTTCGATTTATTAGCAAGCATGTGTAAGTATATAAAACTTTGTATTCGTTGAGTAGTTATAACTCCTATAATTTTATTATTTTTTAAAACCACTGCCAGACTTACATTATTTGATTGCAACTTTGAAAGAGTATTGAATGCCGTTTCTTTATAATTAACTGCTATTGCTTTTGATGATAAATCTTTTGCAGTTTTTGATGCATAATTTCTTGCTTTGAACGGATCAATGTAATTAAATGAGTTTTTATCTTTTATTAAAAGAATATCTTGTCTCTTTGAAAGTGCATGTTTATATACATCTGATGATGACATTTTTGGAGAGACTATTGAAAAATCGTTTCCCATTATATCAAAAGCTGATAGTGATTTGCACTCATTTTTAATTATTGCAGCTTCTTTTTCAGCTTCAGAGCCACCGTAAAGAAATACTGCTATAAATAATAAAATAAAGAACTCAAACTCTTTGTAAAGTATTGAACCAGTTATAATTAAAGTGTATACAAATGAAAAAAGAAGGAATAGACCTATGACTACATTGCTTATTTTTGCAGTTAGCATTGTTGCATTAAACTCTGTTCTTTTTTTCTGTAAGTAGCTTTTTAAAACTCTCCCACCATCCATTGGAAAAGCAGGTATTAGGTTAAATACGCCTAATAATATATTAATTTCAAACATTATTTGAAGAATATATGCCAACGTTCCTCCATATGTATAAAGTACTGAAAATATTCCAAAAATACAGCCTATAAAGATACTTGCAATAGGACCGACTAATGCTATTCTAAACTCAGTATCCGGTTTTACTTTAGTTGTATCTATTATTGAAGCTCCTCCGATTATGTTTAAGGTTATTTCCCTTACAGGGATATTGTTTTTTATAGCTGTAAATGAGTGAGCCAGTTCATGTAAAAATACACAGATAAAAAGAAGAATTATTATTAAGAATAAAAGATAATTTCCATAGGATATTGGTATTAAGGATATAAAAAATAAAAGAGCGAGTGTCCAATGTATACTTACATCTATTCCAAAAATTTTTCCTATTTTAAATCCGCTAGCCATTAGAACTCCTATACTTATTTAATACATAACAATCTTTATATATTTATGAACTTTGAGTTTGTAAATGGACTACCAGTAGGTTATATTAAAAATTCTTCTTGTTTGGTGATAGGAGATCTTCATTTAGGCAAAGAACTTAAGTTTGAAAACAAAGGCATTACATTCGTTAATATTAATGAGAAAATATCAAAAACTTTAACTGATGTTTTTTCTAAAAGAAAAGTTAAAAAAATTATGATTTTGGGAGATGTTAAAGAAAGTATAATGTACCCGGATAGAAATGAATATTTATTATTGAAAAGATTTTTTGAAAGTATTCAAGAAAACAAGATTGAGATTTTTATAGCAAAAGGAAATCATGATGGACATTTAGAGGAGGTTTTTAAACAAATAAAGATAAATGTCACCATAAATAAAGAATTATTTCTAGGAGATTTTGTCTTTATGCATGGAAATGCATTGCCTTCTCAAGAGGCAATGTTAAAAAAGTATTTAGTAGTTGCACATGCACATGCAGTATATAATGGAGAATCGGTTTGGATAAAAACAAGTATTGGAAAAAATGCCAAAAAGGCATATAAAAAAATAAATGAAAAAGAAAAGTTGATTTTAGTACCACATTTTAATCCGTTGCTTAATGGATTGGAGTTAGAAAAGGTTGGTGATTTTATGCCTATTTTTAGAAATAACATATTTTCCTTTGAGAATAAAAAGGTCTTTACGTTAAGTGGTAAGGAAATAAAATATTAAAATCACACAGGGTTAGGCTTGAACTTCTCCTTAACTCCAGACATCTCTGTAGATACCTTTGCTTTCCATGCATCGAACTCCTTTGGAGAGTTAGGATACTGATTATAAATCTCATTAAGCGTTTTCATCTTATCAACAACGAAAAGAAGGTTCCTAAATGCATTTATGTTTGCTATTCCGCTTAATAATTTGTTAAATGTACTTCTTAAAGTAAGTTTAGGTATTCTACCATAGCTTATCTCTATAGCTTCCTCTTCTGTTAAGAAGTGGGCCATTCCATAATTTATAAGATCATTGTTCATTGATTGAAGGTATACTCTAAATACCTCAAGACCAGCGGTTTTATTTCCATAATCTTTATTGTATTTAATGTTATAATCCCAAATAGACTCAAGAGATGTATCCTTCTTTGCTATAGCTTCTCCTGCAACCTCTCCTGCAAGAACTCCGGCTACCATAGCAGGACCTATTCCTCCTGCACTTATTGGATTAGGCATTGCCATACTATCTCCTGCTCCTAAATAACCCGGATATACCAAACTATCAAACTGTCTTCTTACAGTTACTGACCAGTAACCTTTTCCGTTTGAATCAGTTTCATCTAAAGATGTGTTTTTTATTATTGGTACCCATTTTATATAATCTTCTATTAACATGTGAAGAGTGTCTTTCTTGTTTAGCTTAGAGTTCCTTATCTCAAGACTTTTCTTCTCTACTCCTAAACCTATATTCATTCTATTTCCTCTTTTTGGAAATACCCAGCCGTATCCACCAGGGGCTAGAACTTGATTTAGATGTATAAGAGCGTTGTGAGGATCATAGTATCTTAAGTCATCGTGAGTAGCTTCAAAGTTGAAGATATACCTTCCTGTTGACTCTATATCATCAGTGCTTACCTCTTTTTCTATATAATTATTTACAGGGAGCTTTCTTCTAATCATGCTAGCTATCCCTAAAGCGTCTATAACTAGTTTAGCTTTTATTTTTACCTGCTCATTTTTTCCATCTCTTCCGTAAACACCTACTACTTTATTATCCTCTAGGATAGGTCCTTCTACATTGAATTTAGGCACATACTCAGCGCCGTGTTTAATTGCATATTGGTATAGTTTTTTAGCTAGCTTTGGTCTATCTAAGCTGTAGCCCTCTCCATCGAAAAGAAACTTATGTTCAAGATCAGGACTAAATGCATAAACTCCGTCTACTTTTAAATCTAACTCTGGATCACCGAACTTTAAGTCTATGTGATCTGATATAAAATCTAAGTGGCTTTTTGCAACTGCATCTCCGCATACCCAGCCCCAGTTTGTTTTTTTACCGACCTCTGATTCATCATTTCTGTCTAACATTAAGACCTTTGCTCCTTTTCTTGATGCTGCGGCTGCTGCCAATGAACCTGCTATTCCTGCTCCTGCGACAACTATATCATATTCTGAATTCATAGAAATACCTATTTAATCTTTTTCTTTTAATACTACTATTGGTATTACTCCTTTATCAAACTCTATTTCTGCTAACTGCAATGGTTCGGTTATATCTTTTGGAACTTCTATTAAAGGAGGTGCACCATATGCTAACTGCAAAGCTCTTGCGCCTATAATTCTGGCTTTTTCAAATCGTGTATAATTCATATTAAGACCTTGAAGTATTAAAACAAGCTAAATTAAGCTTAATACAAATTATTATATAACATAAATATTTAATAATATTAGGTTTTTAGAGTTTTACTATATTATTGTAGTTTTATATTATTAAAACTCAAATATTTCATCCGTGAATGACTCAAAACTTGAAGTTTCTACATTACTATCTTTAGAATCCTTTTTTTTGTTTGAAGGTCTAAGTTGAGATATGAATTCAGATCTTTTTGAGTTTTTCTGATCTTCTACATCTTTGTTTATGTCAAAAGTACCTGTATCCATTCTTTTTTTACTCGGTTTATTTCTACTATTCTTTGTGCTCATTTAAATTACCCCTTATATCATTACTTACTGCAAATCAACTAAAAAATAGAAAATAACAGCAGATATGATATTTCAGTAGTACTTTAATTTGAAAATATATATATCTTTCGTAACAATATATCTGCAACATGCCTTGGTAGTGTAGCGGTCTAGCATACGAGCCTGTCACGCTTGTGACCCGGGTTCGAATCCCGGCCAAGGCGAATCTTTAATTGTCCGAATCCCGACGTCCTTAAAAAGGTAGGGAATGTCTATTCATTTATGGATAAATGGGAGACAAACTTCGGTAATAAGCTAGAGAGGCTTAGTAGTAATAATGCCTTTAACAAAACGAACAAAAAACTTGTTCTCGAATATATACAAGCTAAGAAAGCAGAAAACATAACGTGCCACAGACTTAATAGAGTGCTTGATTTTCTATGGCATGTGCTAAGCAAATTCAACTATGACTTCAATGAGCTTTCTGAAGAGCGTATAGACGAAATAGTTATATGGATCAACAGTAATCCCGACTGGAAAGAATGGACTAAATACACATATATTGGCATTCTGAGTAACTTTACTGGTTGGCTTAATACTAAATATAAACTTGGTTTGACCATAAAAATAAAGCGTAGAACCCCTAAGAACTCAGTTATGCCAGAGTACCTCTTAAGCCAGGAGGAACTTGAACTTATATTGAATGGTACAGAAGAAGAGCAGACTAAGCTGTTCCTGAATCTCGTGTATGAATCTGGAGCGAGGATATCTGAGATACTGCAGCTTAAGATCCAAAATGCTGAGTTCAACGCTTATGGAGCTAGGCTATTCTTGAAAGGAAAAACAGGCCAGAGAGTAGTACCAGTTGTGTGGTGCGCTAATAAACTGCGTAAATTTATAGCAAGTCACCCATTCAAAGAAGATCCTGAAGCAAATCTCTGGTATTTTAGACAAGGAGAAGACATATTCCCAATGAGCTATGAAGTTATGAGGACTAGACTACGTAGAATATGTAAGAAGGCCGGTATCAAAAAGCGTGTTCATTGGCACCTTTTAAGACATCAGAGATTTACAGAATACGCAAAACGAGGCTTAGGAGAAAGCAATATGCGTAGACTTGCAGGCTGGTCAGATGACTCTAAAATGGTAAAAACGTACATTAACCTCAGTAATGCTGATGTAGAAGACAGTTTTTTGGAAAAGATATATGGTATTAAACCTGCTAGCAAAACTCAGCCTGAAGAACTTAGAGTATGTCCAAAATGCAACGAAACTAATCTTCATTTCTGCAAGAACTGTCAAAGATGCCAGACTCCTCTGGATGAGAAGGAGTTACAGGTTCAACTACGATATATACACTTGCAGATGAAAAAAAGGTAAAAAAAGGGATAGAAAATATAATATTAATTTCTTTAGAAACAATAAGATTATTGGAATCAGAACGAGGTAAATAATCAATGCTCAAAATATAGAAACTGTGAAAGAAATAGAAAACATGCTTGACAGAAAAGTACTTACAGATAAAAGATTTTATGAATGTCTGTACCTTCCAAATCAATAACTTTATTAAGGAAAAGGTTTTACTCTTGATAAAATAGGTAATATGATGGCTAAGAGAATATATGTACTAAGTCTTGCTGCCCATGACTTGCCAGTTGTCTACAACTTTTCAACAAAGGCTAAGGCAAATGCATTCGCAAAGCGATACATCAGCAGATACGGCTGGAGTATAGGGTCATATATTGTAGACCCTAAGAAAGTTAGCAAAAACGACGAGATGTGGTTTCTGAATACGCCTGGAGGCAAGGCACTCCTGGAACGCGAAGAGAAGGAAACGGCTAGATGGAGAGCTGAGAAAGCAAAGAAAACTCCGCTAGATGAGCTGATGGAAAGACTTGATGCACATATTTTTATTAATACTACAAATGCTAAAGATGATGTGAAAACTTTACGATCACTTAAAAAACAGATTAAAGAACTGGTTGATGAAAAACATAAGATGAAAAAGTAAAATCATAAAAATGTCAAAATATAATATACTCAAAAAAACACTCGAAGAAAAATACGAGTCTAGGGTCAAAAAGTAAATTACAATGTAATGGAATGAAAACAAACAAGAACATACAAGAAATAGAAATTGCATGGGCGATGGATAAAACCAGTATAATTCGGCCAATGCATTTGCATTAATAATGCATAGAACTTCTCATTAATAAGGATAAGAGTTATTATCTCACTGAATTCCGGCTACTATGTTTTAGATATCATAAAGAGGCAAGTATTATAAACAAAGTAAATCCCAACAGAGTAATAATAGGATAGGTGTACTTTCCTTTTGCAAATATGTTGTTTTTTGTAATACCTAAAAATGAGTTCATGTTTAAAATATGGAAAATTGTTCCAAGTATAAGGAGTAACGGTAATAAATTTGTTGGAGCAAAAATCAAGGTAATTATAATATAAAAGATATATTCTGTTATAAAAGCCACCTTTCCGTAGTTCCATAGCCCCAACCCTACCTTTATATCTCTTTTTGAAAAGCCCAATAAAGGGAGATCCTTTTGATGAACTATAACATCAAGAAACCAGTGTGAAGCTGAAAGTATTGGAAATACAAATAATATTAGACTATTATTCAATAAAATAGATAATGCACCTCCAAAAATAAACGCTAGCATAGTAGAAAGAACAAGAGAGTGCGAGTAAGGATAATTAATAAATTTTAAATCCTTTTGAAGAGGGGAATCTGAGTTAACTTTAACTTTTTCAACACCGAGAAAAACAAGAATAGGCCATAGCAAATCAGGAAAACTAACGCCTAGAAGCGCTACCCATAATGGAATTGATGGATATAAATAAGTTATAATGTATGCTATTGCAAAATGACCGATGAACATAGTAAGTAATTCATTTTAAAATTTAAATACCTTACTTAAAATACGTATTTTAAAAAAATAGAATTTTTAAATAATGAATAAATATTATAAAAAATTATAAAAAAATTAAAAGATTCTTTGAAAAGAGATATAAGATAATATAAGTATTGTTTAAATTGCTTTCAATGTTATGATAATTGATTTTATGCGCTTAACGGCTAAAGCTTTAATTTATTTTATTGCAATAACTGCAGTATTCGTTTTTGGAACAGTAGGGACATATATTTTAGGGCATTATGGAAATAACTTTAATATAAAAATAAATAATTTATTTGATGCTGCGTACTTTACACTAATAACAGTTTCTACAGTAGGCTATGGAGATATAGTTCCAGTTACAGAAATTGCTAGATTATTTGTGATGATCCTTATTATTACAGGATTAGCTGTATTCTTAAGTGCCGTTACTGTTTTATCAAGTGATTTAATGGGAGATAGAGTTGAAAAATTATCAGGTAGAATAACAAATTTTGAAAGAAGATTTTTAAAGGAGCATATTTTATTGATAGGAACAGATACCGTAAATATGCAGATAGCTAAAAAGCTTAAGTCAGAAGGTAAAAAGTTTATAATGATAACTTCAGACAAGACAGTTGCAGATAGATTAAGAGATTTAGGATATAGAGCGTATATTGCTGATGAAACAAGTGAGATGGACATGTCTAAATTTGAAATGAGTACTGCTAAGGATATAATAGTAGATATGCGTGATAAATCAAAGATGATATATTTACTTTTAATAGTAAGAAATCTTGCAAAAAATGCAAGAGTAACAACTGTTGTCCATAGTGAAGAGGAACAGAAAAATGTAATGAGCCTTAACTCTAAGATAAATGTAATGAATCCTGCAGAGATTGCTTCGCAAATATTAACTAAAAAAATTGGCGTTGGAAGTAAAAATGAAGAAGTGTAGATTACCATTTTATAAAATCATATATTTAAGATTAAATATCTGAGAATGAATTAAAGTTAAATATACCGAAATTTTTAGAAGTTTTGTATTTATCTAATAATTTTTTAAAGTACTTAGTACAATAATCTTTATTTATGCCTCTTTCTATTGTATATTTTTCTAGAATATTTGATTCAGTTATGAATGTATCAGATAAACCGGATAATTTTTTAAGGTTAAACATATCTAAATCATTTATTGATTGACCGTTAAGTATTTCAGCATTACTTAACCAGGAAAATTCATATATATCAAATGTATCATCTTTTATGTAAATTAATGAACTTAATTTATTTATGGAGTTTAATACTGAAGACTTATCTAAAATACTCTCAATAAATAAATCAGGATTAAGTTGTAATTTAATAAAAGAATACGAGGAGTTTGCAGAATATAAAACAGTTTCTGAATTTTTATAATCATTTATTGTACTAAACTTTGAAATGAAGATTCTGTTATTTTCTTTTGGAAGATTAATTTTATTCAGATTTTTTGTTTGTATGCCGAATACTTTATGGGAAGAGTTCAAGAATTGAATAGTATTTACTCCAAATAAATTTGCGTTAAGAGGAAACATTCTAGATAAATAATAACAAATATTGTTTAATGAGTTATCATCATTTGATAAGAATACAACAGATGAATCTAGAAATATACACATGTGTAAATAACAAAAAAGCAATATATTATTTTTTAAACTTAAATCATTAAATAATATTTCAGTTTGTATATAATTTTCTTTTTTATTTTTTGATAAAATTTTTGATAAAAAGTTATTCATCGCATCACAACATATTTACTAAAGTATAATATCATATACTATAATACAACAAATTGCTTTTTATACCTTTTGAATGTATAGCAATATAATAAATTTAATTAAAGTTAACAAAATTGTAACAGGTATAATAGGATTTATAAAGTTTTGTTTACAATAATAGGTATGATTAAATGGTAAGGAAGGAAAAAGATGATGATGAAATATGGCTTATGAGGAGAATACTCAGTAAACCTAATTATGCAGTTCTCAAATTATTGATGGTTAAGTCGCCAAGAACTACAAGAGAACTTTATAATATGTTGGGTAAAAGTTTTACAAGAAAAACACTTATACTCACATTGAGAAATTTATCTATGTCTTTGAATGTACTGCAACCTACACATATTAGAACTGAGAGAGGTTATGATTTAGGTTATAATATAAACCCTAAATTAAAAGAAGTAATTAAAAATCTTGAAAAGTTTGAAAAAACGTTAGAGAATATGACAGGAGCAAAAGGCAAGCAGTAAATAAATTTTATTTTTATTGGATTAGTGGATAATATGATAGTGGGCAAACCATACTTAATAAGTGAAATAACAAAATGCACCCCTACAGTAACATCATTTAAGTTTAAAGCAGAAGATGGAACAAGTATAGATTTTGTTCCAGGAATGTTTGCTATGGTAGAGTATAGAAATGAAGGCACAGGAGAAAGGATTTCAAGAGCCTTTTCAATAGCAAATGCACCTCCAAGCAGCACCTTAGAGTTCTTAATATCATTAATACATGGAAAGTTCACTAGTAAGTTAGATACCGCAAAGGTTAATGACAGGTATTATATATCTGCTCCATATGGTCAGTTCAAGTTTGATGTTAATAATAAAGATAAGTTATTGTTTCTAGCGGGTGGTACTGGAATAGCTCCTTTTATGTCTATGATCAAACATATTGAAGGCATTAAGGCAGAAACTAATTGCAAGGTTATCTATAGTGTTAAGTTCCCCGATGAAATAATACAAAAAGAAGAGCTAGAAAGGTTTAAACAGGATTTAGACATCGAAACTATAGTAACAGTCACTAGACCAAAGGAAGGCGATGGATGGACCGGAGAAAAAGGACACGTTGATGCTACAATGATACAGAAATACGTTCCGGATTTTAAAGACAGAGTAAGTTATATTTGTGGACCTCCTGCTTTCGTAAAAGCACTCAAGGCCGCTTTAGTAGGGCTAGGAGTAGATGAAAAGGAAATAAAAGCAGAGATGTGGGGAGAGTAAAGCTTACGGCTTACTTGACCACTAAAACTTTTTTTACATATAGTTTTAATAATTTAATACTTAATATTACTTTAATTGTGATGATTCCATAGGGACAAAAAATCTAGTAGTAAGTTTAGAGAAGCACATTGAACTACTTAGCTCTATAAATCCTATTAATGAAGATATTGATTCATTTAATGATAGTATTAATGAGTTACTGAACAAGATTAATGATGCAGGAATAGATTCAGAAAGCTCATATTTTAACCAGATAAACCTACTTTTTGGAACGATGAATAAGATAGGTGCTAAAAAGGCCCAAAAATTTAATTTAATATACAATGGTCTCAAAGTAAAACACATTAAAAATGGAAAAAAGAAAAGGCTACGAGTAGTTACTGCGGATATTAAATATAAAACACAAGAAAATTTAGAAAAGTCAGAGACTACTCAACATTCTAATGTAGTTGATTTTAAAGTACTGAAAAGATCTAAGGATGATAAGGAAGAGCTTCACGTACCGCCTGTGCCTAAAAAGAAAGCAGGTTCGATTAAAAAAGTTATTTTTGGTGTATCTTTGTTTGCAATGCCTATAATTGCAGGTAGAGTAGGAATACCGCTATACTATGGTTACCCCCTAATACCGACTTATACCCAAGTAGGTGAAATGTTCAATAATAAAACACACTCATTAGAGTATGAAGTTATTGCTAAAAAACAAAAAGATGTTACGTGGATAGGATATGAATTAAATGGGTTAACAAACAAAGGGTGGTGGTACCAAGAATCATTAACTAATTATGGCAATGATAAATTCAACTTAATTTATAATGTATATAACCAGAATACAAAGTTGATTTACGAAGGAGCTGTAGATTTTTCTAAAAAAGTAAATGAAAATGATAAGATTAAAATGCACCTAAGTATCTCAAAAGGCAGGGTAAGTATGTTTGCCGAAGATCTTAATAATGGTGGAACTGCAGAGATTTCATTTAATGCAGTAGGAGATATTTTTTCTGGAAGTGAAAATAAAGGACAGTTCACCGGCCTTATGACAGAGACTTACTCGGAACTTAACTTTAAACCACAACAATTAAGTTACCAATCGTATGTTAATATGTCCAAAAAACAAGTAGATGGTTTAGTTTTTGAAGATAGATTTGTTGCTATTCCTACATTTACAAATGAGATGTGGAGGTTATCTTACACCGGTTTAAATAAATCTCAGTTCAAAGATTTTCTAGTCCCAGTTTCTACCTCAGCTGAAATGATTCATTTAAATAAAACATATGTTGATAGTAGTTCGAACTTTTTTATTACTACAGGACAAGATATTTATCAGGATAATCCACAGTAAAGATATAGTTCCTTGATTTTAAAGATTTTTTAATTACTTTTACTTTGTTAAATTGTTTTTTATTAATATTTAAATAGTTTTTTAGTTTAGAGTGTATTGTGTTTACATGAAACATGAAGAGTTTATTGAGAAGAGAATTAAACATCATAAAAAAATGATAGAGGCACTTAATGCACATAAAGCAATGATCTCAGGAAAAGCTCCAAATAAACATATTGAAAAAGCTTATAAAGATTTAGATAATTATGAGTTAGTCCTTAGGAAAAAGAGGGCTAAAAAATAAAAGGTGTAATTTATGCAAGTATATGTAGAAAAACAGAAATGTACAGGTTGCTCACATTGCCATGATGTTTGCCCAGTGGGAGTTTTTGAGATGAAGAATAGAGATGGAAATGATGTTAACACAGATTCTGCTCCTGCTGATGCACAATGGAACGGAACTGTTGATAAAACAGTAAAGGATAAATGGTCAGGTAAAGATGATGGACATAATCACTTTGCAAACTCGAACGATGGAAAGACAGGAGGAATCTCAGTTGCAGTAAATGGACCTTCATGTATATTGTGCCAAGCATGTTTAGTGCAATGTGAAGGAGAATGCATAGTAATAAATGATGAAGCTGGAAGTACTTACCATTCTGTTTACGAGTAAAGATTTATTTTTTAACTTTTTTTTAAACTTTTAAAATTCACTACTTTTATATATTTTAACACATAAAAACAATTATGGATGATAAATATATAACAAAGGAAGTAGAGCAAAAAATACGCAGTTATTGGGAAGTTAATGAAATAAATAAATTTAAGAAGAATGGAAAACCAATTTTTGCAATAGATACGCCTCCTCCGACAGTTTCAGGATTTTTACATGTAGGACACGTATTTTCTTACTCACAGGCCGATTTTGTAGCTAGATATAGAAGAATGAAAGGCTATGATGTTTTTTATCCGTTTGGTTTAGATAACAATGGATTGCCAACTGAAATTTTAGTTGAAAAGAAAAATAATGTGTTATCTGAAAAGGTAGGAAGAGAAAAGTTTATCGAACTTGTTGAAAATAGCATAAAAGAGTACGAAGAGCTTTATATAAATATATGGAAAACATTAGGAGTCTCTGTAGACTGGTCATATTTTTATACAACTATAAGCAAAGATGTACAACACATATCTCAGTACTCGTTTATTGAACTTTATAAAATGAATAGGGCATATAGAAAGGAAACCCCGACTATATGGTGTACGAAGTGTAAAACTGCACTTTCACAAATGGAACTGAAAGATAAAATGCTTAACACAAAATTTGTTAAGATTAAGTTTGCAGATGATGTGATAATTGCTACAACAAGGCCTGAACTTCTTCCTGCTTGTGTAATAATATTTGTCAACCCAGATGATAAAAAAAATGCAAAGCTAGTTGGAAGAAAAGTGAAGGTTCCTATATTTGGACAGGAAGTTGAGATTAAAACAGACAGAAGAGTGAATCCTGAAAAAGGAACTGGCGTTGTAATGTCATGTACATTTGGTGATTTAACTGATATTGAATGGTACAAGGCATACAATTTACCGTTAAAGATAATAATAGATGAAAAGGCTAACATGATACACCCTCATTTTAAGGATATGAAGGTGCGTGATGCAAGAAAAGCTATAATAGAGGAGTTAAAAGAAAAGGGCTTTTTGATAGAAGAAAAAGATATAGAGCATACAGTAAATGTGCACGAAAGATGTGATACTGAGATAGAGTTCTTGGTAAAAAAACAGTGGTATATAAAATACTTAGATTTGAAGGAGAAACTAATAGAGTTAGGAAATCAATTAAACTGGAAACCAGAATATATGAAAGTAAGATATGATAACTGGGTAAATGGGTTACAATGGGATTGGTCCATATCTAGACAAAGATATTATGGAATACCTTTCCCTATCTGGTACTGTAAAAAATGTAATGAGCCCATATTTCCTGAAAAAGAGGATCTTCCAGTAAATCCATTAAAGGATATGCCGAAAAAACCATGTAAAAATTGTGGTTCTACAGAGGTATACCCTGAGGAGGATGTATTAGACACATGGGCAACATCATCATTAACACCTTTGATAAATAAAAAATGGAGTTTGAGTAATGAGATAAAGTATGATATTTACCCGATGTCATTAAGACCACAGGCACATGACATAATATCTTTTTGGTTGTTCACAACTGTAGTTAAGTGTTACTTGCATACAGGAAAACTCCCTTGGAAGGATGTTATGATATCTGGACATGGGCTAGACTCAAAAGGAAAACCTATGCATAAATCAGTAGGCAATATAGTAGAACCAATGCCAATGATAGAAAAATATGGAGCTGATGCGTTAAGATACTGGGCTAGTTCTTCTAAATTAGGAGATGAGGCATTATTTCAAGAAAAGGATTTGATTACCGGTTCAAGAATGGTAAATAAATTATGGAATGTCGCAAAGTTTACAGCTAAAATAAAAAGTGATAATACAGAAGTAAATAATTTATTTGATAAATGGATTCTCTCTAAGTTAAATGATACAATAAAAAAAGCAACAGATATGTTTGACCAGTATAATTATGCTGGAGCTAAAAGAGAAATAGAGGCATTTTTCTGGAACTTTACTGACAATTACATGGAGTATATTAAACATAGGGTTTATAACAACATAGACAGCCCAGGATATGTATTGAACAAGGTATTCTTATCTATAATTAAACTATTTGCACCTTATATGCCATATGTAACAGAAGAAATTTATCAAAATTTATATAAAGTACAAGAAAAGAGAAGCTCTATACATTTAAGTGATTGGCCTGTTTTCGAAGAAGAGTTATTTGATAAAAAATCCTTAGAAAACGGTGAGGAGATTTCAAAATTAATAAATTATATAAGAGCGTGGAAGCATGATAATAAACTTGCCTTGAACGCTGAAGTAAAAGAGGTAATAATAGAGGGAAATATAGATAAGGGATACTTAAATGATATAAAGGGCATAATGAAAATAAATGAGATAAAATTAGAAAAAGCTAATTTAGATGTACCAGAGACACATTTCAAAGTTACGGTAAATTTATAGCTTCAGGATTTGCATTTAAATATGTAACTTTTAATTATTGGACATTTTACTTTATATAATAAGTATTTAGTAATAACAATACCCTTATAAATATTGCTGATAAATATATAGTTTAATATAGACAAGCTAAGCGTGTTTTTCTTTTAGCTTTGTATTATAAAAATGACACATTAATTTATTGTGATTTAATGGCAAGGATGCATACTAAAAAAAGAGGAAAATCAAAATCAAGAAAGCCAGTAGTAGAGATGGGAGTTCACCCTAAAGAAGTTATGCCGAAGGAAGAAGTAGAGGAAAAAATATCAGAATACATTAAAAAAGGAATTGAGCCTAGATTAATAGGCCAGTACTTAAAGGATAAACACAAAGTACCATACATAAAACAAGTTTTAGGCAAGAGATTAACGATAGTGATGAATGAAAAAGGCTATGAGCCAGAATTTCCTCAGGATTTAATGGACTTAATGAAGAGAGCAGTAAATGTAAGAGTACATTTATCAAATAATAAACAAGATGTTCACAATAAACTTAGATTAAACAGAATAGAGTCTAAGATTTGGAGATTAACTAAATATTATAAAAAGGAGGGCAGGCTTGATAAGGATTGGAAGTATGATCCAGAAAAAGCAGCACTTATTGTAAAGAGATGAATTGATGGCAACAGGAAAAGGATTAGAAAATTGGAAGGCCAAAAAATGGTTAAATATATACACTCCTGAGTTGTTTGGAAAAAATACGATAGGGGAGATGCCAATCAATGATGAAAAGAATGCTCCTGGAAGAATGATCAAAGTGAGTATGTCCTGGATAACAAATAATCCTATGCACTCGTTTATGGTAGTAGGATTAAAGATAAATAGTGTCAATGGAAATGCAGCACATACGCAATTAAAATATTTAGAACAAACGTTCAGTTATTTACACTCATTTGTAAAAAGACACGGAAGTGTTATTTACACAATAGATAAATTAACCGATAAGAATAACTCAGGTATTATAATAAAACTTATTGCAACAACAAATACAAGAATAACAACAAAGAAAAGAATGGCAATAAGAAAAGAGTTATCTAACTTCTTGAAGGAACATGTCCAGAGTACAGATAAAGAAACTGTAATAAAGGAGATGGTAGATGGTTCAATTCAAAAGGAAGCAATTAAAAAAGTTAGTAACATAACTCCACTTACAAGATTAGAGATAAAAAGAGTAGAGTTATAATCAAATAAGTAAAGATTTTAAAAATAGACCTAAGAATAATTAACGTTTAACTTTAAATTCCTTTGATTTTGACGTTGTTTTTTAAGCCTCTCCTTTTCTTTTAGTAATCTTAACTCTTGTTTATGGTCTTCTTTTAATTTTTCCTTTAGGAATCTTAATAGTACAACTGCGTTGTTGTGTTTTTCTTTTGATGAATAAACTAAAGTAATGTCATCCTTCTTTGATTTGTTAATTATTACTCTGACATACTCATTAGCTTCTAATTCTTTTCTGTATTTTTTTTCGAACTGAGTCCATCTATTAGGATCATGAAGAAACCAAGTACGTAGTTCTTTACTAGGGGCAACATCTCGTATCCATGAGTCTATATTGGCAGTACTTCTTCTAACTCCTCTGGGCCATAACCGATCAATAAGAATTCTACGGCCATCGGTAATGCTTGATTTTTCATAAATTCTTTTTATGCCAAGCAACACAAAATCACATATAAGAATAGTAGAGTATATTTAAATAATTTATGTTAGATAATATTAAATAGGAGTATATATGTTCATAGACGAAATAGCGTATGTTTTGTTTGCAATTGGGTTTGTAGGAATACTTACTTTATATATGACAGTAAGTGTTTACTACAATTACAGGAAAAATATTAAGAAAAAAGATAATATAGATATATACAGCATAATAAGTGGTGGTCTTTTACCTATTGGAGCAATAGGAATTTATCTTTTTATTATATCGTTATGGGGTCAGTTAACATGGCCACTTCCCGGTAGTTATAATATTTTATTCTTTGACCCTTTAATGTCACTGTCAATTGTTTTGATAGGTTTTGCTTGGGCAGTTAAAACTAAACACAAAATGCATTATGTTGGTTTATTCTCATTGTTAGTAGGATTAATGACAATAGATTATGGTATTACAGGATACTTATTAAACCTCACTCAGAGTCCGTTAGGCTTTATGGGTTTGTTTGTAGCGTTTGGATTAGTAGGAGTATTTGCTTTTCCAGTATCTTTAGTTTTGGATAATCAACCAGGTAAAACTTCCTCACATCCTAGAGTATGGTTCTTCTTTGTACTTATGTTCTGGATATTTTTAATAATTGCATCGGTATTAGCTTTTATGATAGCAGGTTTGGCATTATATCCGCACCTTAGTACTCCGCCGTAATAAAGTGTATAATTAGTAATTTTTTATTTTTAATTTACATATTCTTCTACAACAACACTGAAGCCTTTAATCAATGAAAGGAAGGCTTTGTTGTTTAGTATTTTATTACCTCTTAGATGTATTCCAAGAGTTTGTAACATTACTTGATCTCCTTTTGAAAGTCTGTTAATAAAGAAGGAGCCCTCTCTAAAATGTCCAGATGCATCAAAAATACCTGCAATAAAACTCCTAGCTTCAGGAGTAGGAAGTTTAAAGATACTCGTTTGTGATTTTATTATATACTTGAGTTCTTTGTTTAAATGAGAATGATAAAAAAATATATGACGTGATCCATTTTCATTTTCTTCAATTAGTATTTTATTTGATGGTATCTTAAAGGCATTCAAAGACATACTAACGAAGTGCTCTTCTAAAGATTGTTTATTTGTTTTTATACCTACCTCACCGTTTTCAGTTTTGAATCTACTTTGTAAACCGGCAAGGTAACATAATTCTCTTGAGAGTTTTACTTTCATCAAAAGCACAGTAGTATATTAAAATACAGATATTTAGATGAATGTGTTACTTTTCTTTTGTAAATAATTTATTTTTTAATTAAAATAAAGTAGATAAAAATAGAATGGATTGTAGTCTTGAGAAATAGTGCGAGGCCGCAACTAGTTTTAAACGCACACTTAATAAGTTTAGGGAAACAATTTTTAAAAAATGTTTCGAGGTGATCTATCCGCAGGTTCCCCTACGGATACCTTGTTATACCTTAGCCCCCCTCACGAGACCTTAGTTCGACAGTGTCTATTAGGATACTGCCTCACTATGGCCCCACTTGGATGACTTGGTAGGCGGTGTGTGCAAGGAGCGGGGACATATTCACCGCTCGATAGTGACAAGCGATTACTAGGGATTCCAACTTCATGAGGGTGAGTTTCAACCCTCAATCCGAACTTAGATTGGTTTTTGGGATTGGCTCCTCATTTCTGAGTGGCAGCCCACTGTGCCAACCTTTGTATGCCGCGTGTAGCCCTGGAGGTTCGGGCTATACTGACGTACCGTGGCCCTCTCCTTCCTCCTGCTTAAACGCAGGCGGTCCCGACAGAGTGCCCAATACATCTCTGTATTGGTAGCAACTGTAAGTGAGGATCTCGTTCGTTACCGGACTTAACCGGATAGTTCACACCACGAACTGACGATCGCCATGCAACACCTCTCGGCTTGTTAGGCAAGATCTTTAGTCTGACCTTCATCCTGCCGTCTCTCCAGGTGATATTTCCGACGTTGAATTCAATTAAACCGTAGCATC
>JAJYYF010000001.1 GCA_021801225.1 Microcaldota archaeon | reverse complement strand
GGGGATAAAGTTACCTTCCTTTTAAGGTTTATTGATGGAGGCTTCAAAGGATTAGAATGCGACAGTATCTCTTGGGCCCCTACGAAAGGAAAATTAACTTATGGTTACTCGCCATTAGATTTTATCATAGATAGGGCTTTATTGTATGAACTTGAAAAAATAATTAATTTTACATACTCGTCTGGCCAAGACAGAAATATACAAGCCGTACTTATCGAAGGCAATAGTCCTATGATATTTATATCACTTAATTATTTAACTATAAAATATCCTATAGATGAACGAATTAAGCTATTCCTTGAAGCACCTGAAATTGAAAAAAGATGTTTTCAACCACTAGACTTATATGAGGGACTTATCAATACTATAAAATATTATAAAAACTTAAAAAATAAAGATGATATAACTAAACGTTGGGTATTATTAGTTGATAAATTATTAACTAAATATCATTTAAAAATAACTTAATACAATAGAAAAATATGTGCAATGAATGTCAACCAGCAGGCTTGAGGTCAGCAATATTCGGAGGGGCAATTGGGTATAGTTTATTTAAAATTGCCTTCAGATGCAAATGCGAGTGTAAACCCGAATGGTTCAAAAAGTCTTTGGCCAATTTTACTAATTTTAAAACAGACGTGATGAGTGTTGTAATATGCTCTAAATGCAAACATAGGCTTATCGTTCCAATTCCTCTGGAAGTTTTCAGTGAACAATAATGTTTCGATTTAACTAAAACTTTACTTTCTTTCTTCTTTCAGAAGTTCGTTTCGCTTTGAACTTTACTCTTTTACCCGAGCTCATTTTAAAGCTAACCGGTCTTTTGGTTTTAGTTTTGTATTTTGCGTAAAACTCTACCATATAATATCAATGTATCTCTGATATTTATACATTTAAGTAAATTTTATAATATTATCTAATTTTACGATAGAAATAATTTAAACTATTTCTAAAATAATCTTGGAGGTCTACGTTCTTTTAAACCTGTAATTGGGTTAATCCAATACTCTTCTCTTTCTTTTTTATGTGCCCTTTTTTGTTTTATTTCTTTTACTCTATCTTTGTTAGTTTTTTTAGCATGACAAGTAGCACATAAAGCCTGTATGTTTGATGTGTCAGTTTTTCCGCCCTTTGCATAAGGTTTAATATGGTCATATTGAGTAGCAGAAGGTATTAATGGTTTATGACACCTGGCGCATTTACCATGCTGTCTCTCCCATACCTCGTTTTTTTCTGATTTACTTATCTGTCTTTTATGATCCTTCTTATTAGATTTTGGACTTTGCCAGATAGAATTTAAACCCAGGGAATCGTTCTTTTTTACCTTATTACCAAAAATATCATAATTACTGTCTAAAATACCCATTATTAATGCAGTATTTCCTTATTTAAATAAATTTATACCACTTCGGTTTCTCTAAAACTAAGTTATAACTATTTTTACTTATACAAGAAAACACATCTAGGAAAGCGAAGTAGAAAACAAAATGTATTAGAAATCAAGTTCCTATAACCATCTTTTATATACGAAGTTTTACAACAGGATTTCCCGTCATATAAGATGAAAGATAAAATTCCATAGGGTGGATTTGCAATACAACCGTTTAAACCTTTGAAAAATTCTGTAAATTAGTGCCATTTCTTTGAGATATCACTATCCCTTATTCAAAATGGGGGGATAATGGTATTTACCAAAAAGTGTACGCTTTTATTTTAAACCTTAGAGAAATAACCGTAAAAAGTGTAAATTAGTAGCAGGGTTTGTGCTCCTTATAATCGTATTTTACTTTTATTTAAAGCGTAAAATAAGTTTACCTGTAAGTACAATTATAATGTTTGTCTTTTTATTATTTCAATATTATTATAAAAATAGTTGAAACAGCTAAGTATTTTAGATCGAATCCGTATTAATTTAGCTAGTATTTAGACTACTTTGGATTATGGAAACCAGAGCACCTATTATAGCGGCGTCTGGAGCTACCGCCCGCGGCTAAGAAGAGGCCAGTTACTAGTCCAAAGCCGACTATTGAGCTTTTAATGTAGTCTTCTGGATCCATTTTCAGTCAATTTTAAGTATTCTTTGTAAATTTTGTGTGTTTATTCCACCGGAGTTTTCTATTATAAAATAACCTTCTATCTGATTTAGTTTATTTAAAAAACGTAAATCCGCATGCTTTGTAAAACCTATGGCTGGGCCCATCTCTTTAACAGGTCCAGGCTCTGTACCTTCTAGTATCAATGTTTTTATTTTATACCTAATCATGGTTTTTCTTACCCAAAATAAGAATATTCGGAGATCACTATCGTTAAGGTATGTCAAAAATGGCGACATTTCAATTATAATTATATCTTTTGATTGTTTTGACTTTTCTGATAATAGTTTTTCCGTTTCACTATAAATCCAATCTTTAGCGTTTTTATATTCATGCTTTATTAAGAAGTTTTGCAGTCGTGAATTATCTGTTAGAAATTTAGAGGTTATCTCTACTTTCATTTTTATGTCTTTGTTTTTTATTATTAGATCTGGTGTTTTTATGCGATTTTTTGTGTCAATAAAATTAATTTCATAACCTGCCTTTTTGAATTTATATGCATATTTTAGCTCACTTAATTTTCTTATAAAGGTGTTTGTATCACTAAAATTAGTTTTTAAGAACTGCAGTGTAAAATTAGGTGTTAACTCATTTAGTATTCTGGCCAGGTAACGTATAAAAAAATAATTATCTTGAAGTTTTAACGGGTGGTCGTTCGGATAATTTTCAAAAGACCTAAAAAACTTTTTAATTGTTTTAATCGAATTGTAGTATCCTCTCTTAAATGAAATCGACTCTAGTAAAGTTTCATCCGATTTTAATCTAAATAGATAAGTACTTTCATCCTCGAATAGCGCTTTTATTAAGTAATCATAATAAAGAACTAAGGATGCTGATCCAAGTGATAAGTAAAGAGAAAGCGTAAATTCATTAGTTAAATTAAGCTGTGCTCCAGAAGAAACAAAAGTCGTCGCAAAGGTAAGAACTCCTATTGAAATAAAACTGAAAAAGAAAACTGGTATAAGATATTTTTTCCTTATACAGGTGAGCATAACTACAAGGAATATAATAAAAAATATGCTACCTACTGGTACAGTGAGACTAACTGTCGCCTGTAAACTCAATAGTAATATTGCCATAAATGGACCGACGAGTCCCAGTATAAGCGCAATAAGGTCTTCAACAGACATATTTTTCATTTAATATAATAACGCTAGATATTTAAATTTGAAAATACGTGCGTATCACTATGATTTTCCTCTTATTCTATTTAAACTTGTATTACTAAGATAAAATTCAATTTAAATCCCTAGCTGCAACTTAAACCCCGTCTCCGCCTGTATGATTTTAAAATCAATGTTTACACTAATTAATTAGTCATTGAATTAAATCTTTTTTATTAAGGTTACACTCATCACATAGAGTTCGTAAATTATCTAATGTATCCTTGCCTCCCTTACTTACAGGAATAATGTGGTCAACATGTAAAGTAACCTCTGGCGGCCCCCTACCACAGATTACACATTTGTAGTTATCCCGTTTGAAAACTTCATATCTTATACCAGTCGGTAATGGCTTTCGCTGATTTAATTTTACTGATTTGCTAAATCCCAACTTATCGTTTATGAAATCTACCCAAATATTTATATTGTATAACTCAGTTAAACTACTTTCTGGTATTCCCGTTTCTATTAAAAATGCAATTAACTGAGACCTGGTTATTCCGTGATATCCTTTTTTTGATAAACCATTTATAATATCTCTAGAGATATCTTTAAGTTTAACTTGTTTTTCGAGTTCTTCCTTTTGTTCAGATTTTTTAATTTCATCCTTTATATAAGATAAAACCTGTTGTTTTATTTGATTTAATTTAGTTGATAATTTGATTAGATTTTGTTCTGTAAAGTGAAACTTATTGGAATAATCCGCACTAAAAAGGTTGTTCCAGAATAATTGCATTTCGTATTCATCATCTCTATCTGAGTATATTAATTTCCAAGTGTCATTATAATTTTCTTTTATGAAATCTCTAAAACAAGGAACTATCATTCTCTCATCAAATTCACCAGAATTATTTATTTTTTGTTTTAAGAACCTTTCAAAATCTAAAACCAATTTTTTATTTATTAATCTTTCAAGTTCATTGGCAAAATTATCATTAGCCCTAGGTATTTTACGTATATTTTCTTCATACTTTAGCTTTACAGAAGTTAATTTATCCTTTATAATAATTGCATTTTTCTGCGAAATTCTGCATATCTCTGACGAAGATATATAATCATAATTATAAACATACTCTAAAAACTTTGGGATATCTATCGTTTCATAATTTCCAAATTTATTTGTTGAGCTCACAGTTAAGAAATTTCTGCGTATTCTTGGATAATATTCTTTTACAACTTCTGAAGCTATCCTCCAGAAGGTAGGTAGTTCTTCATATAACGGTTGTTTATTAGACGACTTAAATTGTTCAAATAAAATTTGTCCACATTTATTAGCAAATGCTATATCTAATATGGGAATTAAGTCAACAGCAAATCGTTCATTATTTCTTTCGTGTCTCTTTGTTTTTTGCATAATTATTTAATATTATTTATCTTTTATATATTCGCTATGAGACTTTAGTACAACGCATCTGTTATTGTGTGCGTCCAATGCTTTGATAGACTCTATGTCTTTTTGATATTGTTTGTATAGTTTAATCTTTTTCCCGCCCCTTATAGCTTTCTGCCTGTACCATAATGTGCTTTTGTTTATATTAAGTCTTTTCCTGTCTTCTGATGTCAATGACATTATCCACTTACGTATTTCAATATCATCATTCCTATAAAACTTTATTTCTGGAATTTCAAAGTTCAGGACTTCTTCGTCATTCTCCAGGAATTTTGCCAAAAGTCTTATGTTTTCAAGCATAACGTTATCATAAGTGTGAGATCTTCCTTTAAATTCTGCTATTTTGTTAAAGTTTAAGACTATCTTCTCCAATAAAAGTCTAGAAGCGCTCTCTCTAAGTCTTATATTATAGTTCTCAGTGACTATAAAGTCGGATTTCTTCAATTTCTTGTCCTCTAAAAGCTGGATAACGCTAAGGTCTATCAGCCATCTGTATAATTCCTGCAGATCGTAGACCAAAGGTGTCTTACTGTCGTTTATTTCATGCAAAAATCCTATGTTTGGACTAATCCTATAACATTAATGTCCCTTCTTATGACACTCTCAAGTATAGCGTAGCCGTAATTAAGAAGGGCATTTATGTAATCCGGGGCGTTCATGTTCCAGGAATATGACTTGTTCTTCCTTGTCTTAAAGTTGAATTCCGGATACAACTCATTGAATACCTTGGATAACGCTTTCCAGTAATAATCGGCTATCCTACCCTCAAATGTCATTATTAAATTCAATTCTTTCTTAATCCCCACAATGTTCAACATTGCGGGTTTGTATGACTTCTTGATAGCAGAACGAATAGATACTATAGATGACACCCAAAATGTAAGAGAACTGATAGAAAAGATTAAGTTAGAAGACCTGCAGAATCCAGATATACTGAAATCTCTTAACGTTCTTGTAGAGATACTCCCAGAAGGGGACATTTTACCTATGAGAACCAAGTACAGCAATACAGAAGAATCTCTGAACGTAGGGATAAACTATGTCACTTCAAAAAAGCCGATGTGGTACTCACTCCCAGATGTAGTTGCTTCTAAGATTCTATCAGATAAGACCCCAAAGATTCTCAAGGCTATAAGATTTGTGCCAAAGGAAAGACAAAGACTCAACAAAGTCAATACTTTAGACATAGAAATAGACCCCAATAAGGAAAACATCTTCAGGATACTGATAGAGAAAAGGCAAGAGCTCAAAGCTAATAGGGACTACAAGCAGAAGCCAATCAAGATACTTGCCAATGCAAGCAGTTATGGTATATACATAGAAATGAATCCAAAGGAGCTGAAGGAGGACATTAAGATAAACGTGTATAGTGACAAGCAATTTTCAATAAACAAGAGATCATTGAAGAAATCGGCACATACTTTAATCCTATAATCTCTGTCATGATAACTGGATATGCCCGTCTCATGCTTGCAATAACAGAAGTTCTGCTGAAACGAACTGGCAATGTCCATGCCTTTTGTGATACGGACAGTATGGCTGTGCCAAAAGAATGTGTAAAAGATATACAGGATTTTTTCCAGCCTTTGAACCCATACAATTTCGACAAGCCATTGTTCAAGGAGGAAAAAGAAGACGTTTGGTTCTATGGGATAAGCGCCAAAAGATACGTTCTTTACACAAAAGAAGACAATAAGATAACAATAAAAGACGGGGACGAAAGGGCATATTCACTCTATGGATTAGGACATCTTCTTAACCCATTTGGAAACGGCGTCAATTGGCAGAAGCAAATATGGGAAGACATACTGAAACTTCATTATGGGATAATAAACGAAGGTGCGTTCATACAAAAGTATTCCAACTTTTATGCGATATCCAAGCGGAGTGTGTCATCCAAGGACATAATGAGAAGGTTCAAATCGTTCAACAATGGAAGGACCTACGATAAACAGATAAAACCGTTCGGTTTCTTCCTGATAGGAATAGGCAATAACAAAGACATAAAACCCATAGCCCCCTTCTCTAAAGAACCACAGGAAGCGGTCCACAAGCCATTCATAGATTACAAAAGCGGCAAGATACTACAAGGGATAAAATACTGGAAAAGATTGGGTGATGTCCTAGTTTCATATATAAACCACAAAGAATCAAAGATGGATGGCAGCATAGGTATATTAGAACGCAAGCATCTAAACGTAAGTGACTTCGTATACATTGGTAAGGAAGTCAGCAATCTGGAAAGAAAAGGTACCCTAGATAAACCTAGTTATGCAGAATACACGGATCAAGAAGCCTTAAACAAGAGACTATTGGAGATTACACCGAAAGAGGCCAAAGAAGAATTCGGTATTAGGTATAGAAGTACATTGAAGAAGATGAAAGATAGAATAAAGAAAACTATATAATTATTGTCCCTATCTTAGTTAATTTGATAAATTCTTCATGGTTTTTGTATGAGATAACAAGATATTCATTTCCTACACTTACTAGATTACCATAAATTGGATGGATAGAACCGTCTAATAAACGTACCCCTATAGGGATTCTATACCCTGTATCTTTTATAAATTTCCTCAAAAATATACTTAAAAGTCTAAAATATATCAAGTTCAACACTTTTCTATTGCGTGTCACTTGCCAAAAAGCATATAATGAGATTAAAAATATTGCCGCGGTTGCAATTATTATATAGATTATACTAAAAGTTGTACTTGTTAAAAAAAGATAAGTTAAAAGAAAGTATGCAAGAATGTTAGTAAAAATTACTGCGTATACATCAGATTTAAAATCTTCCAATTCTTTTAGCGGTATATCTATCTTCTCTTTTTTAGCAATTAAAACAGAGTCGTCTAGTAGGTTTTTGTCAAATATTATACCTGATTCTTTGATATTGTTTAAATAAGCTATTGCTTCATTAATTCTAGATTTTTTATTTTTAGTATTGATAATTCCATATAATAAAGAAGGAAAGAGCATTAAGAATAATAACAATCCATATAAATAGGGTGATGGATATATCTGCCAGTATTCTGGCGATGAAAAGTAAATAATCACAATAAATGCAAGAAAAACCACGAAGGGCCATTCTAAAAAAATTATATTAACCTTTTGAGGTACTTTAACTTTGCTTGGTTTGTTAACACATTTTCTAAAGTAGTTTATTCCCTCACTCTTTTGATTTAATATAATACTTAATATCCCTCTACTAACTTTGATTAATGATTCTTCATCATGCTCTCTGTTTAAAATGTAGCTCAATATTGGCGTTATAATAGCGGCAATTACAGCAAACAGAGGAGCAAGCTCAATTAAATCAATCATTTTTGTATAATAACTCTCTAGATATTTAATCTTTGAAACGTACACTTTTCACGATACTATAGAGGTTTATAATGACTATTTAAGTTTCTCAAGACATATACAAGAGAAAGGCCTAATACAATAAAAATAATAACAAATATCAATTGCAGGTGCCAACTCATCTTTACAAGTGAGATATACATAACTGGAAGACTAACCATAGCCAGTATGGCTGTAAATATAATTAATGTTAATGTCAAATATTCTAAATTTTTAGAAGATGAAAGTGACATATATGAGTGTAAAAGCTCGAATCCGGTTGTTTTTAATTTACAGCCGAGGCCACTAAATGTTAATGAATCTTCTTCTGTTAGAGGAGTATTTTTAGAATTTAATTCTTTAAATGTAGCTTCTGGTTCAACTATGACTAGTGAATCTTTTATTAAGTCTGTTATTATACTATTTACTGAAAGTTTATCGACATTATTATAGGCTAAGTTTTCAACACCGCAGGCGCTTTGTAAATTACAAACTGGTGTCAAGTAGGGATAATTAATCTCTAACCTATATAGTATCTTTTTAAGAAATTCTTTTTTTATGTGTTTATTTTTCTTTTTTAGCATACGTTTATTCTAAGTAAGAAAATGACTTATATTTAAACCTTCTGTTAGCGTACACTTTTTAGCATATAGCATTATCCCTTATTCAAAATGGGGCTGCTGGGATTTGAACCCAGGTCACCAGAGCCCAAGTCTGGCGTCCTGACCAAGCTAGACTACAGCCCCACATAAGCTAATAAGAAAACCTACTATTATTAAAAACAGACTGAG
>JAJYYF010000024.1 GCA_021801225.1 Microcaldota archaeon | reverse complement strand
CCCAACTTTTCGATTCTCCTTCTGGAATGGCAATCTATGGCTATAATATTTATATAATAAATGAATATGGGAGCAAATATGGTTCTGGAAATTTAATACTATACAATACTCAAAACAATCAATTATCCTCAATCGACTCCCCACTTTTCTTTTTTCCATCAGGAATCACCTTCTCTGGTTCGAATGCATATATAACAAATCAATATGGTGGTCAATACGGTGCAGGAAATATAATTATATATAATACTCAAAACAATCAATTTTCATCTTTTGACTCTCCAGACTTTAAAAATCCAACATACATAACCAAATCAGGAAGTGATATCTACATATATAACTCTGGAAATATTTTAGTTTTCAATCCATCACAAGAAGCTATAGTAAATAGTATATCTACATTATCTGCTAGTAATTATTTAATTGATGGTATGTCTAACACCTAATCATTACATTACTATAAATATATAAATAAAATAACTAAACTAAAATTAAGACAACATATGTTGCAATTTATCTCTTTCTTAAAAATAAAGCTTTATTTGTCAATAAAATAATAATATAAACTTTACGATTCATTATAATAAAGTATATATGTCAAAAAAATTAATTAAAAGATCTAAAAAAGAAGTCCATGCACAATCTGCTATGGAGTATCTCTTAACTTACGGTTGGTCGATTCTAATTATTGCAATAGCTCTTGTAACACTTTTCGAGTTAGGATACTTTAACGGAATAAACTCCACATTACCTTCGGAATGTATTCCACAGATTGGTTTTCTATGTAATAATCTACAACTTAACTCAACAGGAAACTTGACACTTACTGTTGGAAACAATGGCGGCCAAAATCTTGTTATAATTGGGTTAGGCTGCTCAAACTCCTCATCAACACCCACGACATTTTCCCCTGTTTTACTTACACTGGGACAAGGTCAATCAAAACAAGTTACCTTTGAATGTCAGTTAAACTCACAAAACATAGGTTCTTCATTTAAAGGTTCCTTATGGATGCAGCTTAATAACGGTCAAGAAGAAGAGTTAGGTAGTACCTCTGCAACAGTTTCAACAGGAAGCCCAACCGGAGTTCCAGGAAGCAACGGTCAGGGTATAATATATTTATCAAATAATAAGTATATACCAAATAATATATTAAAATTAAATTTAGTAAATGGCAATATAATAAATTCTGTAAGTCTAGGCGGAACGCCTATTGATTTTCCATATTTTATTGCATTAGATGGTCAAGAACTTTATATTGTGAATAGTTTTGGGGGTCAATCACATAACGGTAATATAATACTCTACAACATCCAAACAAACCAATTATCATCAATCGACTCCCCGCTTTTTGATTCTCCAGAAGGAATAGCCTTTTATGGCTCAAATGCTTATATAGTAAATCAATATGGTGGTCAATTTTACAAAGGCAATATAATCATTTACAACATCCAAACAAATCAATTATCCTCAATAGACTCTCCAATTTTTCATAATCCAACTGGAATTTCTTTTTATGGATCAAATTCATATATAACAAATGGTGGTGGCCAATATGGTGTGGGCAACTTAATCATTTACAACACTCAAACAAATCAATTCTCATCAATTGACTCCCCACTTTTCTATATTCCCCAGGGGATAACCTTCTACGGCTCAAACGCATATATGGCAAATAAATATGGCGGCACTTCAAATGAGGGAAACATTATAGTATACAATACTCAAACAAACCAATTATCATCAATCGACTCCCCACTTTTCTTTTATCCTTCAGGAATCGCTTTTTCCGGCTCAAATGCATATATAATAAATAGTCAAGGTGGTCAATATAGTGGGGGTAATTTAATAATTTACAACACCCAAACAAACCAATTCTCATCAATCGACTCCCCTATTTTTAAATATCCTTCAGGACTAACTTTCTCTAGCTCAAACGCTTATATACTAAATACATATGGTGGTTTATTTGGTACTGGGAATATACTACTCCTAAATACGCTTAACAATGCAGTAACTAATTTCAAACGTTTTACAAATAACAATATGACATTTACTATATCTTCAATATTTTTAAGCAATGGTTTAGGGTATTTTATAGGTAAACAATACAGTCAATATTCATTGTTTACATTTAATCCTTTTAATAATGCAGTAAATAACATTACCCCTCCTAATTCCCTTTTTGATTTTCCTCAAAGTTTAGTTTTCTATAACAATAATTTATACATAACAAATTATGATGGCGGTCAATACGGGACGGGCAACTTAATCCTCTACAACACCCAAACAAACCAATTTTCATCAATCGACTCCCAACTTTTCGATTCTCCTTCTGGAATGGCAATCTATGGCTATAATATTTATATAATAAATGAATATGGGAGCAAATATGGTTCTGGAAATTTAATACTATACAATACTCAAAACAATCAATTATCATCAATCGACTCCCCACTTTTCTTTTTTCCATCAGGAATCACCTTCTCTGGTTCGAATGCATATATAACAAATCAATATGGTGGTCAATACGGTGCAGGAAATATAATTATATACAATAATCAAAACAATCAATTTTCATCTTTTGACTCTACAGACTTTAAAAATCCAACATACATAACTAAATCAGGAAGTGATATCTATATTTATAACTCTGGAAATATTTTAGTTTTCAATCCATCACAAGAATCTATAGTAAATAGTATATCTACCTTATCCCCTAGTAATTATTTAATAGAGGGTATGTCTAACACCTAATCATTACATTACTATAAATATATAAATAAAATAACTAAACTAAAATTAAGACAACATATGTTGCAATACTACCATATTATACGTAAACTACTAATCTATTAATCAAGTAAAAAACAATAGATGAAAATTATCTAAACTCTAAAATATAAATGACATTTTAGACTATTAGATTTCAAATTATTTGATGCAGTATGGCCTACAACAGCTTAAATCCTTTAGTGAACTGGTCTATTTCAGTATCAATCCAAGGTCCAACCCCTAATGTAGTTACAGTTCCTGGTGGAAGTTGAGTATGGCCTGCATCACTAACTAATGCACAAGGTATCCCTTTATATTTAAAAGCCTCAAAAAGCTTTTTCAAAACTTTATCATCCTCTACTTTTAAAACTATTTTCTTTTCACCTGTATCTAACCATTCCTGTGCAATTTTTTTATCTTTTTTCTCTGTTGAAAAATAAGACATCAAAGAAGCATGAGCTACTTGTGCGGCTAACTTTCCTCTGCCCATTTCTATATCCATCCTTACTAATATAACTTGCTTTATTTCATCCATATTATCTATCATTATCTTTTCTTAAAAATTCTTTCATTGAAGTTGCCATATCATTTATTTGTTTAAGTTCTTTTTCTTCATTATTATTTAATTTTCTACCATCTGATTTAATATTATTCTCTATAGCATCTAATAAGCTTATCCATTCTTCCGCATCATCCTTTATTATTTGTATTATGCTTTCATCTTTTGATAAAACTTCTAAAAGGTCAATAAGTTTTTTATTATCCTCAACTTCCTCTCCGTTATTCAGTCTATTAGTTATATGTTCTTTAAGTTCCATTATTTCAGAATGTGTTATCTTATTATTCATCTCAGTTACTTTCTCCATATTTTTTGCAAAGTTTTTTATAGAATCATATAACTTTTTAATAAGCTCATTTAAGGACAAATTTATATATTTCACAAAAATCATTCTCTTCTATACTTTTTAAGTTCTGCTTTCTTACTTAATCCTAAAGAAATTATACCTACTCCTATCGAAGCTAATCCTAAAAAGAAAAATTCTGCTGTTTCTTTATTCATTGTACTTAAAGGTTTAGAAACTGCGTCGCTTACTATTGCATTATAAGTTGCACAACCCTCCGATATAAAATAAGTTGCTGAAGAAAGAATACCTACTTTTGAATATTTATACAGTTTCTTATTTTTAAAATAAACACTTTCCCGAAGTTTTTCTATTGATCCATCTAAAATTTTTTTTGTTAAAGGCATACTAAAAAAAATTATCGGGAGTGCATCAAAGTATGTTACTGCATGTGGGTTTATTTTATTAAATCTAATGAGTACATCTAAATCTGCAGTTAAAAATCCCATTGGTATTGCAATTTTTCTAGTAATAACTGTAGCTAATTTATCTAATTTTCCTTTATAGAAAATTCCATTTTGTGTTACATTTTCATTACTTTCTTCTTTTTTAATTGTTATCTTCATATGCTCAGTTATTACTTTATTTACAAAAAGATATATATCTTACAACTATTCAAAATTTTAAATTTTTACCATTAATTTTCAAATGTAATAAATTTAATGAAAAATATAAATTATCTTATTAGAATATTGTAAATATTCTTCAAGTAGTAAAAATTAGAAGATTAATATTACTTTTTATACATATATTACTGGTTGAGGTTTTGGAGTTAAGCATAAGTGAATCAAGAGGAATAATATCTAATTTAATCAGCAATTATTATAGTAAAGCAGAAGATATATACCCAGAAAGAATATCTGAACGTGAGTTTGGTGTAGGAGATTTCGAATCCAAAATAAGAACAAGACACATATCCTTTGAAAATAAAAAAACATTTAAAGAGTACTTAATAAAAAAATCACCACCTTTTATATCCTGTTCTACTGCTTTTTACAAACATCCTTCATTCAGGCCTATGGAAAATAAAGAATGGTTAGGTTCAGAGCTTGTTTTTGATCTCGATGCAACAGATATGAAATTACCTTGTCAATCTTCACACGGAAATTCTTGGGTATGCGAAACTTGTTTGTCTTCAGTAAAAGAAGAAACAATAAAACTTATAGAAGAATTTCTAATTCCTGATTTTGGCTTTTCAAAAGATGAAATAGAGCTAAATTTTAGTGGCAATAGAGGTTATCATGTACACATTAAAAAAGAAAGTACTTTCTCATTGGATCAAATTGCAAGAAAAGAGATAAGTGATTACATAACAGGAAATGATGTAAATCCAGAAGCATTTTTTAATTTAGAAGAACTAAAAAAGGATACCGGAAGGACAACAAAAAAATTAATGGGTCCTAAAATAACAGATGGCGGTTGGTCAGGAAAAATTGCAAGAAACTTTATAAAAGAATTAGAAAAGGGCGAAGAAAATTTAATTTCATTAGGCATAGAAAAAAGCGTGGCAAGAAATCTATATAAGAAAAAAGCATTGGTTGAGTTAGGCATAAACAATGGTAATTGGGATATGGTTTACATAAAAAATAAAGGAGATTTTTGGAAAGATATCTTGAAAACACAATCAATATATCAAAGCGATAAGATAGATCAAAATGTTACTAATGATCCTTCACATATGGTAAGGTTGGCAAATACAATACATGGAGAAACAGGTTTAATTTCAAAGAAAATATCAATTAGTGATCTTACAACATTTGATCCTATGTCAGACACATTAGCCTTCAATACTGGAGAAATGGATATAATCGTTAATACAAATCAAAAGCTAATTATGAATAAACAAACATTTGGGCCATACGATAACGAAAAAGTAGAGGTTCCATCTTATGTTGCAATTTATCTCTTTCTTAAAAATAAAGCTTTATTTGTCAATAAAAAAGTAATATAAACTTTACGATTCATTATAATAAAGTATACATGTCAAAAAAATTAATTAAAAGATCTAAAAAAGAAGTGCATGCACAATCGGCTATGGAGTATCTCTTAACTTACGGTTGGTCGATTCTAATTATTGCAATAGCTCTTGTAACACTTTTTGAGTTAGGATACTTTAACGGAACAAACTCCACATTACCTTCTGAATGTATTCCACAGATTGGTTTTCTATGTAATAATCTACAACTTAACTCAACAGGAAACTTGACACTTACTGTTGGAAACAATGGCGGCCAAAATCTTGTTATAACTGGGTTAGGCTGCTCAAACTCCTCATCAACACCAACGACATTTTCCCCTGTTTTACTTACATTAGGACAAGATCAATCAAAACAAGTTACCTTTGAATGTCAGTTAAACTCACAAAACATAGGCTCTTCATTTAAGGGTTCATTATGGGTGCAGCTTAATAACGGTCAAGAAGAAGAGTTGGGTAGTACCTCTGCAACAGTTTCAACAGGAAGCCCAACCGGAGTTCCAGGAAGCAACGGTCAGGGTATAATCTACATTTCAAATCTAAATTATCCTTCAAATTTAATACAATTAAATTTAGTAAATGGGAATATAATAAACTCGATAAGTTTAGGTCAAACACCTCTTAGTAGTTCTACATCTATTTCATTAGAAGGTCAAGACATTTATATTGTAAATCAAAGGGGTGGTCAACTCACAGTAGGCAACATAACCATATACGACACCCAAACCAATCAACTTTCCTCAATCAACTCTCAAATGTTTAATTATCCTTCAGGAATCGCTTTTTCCGGCTCAAATGCTTACATAACAAACCAAGGAGGCGGCGAATTTTATTATGGTAATGTACCAATTTACAACACTCAAACAAATCAATTTTCATCGATCGACTCCCCCCTTTTTAAATATCCTTCTGGAATAACCTTCTATGGCTCAAATGCTTACATAACAAACCAAGGAGGCGGCGAATCAGGGGCGGGTAATGTATTAATTTACAACACTCAAACAAATCAATTTTCATCGATCGACTCCCCACTTTTTGATTCTCCCAGGGGAATAACTTTCTATGGTTCAAATGCTTACATAATAAATGATTTAGGTGGTCAATACGGCGCAGGAAATATAATTATTTACAATACCCAAACCAATCAATTTTCATCAATCGACTCCCCACTTTTTGAGTCTCCTTTAGGAATATCATTTTTAGGTGCGAATGCTTATATAACAAACCAAGAAGGTGGTGAATCAGGAAGCGGTAATTTAATAATCTACAACACTCAAACAAACCAATTCTCATCAATCGATTCTCAACTTTTTGATTATCCTTATGGAATAGACTTCTCAGGTTCAAATGCTTATATAACGAATGAATATGGTGGATTATTTGAAGATGGAAATTTACTACTTTTAAATACTCTTAACAACGCAATAACTGACCCTCAACATTTTACAAATAATAATATGCTATATGAACCATATCCAATAGTTTTAAGTGGTGGTTTAGGATATTTTATAGGTAAACAATATGGCCAATATTCCTTGTTTACATTTAATCCTTTTAATAATGCAGTAAATAGGACTGCCTCTTTTATATCTGATTTTGATTCTCCTGGAAATTTAGCTATATACAATAATAATTTATACATAATAAACCAAGAAGGCGGAGAATTTTATTATGGTAATGTACTAATCTACAACACCCAAAACAATCAATTCTCATCAATCAATTCCAACCTCTTTTATTTTCCTTCTGGAATCTCTTTTTCTGGTTCAACTGCATATATAACAAATACTGAAGGTGGTCAATATGGTACGGGTAATTTAATACTTTACAATACTCAAAACAATCAATTCTCATCAATTGACTCCCCCCTTTTTGATTCTCCTTTACAAATAACCTTTTCAGGTCCAAATGCATATATGCTAAACAAATATGGAGGTGAATTTGGGACAGGTAATTTAATAATCTACAATACTCAAACCAATCAATTTTCATCTTTCGACTCGCCTGATTTCGATTATCCCACATACATGACAAAGTCAGGAAGTGATATTTATATTTATAACTCTGGAAATATTTTAGTTTTTAATCCCTCTCAAAATACTATAGTGAACAGTATAACTACATTACCGTCTAGTAATTTTTATGTTAACGGTATGTCTAACACCTAATCATTACTCATAATTTTACACCGTAATAATAAGCAATAACAATGTTGTAAAATATACATTTAAATATTTTAAAATAAGATATTACAAAGTTGTAAAAAGAGTATAAATATTCTAAATTTAGATATGCATACACATACTTATCCAAAAAGTATTTAAATACATTCAACCATAAATATTGAGTATTCTGCATACTTTTATATTAAAGGTATTGTATTGCAAGGTTTTTAATCTTGTATATTGTAAATATTAACGTTAATATTCCTATACTTGGAATAATATAACAAAAATATAAGCAGAATAAACAGAGAATAAACTGGTGCTATAAATGGGCGCTTATAAATACATAAAACAAAACTTTCAAAACGAATACAAAAACA
This sequence comes from Microcaldota archaeon, assembly GCA_021801225.1. Lineage (GTDB taxonomy): Archaea > Micrarchaeota > Micrarchaeia > Micrarchaeales > CABMGC01 > JAJZOD01. The sequence continues at coordinate 35,636 of JAJYYF010000024.1, read as the reverse complement.
GAGAACAGATACTAAAGTCACGTGTATCAGAGTGGATGAAAGGTCCCTCACTTGAAAGAATAGAAAAACCTTCAAATATAGCAAGAGCAAGAGAGTTAGGGTACAAAGCAAAACAGGGTGTAATAGTAGTTAGAAGTTGCATAAGAAAAGGTATGCGAAAAAGAGAAAAGCCACGAGGCGGAAGAAAACCTTCAAAAAATGGTAGATTCTTTTCATACTCAAAATCATTACAATCAATGGCAGAAGAAAGAGCAGCAAGAAAGTATCTTAATGCAGAAGTATTAAACTCTTATTATGTCGGAGAAGATGGAAGATACAAATTCTTTGAAGTAATATTAATAGACAGAACAAACAGTGTAATATTATCAGATCCACTATACAGTAATGTAGTAAAATTAAAAGGAAGAGCATTTAGAGGCTTAACAAGTTCAGGAATAAAACACAGAGGAATACTACATAAAGGAAAAACAACAAAAATATCTAGGCCAAGCGTAAGATCTGCACAAAGAGGAATAAGGGTTTAATGATGGCAACCGCAAAGCTTAATATTGAGTTAACAGAAAGTATACAGTATCCTTCATTAATAAATGATGAAAATTTTAAAGATTCAGAAATATCTATTAAAGCAATGAATAATGGTTTAACAATAACATTCAAAGCAGAAGATCCTAAAGTTTTACTATCTTCAATTGGTAGTACAATAAGGAAGTTAAGAGTTATAGAGTCCGTTTCAGAAGTTTCAAAAGTGGATAAAAAAGCAAAATGAGGTTTTAAAGATGAGAAAAGGTTCACTAGAATATTGGCCACATAGACGTGCTAAAAAGCAAATGCCTAGAGTTAGGACATATCTAAAACAAAAAGAAAATGGTTTCTTAGGCCTAGTAGCATTCAAAGCAGGAATGACTCACATGCTTATGGTAGATGACAGTGAATCTCCAGCAAAAGGTACTGAGGTATCAAGAGCTGTTACTGTATTAGAAGTTCCAAAAATACATATTTATGGTTTAAGAGCTTACAAAAAAAGTTATATCTACAAAGAAGTATCAAATGAAGTATACGACTCTAAATTAGCAGTTAATGTAGGTATAAAAGCAACTAAAAATACAGATATTTCAAAGTTAAAATCAATAGCAAATGATTTAATTGACGTTACTGCACTTGCATATCTCGATGCGGGTTCATTGAGTTTTGGAAATAAAAGAGTAATGAGATTTGAGATTCCAGTCGGAGGCGAAAACGCATTATCAAAACTTTCATTCATTGAAGGGTTCATGGGCAAAGAGGTCAAAATAAATGACTTCATTAAACCAGGAGAATACCTAGATTTAACATCTATCTCAAAAGGAAAAGGTTGGGCTGGAGTAATAAAAAGATTTGGTGTTTCAAGACAGTATAGAAAAGCTACAGGAAAGGTAAGACACGTTGGAACATTAGGAGCATGGCACCCACCAAAAGTTCTTTTTACAGTTCCACACTCCGGTCATAAAGGTTACAACTACAGAACAGAGATAAATAAAAGAGTATTAAAGATAGGAAATGAAAAAGATACAAACTCAATAAATATAAAAGGCGGTTTTACAAATTACGGAAATATTAACAATGAATTTATAGTAATAGATGGAAGTATACCTGGTTCTGCAAAGAGACTTATACGATTGAGAAAAGCAATAAGAAATAAAACAAAAGTAAAAGAACCACAAATAGTGTATACATCATTGGAATCAAAACAGTGAGATAAATGGAGGCAAATATTTACAATATTAACGGAGAAGCTTCTGGGAAAATTAAGTTACCAGAGGTTTTCGATGTAGAGTTCAGAGAAGATTTGATTAAGAGAGCAATACACAGCGAACAAAGCCAAGAACTTCAACCACAAGGTCATTACTTAATGGCTGGTCTTAACACTACTGCAGTATATGTTGGAAAGTACTCTGGATATAGAAGAGGAAGACATATGGGTATAGCAATAAGACCAAGGCAGAAGCTAGCAGCTGGGGCTATGGGAGATGTAAGAAAGATACCTTCATCAGTAAAAGGAAAAAGAGCACACCCACACAAAATAGAGAAGATAATTGTTGAAAAAATGAATACAAAAGAGTATGTAAAAGCAATAAAATCTGCAATAGCAGGCTCAACAAAAAACGAGTTACTAGAAAAGAAACATTTATTTGAAAAGAAGATATTATCTCCAATAGTAGTTGAGAATAAGGTAGAAGAACTTTCAAAAGCAAAGGACATCGTTTCATTAATAAATAAATTAGGCCTTTCAAAAGATATAGAAAAATCACACAAACCTAGATTAAGAAAAGGTTTGTCAAGAAGTTCTAATAAAAGACGCTTCAGGAAATCAGTAATAATAATAGCTAAGAATGCATCAAAGGTAGAAAAAGCTGGAAGGAACATACCTGGAGTAGACGTTTGCTCAATAGATTCATTGACTGTAAACAAGTTAGCACCTGGCGGTCTGCCAAGAGTAGCTATCTGGAGTAAAGATGCAGTAGAATCAATTGAGGCTACATTAAAAAAGAAAGAAGAGTGATATTATGGTACTTGAGTATCCAATAGCTACAGAAAAAGCACTTAACATGACTGAAAGAAATAACACTATAATTTATGTTGTTACAAATAACTCTACAAAAACCTCTATAAAAAAAGAGTTTGAAGATACATTTAAAGTAAAGGTTCAAAAAGTTAATACAGTTTTAGAACCTAATAATGTTAAAAGAGCTTATATTACCCTTAAAAAGGAGTATCTCGCATCAGAGATAGCAAAGAAGCTTAAATTAGTATGAAGGTGAAATGAATGGGAAAAAGACTTAAACAACAAAGACGTGGAAAGGGCAGTAATGTATACAGAAAACCTGCAAACCACTTTAAGGCAGATGTTATGTTCCCTAAACATCCTCAATCTAAGGTAATAGGCGAGGTTGTAGAGTTCATAGATGATCCAGGACATACTGCACCTTTGATGAAGATCCTTTACGATAATCATAGAGAAACTGTTTTAATAGCACCAGAAGGAATTAAACTAGGAGATAAAATAGAAGAAGGGATGGGTGCATCAATCACCTTAGGTAGCATATTAAAGTTAAAAGATATACCTGACGGACTTCCTATTTACAATATAGAATCATTTCCTGGTGACGGAGGTAAACTAACTAGAGCCGCAGGAACATTTTCAACAGTTGTAGCACATACTGGCAATACAGTAACAGTAGCAATGCCTTCAAAGAAAAATATTGATTTGAGTCCAGAGTGCAGAGCAGAAATTGGAGCTGTAGCTGGCGGCGGAGCAAAAGCAAAACCAATAATGAAAGCAGGAAAGAACTTTTATATTAAACATGCTGTTAATAGAACATGGCCTACAAACAGAGGAGTTAAATCAAACCCTGTAGACCACCCATTTGGAGGAAAGCAGCACCACAAAGGTGCATCAAGTATGATCTCAAGAAATGCACCTCCAGGAGCAAAAGTTGGTCATATAGCAGCTAGAAGAGTAGGTAGAAGAAAGAGATGATGATATGGCAAGGCAATATAAATTCAGAGGAAAAGCAATTGAGGAGATAACACCTCTCGACATTACAAAGTTTTCTTCAATGTTAACTTCAAGACAAAGAAGATCAATAAAACGTTTAGGTTACGAATACAAAGAATTAATTGAAAAGGTTAATGAATCAATCAAAACTAAGAGCGGAAAGGTAATAAAAACACATATACGTGAAGCCGTAATACTGCCTAGCTGGGTAGGCCTAAAGTTTGGAGTTTACAATGGAAAGGAGTTCAAAGAAATGATAATTACTGAACAGATGTTGGGGCATAGATTAGGGGAGTTTTCCTTTAGTACTAAAAGAGTTATTCACTCAGCTCCTGGTATCAGAGCTACAAGAGGTAGTAAGTTCTTAGAGGTGAAGTGATGAAGTACTCATTCAATATAAATATAAGTAAAGATGCACTAGCATACGCATATAAAGAAGACATTAATGCAAGTTACAAAGATCTCGGAGCAGTATGCGATGCTGTACGATACTTAAAAGCAAGTAGTGCAGTAGCATTAACTGAAAAGTTATCTAGAATGGAGATGCCTATTTTATTCAGAAGACATAACAAACACATGGGAGCAAGACATGAACTTCATGGAAGAAAAGGTAAGTATCCAGTAAAAGCAGCAAAAGAGGTAAGATTAGTTCTTTTAAACGCAATTGCAAATGCAAACAATAAAGCACTTCCAGGTGAGGATCTTATAGTTTTACACGCAAGTGCAAATAAAACTCAAATAGTGAGAAGACAACCATCAAAGGGTGGCATCTCATGGGGCAGAGGAATGTACGGAAGAAGTGCATTGATGCACAGTGACATTGAGTACGCAAAGATAGAGATTATTTTAGGATCCCCTGATGAAAAAGAAATGACAAAAAACATGAAGTACTTCATATATAAAAAATCAAGAATATCAAAAAAATTAGAATCTGTAGAAAGAGTTAAGGTAGTTAAAAAGGAAAAAACTAAAGAAAAACAAAAAGACTCAAAAGAAGTAAAACCAAAAGCAAAAGAGCAGAAAGAAACAAAACAAAACTTAACTCAAACAACAAAAGCAGAAGAAAAGAAAGCAGAACATAAAATAGAAAAAACAGAAACAAAAACAGAACAAAAACCAAAAGAAATAGAGAAAAAACAAGAAGTTAAGCAAGAAAATCTTGATAATAACGCTTCAAAAGATAAAGAGTGAATTGTGTGGTAGTAGAAAGAAAATTTATATCAGATCTTATAATAAAAACAAGAATTTCCAGATACATGGAGTCTAAACTCTCAAGAGCAGGCTTCTCAAGAGTTGAGATACAAAAAACTCCTATAATAACTAGAATAACACCTTATGTTATGAATCCTGGAAGAGTAATAGGACGTGGAGGAGAAACTATAGATTCACTAACTGAAACAATGAAAAAGAGGTTCAAGCTAGAAAATCCACAAATAAGCGTTGCAGAGGTCCCTAATGCTAAATTAGAACCAAGATTGGTTGCTAAATCAATAGCTAACTCATTAGAAAGAGGAATAAATCCTAGAAGACTAATTCACACAGCAATAAAAGAAATTATGGAGAACGGAGCGCTAGGCGCAGAGATAATAGCTAAAGGAAAGCTAGCAGCAAAAGGTGCACGTGCAAAGAAGTTAAAGGTACGTTTAGGCTATCTTCCTAAATCTGGAAACTCATCAAAACTTGTCGATGTTGCACAGATAACTTCATACCCTAAATATGGAGCAATAGGCGTAACTGTAAGAATAGTTCCACCAGGAACAAAGTTCCCAGATAGAGATATTAAAAAGGTAGACATTCCTAAAAACATTGCAGCTGCAGGTTTCAACAAGAAACCAATCGATTTAAGAAGATAATTCCTAAAAATAAATGTTTAAATATCTTTTCGAATAAAATGATAATTATGAAAATAAAAGAATTAAGAGCACTCTCAAATGAAGCTTTAATGGCAAAGCTAAAAGAGCTAAAGCTTGACAAGGGGATAGAGAAACGTAAGATTGTCTCTACAGGAGTTTCAAGCAAACAGGTAAAGCTAAGAGAGATGAAAAGGACAATAGCACAAATTTTAACTCTTCTTAAAGAAAGAGGTGTGGCAACTTAATGCCTGACATTTGTCCAAAGTGCGGTCTCCCTAAAGAGATCTGCGTATGTGATGTTCTAAACAAAGAAACAAACCGTAAAATAAAAGTATATACTGAAAAGAAAAAGTTCAAAAAATACATGACTGTTGTTTCAGGTTTGACAGGAGATGAACTAGAAAAAACCGCTAAAGAGTTAAAACACATGTTAGCATGCGGTGGAACCTCGAAGAATGGGATAATAGAGCTTCAAGGTGAACACAAAGAAGCTGTAAAGAAGGCATTGCTTTCATTAGGATATCCCGAAGAGAGCATCGATGCAGCTTAATCCCCTAGCTCTCTTTATTTTTTGATTATTTAAAGCTTAAAACAACAAAGCCTTTCTCATCTATCTCTTTCTTATCCCAAAAATTTACATTTTTAGTATGTAAAACATACGTTATCTCTTTTTTAATACTTCTTCCAGTGTAACTCTTTTTTTCTGGATCCCACTCCCTCAAATTTAGTACATCTCCTTCTTTGTACTGATAATCATCAAGCCTTAATTCAAATGTTTTCTTTCCAGATAATATTGCATCAAAATACTTTATCCAAATCTTCTTTTCTATCTCCATTATTTCACCAATTATTTATCTTCACTGCTAATACAAATATCTTTCAATACGCATCTAGTACAAAACTTCTCTTTAGCTGTACATGTATCCCTTCCTAAAGCAATAAACAAGTTAGAGAGTATCTTCCAGTATTTTTCAGGAAATCTTCTTTTAAGATCAATCTCTATTTTATCAGCTGTTTTATTTTTTGAAAGTCCTAATCTTTGTGAAACAACAATGCAGTGCGTATCTACAGCTATGCCATATTTAGCTATATTAAAACCCTCATTTAACATTACATTTGCAACCTTTCTTCCTACTCCTGGAAGTTCTAATAACTCTGGCATTGTCTGAGGGACCTTCCCATTGAACTTTTCTATAATTATCTGCGATGCCTTTTTTAGGTGGCGCGCCTTTGTTTTGTAATAATTCAAACCCTTAAGTTCTTTGTATAAACTTTTTATATTTGCTTCAGAATAATCTTCAAATGTTTTATATCTTTTAAAAAGATTAGTTGTAACTTTATTTACTTGATTGTCATTACATTGCGGTGATAAAAGTACTGCAACGAAAAGTTCTGTATTATTCTTATGTTTAAGCACCGTATGCAATTTATCTGGGTATTTATTCAAAAGTCTTTTTATAACAAGTTCAGTATACTCAACCATAAATATAAATTACTTAAAAAGAATTATATACATGCTTAAATTCAGATTAACAATGTTGATTACTTGGTAAAAAAACATTTATACTTAATAGGAATAGACTCTGCTCCATTATGGTTAATAAAAGAGTTAAGTGAGAAAGGATCTCTACAAGGCTTCAAAAAAATACTAGCAATGGGTTCTTTAATAGAGATGGACACAACATTGCCACCAATGACAGGTGCGGCTTGGCCTACTATATATACTGGTAAAAATCCTTCAGTTCATGGCGTACCTGATTTTTTTGAGATGAAAAGCGATTATACTCCTGATTTAGCATTTTATGACTCAGATAAAACTCCACCTTTTTGGAAAAAATTATGTGACAACAATCTCAAATCACTTATAATAACTCCTGCAATGGATACAAAAGTGCCGAGTTATAAAAATTTAGATTTTATAAGCGGTTTTCCATTAAAAGCAAAACCCAACTCAAAGTTAATGGAACTTCTTATGAAAAAAGAAAACTTTACAGGAGAACCAGATATAGAAAAAGATATGAAAGCAGGCAAGATGAGTGAAAAAGAGGCTGTAACACATTTTGTGAAAAGTATAACTTCTAGATCAAAAATAGCAAAAGAAGCAATGGAAAAAAAGAATTACGACTTTGTTTATGTCTGTTTTACAGAAACAGATAGATTACAACATTTTGTTTTAAATATGAGAGATTATCCTGAGTACTTACTCCCAATATACAAGGCAATAGACAACTTTATACAAATTTGTATAGCACGCGCAGAAAAGGAAAATGGAGTTGTAATGATAGTTTCTGATCATGGTGCACAACCAATAAAAGAAAAGCTACTGATTAACTCATGGTTAATAAAAAATAATTTTGCATCATTAAAGGACTCAATACTTAAAAGTATCTCAAGTTCTTATAATAAAAATGAAAATGCACCATTGTCATACTCGATAAGAGAAAAAGCTATGAAAACAGGGTTAAGAAAAGTTTATGATAAACTTCCTCACGGCGCAAAGAAACTAGTTCATAAATCAGTAGGGAAGGTTCTTTCATCAGCATCTTCAGGTGATTATACGCGTTTGCATTTATTCGATTATAATATGGAAAAGACAGTAGCATTCGCAGGAATCTCAAACATAAATGTAGCAACTATATTTATTAACGACAAACGCTTTAAAAATGGTATTGTTAAGCCAAACGAAGTTAATAAAATAAAATTATTACTCTCAAAAAGCCTTCTCCAAATAACAGACAAAAACGGCAAAAAAATAATAAAGGGCATTTATGACGCAACAAAATATTATACTACAAAACCTTCATTTATAGCTCCAGATCTTTTTGTCGAAGCGATGCCTGGTTACTCTATAGATATCTTTAACTTTTCTAAAAAAACAAACTTCATGAGTCCTGAACCTCCAAAAAGAGGTGATCATACAAGAATGGCAGTATTCGGAGTACTTAGTCCTAATAAAAAAACTAAGTTGTCCTCAATAAAAATAACTGATATCTCTACAATGATTTTAAAGTACTTTTCACTATAACTTACTGTTTGAATATTATTCCTGAAACTAATTTATCCAACAAAAGTCTCTCTATTATATCCTTATACGTTTTTAAGTTCTCTAAATTATCAAACTGCTTTGAAAACTCATATGCATTTCTAGATAGCTCATTGCGGAATGATACTCTTTTATAAAGATCATAAAACCTCCTCGCAAAGTCCTCTATATCCCCATACTTATAAACAAGTCCATTGTATTCGTTTGTTACTAACCATGTCATTGGGTTATAACCTATTAATGTATTATTTTTTTCATTTATTAAAAGCGGAAGTCCACATGCCATTGCTTCTACAAATGTTCTACTCATGCCCTCCCATTCGGAATGTGATACAAAAAAACCTGAAGAGTTGTAATACCTGACGAGTTCTTTTTCATTAGCATAACCCTCAAATTTAATATTTTTTTCAAGAAACATGTCCTTTACATATTTTTTATATTTTTGTTCATCAGGTCCAGCTCCTATAATAGTCAACAAATGTTTACTTCTAAGTTCGGGGTTCATAGTCGCTACTCTCTCAACGCCTTTTATCAACAATCCTACCTTTTTCTGTTTCTCATCCAATCTTCCAACATAAACTCCTGCAGAAGATTTGTTTCCTACTAAAATCCTTTTAAAGTTCTGATTTGGAGTTATTGGTAAATAACACAACTGTGTTTTTTCTTTAAAAAATCCCTTTGCAATTTTAAGTTGCAGTGCAGATAAGGCGATATAACAAGATAAAAAACCCTTCATTTTATGCATCAAGTACTGTCTCGCAATCATTTTTGGAAGTAATCTTTTACCTTTAGCTAATTTAAAGTTCAGTAAAACATTTCCTCTATCTACATAAATATACTTTGCATTTTTACTTTTTCCATTTAAAAGATACTTTAAAACGAAAGGAACATCTCTTATTGAGTTCATAAGTACAGCATCATACTTTTTATTTTTCATGTTTTCTGTACTTATACTTTTTATTGTACTATCTAATTTAGTAAACTCTGCAAAAAGATCCACATTGTACTCTTTACTTTCTTTCAAAAATTTATATATGTCATAAGTAGCATTTGCAGCTCCTCCAAATGTTTTGAATGATCCAGATTCCATAATTAAAATATTTTTCATTTGACCACTTCAACAATACCTATTCCAGAAAACTTATCATTATCATAAATTGCAAATCTTCCTAACTCTGGAACAGAGTTGAATCTTTCCATAAATATCTTATTTTCTAGTTTTATTAATGCCTTTGCTGCTCCTAACGGTTTAATATTGGAACCACGAACTTCTTTTCCAGTTTTTATATCAATTACTTTGTTTATTTGTATGCTTTTACAGTTAATTCTTGAACCATTTATGAGTATAGATACTCTTCCATTCATATTTCTTAAAAAGAAAATAGTTGTCTGTATCTCTCGTGATATTTTTTTATTACTGTCTTTATCTAAAAGTACTGAACCTCTTATCTTTCCAGAAACCTCATCTTCTATGCTTAATGCAATATTCTCATCTTTAACTGCTTTTTTAACATTTTTTCCACGTACTACTATTTGTTTTATAGAAAGCTCTTCGTTTGAAGGAAGTATCTTGACTTTACTACTAAGAGAAAGAGATCCTGATAAAACCTTCCCAGTTAATATTTTTTTATCGCCTCCAAGTTCTCCTTGTAATAAAACAACTAACTCATCTGATGAAGCTTTTTTCTTTCCAGAAAACTTTACTAACATCTCAATTAAACTACCATCTTTATACCATGGCATATTTGCACTGTTTTTAGTAAGTCCTTCTCCAGTGTAAGCTGAAATTGGTACAAAAGCAATATTTTTTTCATTAAATCCTATGTTAGTTAAGTACTCACTTAACTCATCTTTTATCTCATTGAACTTTTCTTTTTTGTATTGTGCAAGATCCATCTTGTTTATTGCTACTACAACTCTCTCTATTCCTAACATCTTTGCTATAAATAAATGTCTTTTTGTTTGAGTTTTAATTCCCTCATCTTCTTTTGTAGAAACCATAAGGAGAGCAGCGTCAGCGTAGGACGCACCGCTTATCATGTTTTTAGTTAGCTCCTCGTGTCCCGGAACGTCTATGAACTCAAAAGCATCCTCTCCATACTTGACTTGTGCTCTAGTTGTGTCTATAGTCATACCTTCTTCTCTTTCTTCATAAAAGCTGTCTAGTATAAATCCCGGCTCAAACTTAAGTCCTAACTTTTCACTAGTTTTTTTGGCATCGTTTATTCTAGCTTCGGTTACTGATCCTGTTAGTATAGAAAGATTTCCAATAAGTGTAGACTTTCCATGATCTTTATGGCCTAAAAGCGTAACTCTTCTTATAATCATACAATCACAATGTTTTCACATATATCCTAAAGCACGCAACTTTTCCATAACGTATGACTTTTCCTTATCTTGTTCTCTTCCTGCTCTTTCTTCTACTTGTGTTATTTCTAATTCTTTTATTATGTCATCAATACTTTTTGCATTAGATTTTATTGGAACTGTGCAATGTGTACAACCTAAGCTTCTGTATCTGTGGTTATTTCTTGAAAAGTAAAGTGGATTCATAGGTATCTTTTCTCTTTTCGTATAGTTCCAAATATCTATTTCATTCCAATCTAATAATGGATGAACTCTAACGTGTCCTCCTTTTCCTAACTCTGAAAGATAATTACCCCATACCTCTGCTGGTTGATTCTTATAATTCCATTTGAACTCTTTTGTTCTAGGGCTAACGTAACGTTCCTTTGCCCTTATTCCGTGTTCATCTCTTCTTATTGAAACTATAAGTGCATCAAAACCTCGTTCTTTCATAAGTTTCTTCAGCGCAACTGTTTTGTTTGCTCCACAGCATGCAAAACCTGACATCTCTGGTTTTATCTCACTCTTTGCTACTATAAGATCAAGATTCCATTTCTTTGCAAGTTCATCTCTGAACTTATATGTTTCTGGAAAATCTATTCCGTTATCTATATGTATTACTGGGAAAGGTACCTTTCCGAGAAATGCCTTTCTTGCTAACATAAGCATAGAGGTACTGTCCTTTCCCATACTCCAAAGCGCAGCAACATTTTTGAAGTTGTTTGTTGCCTCTCTTATAATGTAAATACTTTTTTCTTCTAATTCTTTTATATCCTGTATAATCATTTTTTCACCATCAATCATTATTTAATATCTGCAATCCGACGAGATAAATCGTAGCTCCTTGAACACCTTTTCCATCTTTCATAAAAATAGGTATTTTTCCCAATATTTTTTCTTTCGAATCAAAAATCTCTGCATACGATTTTGTAAGATCTTGTTCTTTGTTTATTTTGCCTTTTTCAAACTTTACTTTGTAGTACTTAGCAGTGCTTTTCACAAGATATTTTTTCATAACTTCCCAATTTTCTTTTGTGGGTTTTTTCCATAAACTTTCAGATAATTCTTCAAAATTACTCATTAAATCAACCAGTATAACCAAGTGCTTCAAGTTTTTCCATAACTGCACTTTTTGTTTTAGAGTTTTTCTTCTCCATATCAATCATAGTTTCTCTAAGTACAAATGTGACCCAATCCGAAACAGAAGAAAAGCCAGTATTTTCAATACTTTTTTTAATTTTGTCGAATAACGGCTGTGGTATCGTTATTGTTGTGTATTTTCTTGTTTGTTTTGATGTTTTTTTACTCACCATAAAATCATATCAAATATTAATGTATTTTAATGTATTATAATGTTATAACATTAAGATATATAAAGATATCTTTGAGTTGGTCTTCTAAATAATTATCGTTTTTGAATGAATAAATTAGCACAAGCAGGAATTTATTAGCAAGATTTATCTACACCTAACTGTTCAAAAATAAAAGTCCAAATAATTACTTTTTCATCTAATTTTCTTTTGTAAGATCTAATAATTCCATAATAGTTTGATTTACAAATCCCCCTATCGGACAAGCTCCTAAATTATGTTTTGTACAAGAAAGTAAAATGTTTTGTGCCATATGGCCATATCATTTTAACAAAATTGAGATACAAATAGAAGAGTTCTACGGAACCTAATTAACGTAATTTATTTTTCACAGTTTTAAAAATATACTACAGAATTTTTATGGCATTAATTATTTATATAATTTATTTTTGCCCCACATAATAAAATGTACGTGGAATTCCTTTTTTATATAACCTGGGATAATAACGTATATTTTTAAACCCTGATAATTTTAATAATTTTATCCACTCATAATTTTTACGCAGAACTATTTTATTATGGAATTTAAATATAGTACACTTTTTATTTTCATATACCTTTAAACTATCTGTCCATTCAAATAAACCATCATTTGTAAAATGTTTTTTCCGTTCCATAAACAAATCTTTATTATCTTTTTTAACATGATATCTATTTATTTTTTTGGTTATTTTTTTATAATCATAATTTGATGCGTCAAATATAAAAATACCATTATTATTTAAATTTTTAAAAATGTTCTTAAAACATTTAATAATACCTATTTTTGTATAAATGTGGCAAATCACACCGTCACCAGCTACAACTACATCTATGTTTTTATTTTTAAATGTACGAACATCAGAGTAATAAAAATTAATTTTTAATCCAAGAATTTTAGCTTTTATTCTTGCAATTTTTAGTTCATTTTTAGATATATCGATTCCTGTAACATTATAGTTTAATTTACTTAAAGGTAATGATAATCTCCCAGTACCACAACCGATATCAAAAATTTTAATAGGTGTAATTTTATATTTTGAAAAAATTTTTCTTAGAAGTTTTACTTCTTGATTCGCTGTGCTAAAAGATGTTTTATTAAGAATATCGTAATATTCTGCTTTACTGTCGTAGTATTTTTTAATATTATTTATCATGGGAATCAATATATTTACTTTTAAATAATAATAGTGCATTTATATCTAATTCATCTTCTAAATTTCTTTCTTTTGCCATAATAAAAAGTTCGGTCATTGGAAATAACTTAACCGAGATTTCTTCATCTTCTTCTAATTTCTGTCCTTTAAAGGATACATTTTCTATAACATAATAATATATTTTATGTTTTATTTTTGAGTTAGATTGATCCATGACTGTTAGTAATTTAATATTTTCCCCATAATATCCCGTTTCTTCTTCAAATTCACGCATAGCTGCAGTTTCAATTTCTTCATTTTCTTTTACTCCTCCTCCAGGCAACAATAATATTTTTTTACCGATATTTTCTCTGTATTCGTTTATCATGATTATTTCTTTTTCTTTTGTTATCCCTATTATTACTACACTGTCATTATAAAATATTTGCCAACGTTTTGTTATTTTTTGTGTGTTTAACTTAACAATTTCTTCATAAACTTTAAATTTTGGACACGAAAAAACAAGATCAGATTCTATTATTTTGTCCATATTATCTTCCAAAATTATTAATATATGTTTTTATACTATGTTTCATCGTTTCATAAGCTTTATTTGTATTAACGAAATAATCTATATCTGGATTAGATTCTATATCTATTATCCATAATTTATTATTTGTATCTATTATAGCGTCTATTCCTAAAACAGGTATTTCCAATTCCTTTGATATCCTAAGCATTTCTTTTTTGTAAATATTTTTTAAAGATTTTGTTATATCTATAAAAGTACCTCCATTGCCATCAAGTGATAGTAGTAAATTTCTATTTTTGGGCAAAATAGTATTAAAATTCATTCCTTCGCCAATTAAAATATTTTTTATGCGCTTTTTATCTAAACAATTTTCAGTTTTATTAATCATATCAATTATTTTAGATTTTCCATCGCCAGTTATTTTTTTCCTTATAGATTGAGCTACAAAAGTTATTTTATTATTATTAATATTTACTCTGATATGTTTGCCTAATTTATATTCTTGGCATATTATAGCTGATTGATTTTTAAATCCTTGATGTAAACATCTAGAATAAGCATTTATTAACTTTGATTTGGTTTTTACTGGACCTATAATTCCCACTTTATGTGAGCCATATATTGGTTTTAAAATATAACTTTTTCCTTTGTCAAATGTTAATAACTGCTTTTTTGAACTAATTTCTTTAAAATATGGTACGTTATGCTTTAAAAATTTAAGTAATTTATAAACATATATTTTATTTTTAATAAGATTGATAACTGATGATGGTACTAACGGGCTTTCTTGACCTCTAATAAAAATGGGCTTTTTAAACAATAATTTAAGTATACGTTTATTGATATTAATTTCTAATTTTGGAATTTCTTGAATATTAAGTGTGTGATTTAATTTGATATTTAATATTTCAACATATGCTCTTTCAATTTCATATTCAGAACAAATATATTCATACTCAATACTTAAATTTCTACATGCTATAATTGTCATAATCTCTGGTAAACCTTTATGTAATCTTATTTTTTTATAAAGATTTTTTAGACGCATATCTGAAGGATTATTTATAAAGTTTTTTATTAATTTAGAACTGTATATATCTATACCGTTTAAATATATATACCCATTAATTAAATATATATTTTTATCCCAAATTTTACACTCCGAATAAAGAACTCTAAGAAGCTTTTCATAAACTACGCACCAGTTTTTAATATTTTCAGGTAACTCTAAATTAAAATTTATTTTGTTGTTTGATTTATCAAAATTTTTTATGTTTATATTTGAATTGTAAATCGAACGTAATTTTAATTTATATTTATAAATAAATATCACCTTATCAATGTTTTTAAATAATCAGAAATGTTTTCCAAGTTACCCTCTAAAGATAAAATTGGCGTTGACTTTAAAATATCATTTATAGAATGTAATCTAATTGATTTAAGTCGGTATGAAAAAATCTCTGGAAGATGTATCATTGAGCCGAAAGTATATGGATTTCTATCTCCCCATCGTGATATACTTTCATAAAGTTCATGTAAATATGTATACTTATCCTCAACTTTTAATATAGTTAAAGGTTTGGGCAATTTTTTTATAAATATTATTGCTGTCAATTTAACAGGGTATTTTTTATTTACAGTTATTTTTAAATCTTCTGGATTTACAAATAACCGTTTTTCCCAATTATAAACTTTTTTAATTTGTGAATTAATGATGGTTACTTGATCGAAAGAACTAAATTCAGATTTTATAGAACCGTATCTTAAATTAATAATATTAACCCCTCCGATTATATTATCTGAATTTAAAAAAATTCTATTTCCAGAGATCAGTTTAATTTCCGGGTTCTTTAAACAAACCATAATTGCGCTCGTAGTTTTTCCAGATCCATTATCCCCAAGTAACAAAATCCCCTTATTATTATTTGTTATACTGGCCCCATGTATCGAGAAAATGCCTTTTTTATTAATATCCTTTTCAAAAAATTTTGATAATATATTTATTGCATCAAATGCAATTTGTTCGAATGAAGCATTTTCTGATATATTTACTGTATTTTTTCCAATATCTAATTTATTTTCTCCTTTTTTAAAAATTAATTTTAATTCTTCAGATTTTTTAAGTTCTAATTGTTTATCATAATAAATTGAAAATGAATTATTAAATCTTTCCATAAATATTTTTTGTGAATTTTTAGGCAGAATAACTGAAATTCTAGTATTAAAATATGTAAAGTTTACAATAACTTCTTTAGTAGTATTATCAATATTTCTAATAATTTTAATAAAACCACTAGTTAATTTTTGATATTAAAAAAATAAAAAAAATAAATGAAATTAAGTTTTCTCATCCTTACTATATATTGCTTTCTTTTTTAGCTCCTTAATTTTCTCTATATATGTTTTTTTCATATATCCACCAATATATTATCAATCATAAACCTTAAATACTTAACTAGTCATTTTGAATATAGGAACATGACATTTACATTCAATTACCTCGACAAACTAAACGCCTTTTACGAATAAGAAAGTATATATGCAAGAATACAAGAAAAAACATGTATTTTTACTTTAATGTTTTTTATTCTAGTTTTTGGATATTTGATTTAATTACCTATATATCTATAAACTACCAAATCTTATAAAACAAGAAGATATTTAATTTGTCATGTTCCTAATGTTGAATCGCATGAAAAATATTACATTTATTGATGAACTATTTTCTAGGCGTATGTTAGATACTCTTGGGTTTATTAAGTATAAATTATTTCCTAATTCACCTGCAACGAGGTCAATATATAAAAGTAATACAAAAGATAATTCTTTAGGTTATGTTGAATTAGAATACAAAGGAGTTAAATTAAAACTTAAAACAATAGGTAAATTTACTGCAGCAAGGGAAGTATTCGAAGAAGAACCTTATAACTGGTTAAATGTAAAAAATAGTTGGGTTTTAGATATAGGTGCAGGGATGGGTGATACAGCTATTTATTTTATTATTAACGGAGCAAAAGAAGTAGAAGCATATGAACCTGCAGAATGGGCGAAAACAGCACAAGAAAATATTAATAAAAATGGATTCAAAGCAAAAGTAATAAAAGAAGCTGCTACAAGCAAGACTATAGATGATTTTGCAATTAGAAATAAAGGAAAAAGACTCATATTAAAAATAGATTGTGAAGGAGGCGAATATGAACAAATTTTGAACTCAAAAAAATTAAAAGATTATGCACAGATACAAATCGAATATCATAAAGGATATATCAATATTGAATCTAAACTTAAAGAAAATTTTTTTGAAGTTTCTCATACAAGACCAATTTGGTTTGAAAAAGGGTATAGAGTTGGTTATATTTATGCAAAAAATTCAAATATCAAATAAATTGTTTACAAATTTATACTTATTATTCAAAACAAAAAGATTAAATTCTTTTAAAGTACAATACTCGTGGTTATTTAATGAAAATACTACAAATGGATGTAGACAACATAACGTATGAGCCAGTAAAGCCAGAAGCAAGTCTTTATGATGATGTCAAAAAAGAAAGAACATCCATTGACAATACATTAGTAATAATGGTATCTGTAGAAAAAGGAGATACTGTAGAGATGGCAGATAAAGCAATGCAAGATACCTTTGAGTACATGAAAAAGTTAGCTAGAACATCACTCGTTATATATCCATTTGCACATCTTAGCGGTAACTTAGCTGCGCCTAACGACGCGATGCAATTACTAGAACACATGTATAAACAAGTTCCTAAGGAGATAACAGTGGCAAAAGCTCCTTTCGGTTGGAATAAAAAGCTTATTCTAGATATTAAGGCACATCCTCTAGCTGAGCAGTCTAGGAGTTATACTCCTGAAGGTAGTAATAAGGTTTACACAAAGGTAAAGAAGCCTGTAAGCAGGAATACGGCAATAGTTAAGAAGAGCTCGTGGGCAGGACTTCCAGAGCAAGACCACAGGACAATCGGGGAACGCTTGGATTTGTATAGCTTTCAAGAGATATCTCCAGCTATGGTTTACTGGCATCCTAATGGTCATACTATATATAGAGAGCTTATACGCTTAATGCGCGAGCTAGAGCATAAATATGATTATTTAGAAACTAGCACTCCTTCTGTAGCTAATCTAGCTCTTTGGCAAGTTAGTGGACATTTAGATCACTATAAAGATAATATGTTTATATTTGACACTGAGTCTGGAGAGCATGGGCTTAAACCTATGAACTGTCCAGCAACAATTATGATTTATAAATCCAAAAAATGGAGTTACAGAGAACTTCCATTTAGAACAGCTACCTTCGATAAGCTTTATAGAAGAGAACTTTCTGGAGTAGTGAGCGGTCTTTTGCGTGTTCAAGAATTAACTCAAGACGATGGACATATTTTTATCAGAGAGGATCAATTACAAGATGAAATATCAAATTATTTAAAATTAGTAAAAGAAACATACGACATTTTTGGAATGGAGTTCAAGGCTAACCTTTCAACTATGCCTGATGATCACATGGGTGATGAAAAGTTATGGCAAAACGCAGAGTCTTTGCTTAAGAGT
The DNA here is from genome assembly GCA_021801225.1 of Microcaldota archaeon. Taxonomy (GTDB): domain Archaea; phylum Micrarchaeota; class Micrarchaeia; order Micrarchaeales; family CABMGC01; genus JAJZOD01. The sequence continues at coordinate 17,279 of JAJYYF010000024.1, read as the reverse complement.
GCTTTAGAATCAAATCACATAGAGTATGGAGTTAAAGACAAAGATGGTGCATTCTATGGTCCAAAGATAGACTTTGATATTATTGATTCTATGGGCAGAAAGTGGCAGTGCGCAACAATCCAGTTGGATTATCAACTTCCATTAAGATTTAAATTAGAGTATACTGCTGAAGATGGTCTTGCTAAAACTCCAATAATAATTCATAGAGCGGTTCTTGGTTCATTAGAACGTTTCACCGCTGTTATGGTGGAGCACTATCAAGGAAAGTTTCCAACATGGCTTGCACCGATGCAAGTAAGAGTAATGTCAATATCTCAACAAACTAATGAATATGCACAGAAAGTTTTTGAACAAATAAAACAACATGGAATAAGAGTAGAACTTGATATTTCTGACAGAACATTAGAGTACAAAGTACGAGAAGCAATAACTCTAAAGGTACCTTATGCAATAGTTTTAGGAAAGAAGGAAGAAGATGCATCAAAGATAACTGTTAGAACAAGAACGAACAAGCAAAAGTTCAATGTTGATCTGCAGGAGTTTATAACAAACATAGAAAAAGAGATAAAAGAACGCGGAAAGGAATTGTCTTATTGAAGAAGCACTATTTTTATTTATTTTATTAAAATTGATTCTGCCACTTCACTTTTTTTCAGACGATTTATAATTTTTGCGTTAACTTTTCCGTTTATAATTACAGTAAGTACGGGATCTGGGAATAAATCTGGATCATCACTAATTATTTGTCTTATCGCAACTTTTTCATCTGCAAGAATCTTTGATACAATAGCAACTATACCTATCCTATTTGGATCAGCACGTATTTCTATAGTATCAAAGTCTAATTCTTTAGCTATATTAGAAATAAATGCTCTTGATTCCATATTGTAAAATATCGGCAAAAGTTTGTCATTGTCTACTATTAATTTTGCCGTGTCTATTACTACTCGCCTGTCGACTCCCAATGCTCTGCCTATCTTTGCAGGAGGTATCTCTATATTACCTATAAGTATTCTTCCAGAACCATCAACTTTCAATCCTAATCTTAAGAACTCTGCTGCTACAATCTTGCGCACTCTTGCACTCTCTGGAAACATATCAAGTACTTTTTTCATATGTATATTTATATACATAAAAGTTTAAATATATACCTTATCTTAATAATACCTGAAGTGATGTGATGCCGTTCCAATGGGTATACTAACTAAAGATAAATGTATTGATTTTTATAAAAAAAATATAAAAAACACAATACAAAAAAAAACAGAATACTTACATATCTCCTTATTAAATTTAATTTATTTGAAAGAAAATCTGATCTTTAATCATAACAAGTATATATTTGACTTTAAATTAAAAATTTGATGATGATATTATGACAGCAACAACATCTAACATAAATAAATTATTAGATAGTAATAAGAAGCTTGTAACAGAATTTGGCGCAACAGAGTTTAATAAATTAACAAATATACCAAATTTCAGAACTTTTCAAAACAATTTATTTTATTCACACAGGAATTTTGACACATTTTATACTAATTTATTAAATGGTCAAAAATCAGCAATAGTTTCTGGTTTAAATCCTTCAGGTAAATTGCACTTGGGTCATAAAGTAGTATTTGACACATGTCTTTTTTTTCAAAGAGAATATAATTTAAAAGTAATCATACCTCTTTCAGATGATGAAAGTTATGTTTCTGGTAGAGTTGAAACGCGTATCGATGCAATATCGCATGCAGTTCATTTAATAAAAGGCCTTTTAGCTTACGGATTTGAACCTGAGTTGACAAAAGTAGTCCTTGATTTTAATTATCCTGAAATATTTAATCTAGCAATAAATTTATCAAGAAAAATCAATATAAGTAAAATAAAAGGAGTATACGGTTATACTGAAAGTAATAATATCGGTCTGTATTTTTATCCTGCAGTTCAAGCTGCGCACGTAATTTTACCGGAAGATAAATATGGGATTACAAATACTCTTGTTCCTATAGGTCCTGATGAGGATCCACACTTAATACTCGGCAGAGATATGGCAGAAGCAATGAATTACTCTAAACCTTCAGTAATTCATGTTAAATTCATGCCAGATATAAACTTAGAGAAAATGTCAAAATCAAGACCTGACGGAGTTATATATTTAACCGACAATTCTGAAGATGTAATCGCTAAAATAAAACGGGCTTTTAGTGGAGGTGGAAAAACACTTGAAGAACATAGAAAATTTGGAGGAAATCCAGAAGAAGATGTAGCAATGATTTATCTTACAAGTTATTTCTTAAATAAAGAGGAAGGAGAAGATATTAAAAAAAATTATAGGGAAGGTAAATTAACAAGTCGCGAAGTCAAGGAAAAATTATTATCTTATCTTATACCATTTCTAGAGAATTTTAATAAAAGTTTTTCTAATGTTAACGAAATAGATTTTATTAAAATACTGATGCATAAAGAAACTAACCTTGTAAATAAAAAATTAATTGAATTATTTAGAAAAAATTAAATGTTTTTCATTTGAAAAGGCGATATTTTATGATTAAAAAAAGAATAAAGAAAAAGGAAATATTTAGTACTACTGAAATAACTGAATTATTGAGAGATAACGGTATAGGTGATAATGGCGGTAAAATTAACTTTCCTAATAGTATTCTTAAAAATTATATAAGATTAAATAAACCTCTGGCATTTGATCTTGCTTATGCCGTTGGATTGTTTGCTGTTTATCCAATGTATGAAATTTTATATAAAAATCCTGATCTTGTTAAAATATTTGGAAATATTAATATGGCAAGAATACAATCTATAGCACTTCTTTCATCTATTTATAATAAAAAAACAATGTGTTCGAAAGGTTCTGAAGAAACGCTTGCAGGAATAATAGCTGCAGTATTTGATTATGATTTAAATAATTCTTTACTAGGAACCTTTAGAACAAGTGATCATAATTTGATTATATGTGATAACTGTGGTACTGGGGGGGATAATTTAAATACATTTCACATAAGTACAACTTCTGCACTTATAGTTGCTACACATGCTATTAAAAATAATTTTGCAGTAATTAAACACGGTTCTCCTGGAAATTCTCAGAAGTCAGGAAGTTCGGATTTTATTGAGTTGTTGGGAGTTAAGACAATGCCAAAAGATATAAATTATATACAAAGACTTATAACCGAGACAGGTTTTGGATTTATTGAAGCTTTAGACACAAGATTTAAAAAAATACATACGCAAACACATAAATTTTCAAATATGGCACACATGAATGATATAATAGGTCCTATGACCAGTCCGATATATCCGGAACAATTACAAATCAAACTTTTAGGGGTAAATCAAGTTATTGATCCATTAACAGTTGCTCGTGCATATCAATTGTTAAATAAATATAGTATAACTAATATTAAAAAGGGACTTATTGTAAGAGGCTTGGTAAATAATAGAGACCCCACAATAACCATAGATGAAATTTCAATAATTGCTGAAGGTGGTACTGAAGCTGTATTAATAGAAAATGATAAAATAACTAAACTTAATTTACTTACATCTTCTAGTTTTGGAATCAAGAAACCTGCAAGACTACAAGAAATAACTCCAAGAATAAATAACAGAGAAGGAAGAATAAATTATTCTTTAGATGTATTGAGAGGAAATGCACCAGACGGCGCAGTAAATACTATGTTAGTTAATGCAGGGGCATTGATAGCATTATCTATGGATTCTATAGACTTTAAAAAAGGTACTGAAATAGCACGAGATATATTTGATTCTGGAGAACATCTTAAAACATTAAAAAGATTAAAAGATATAACTTGATTATTGGTAATAATTTATGGAAATAAAATCTATATTTAAAATTGACAAGCCAATTATAGGTGCTCTACATTTTATGCCGTTGTTAGGCTATCCTAAGTTTGTTGGTTTGGACAAAATTATTGATATTTCAATAAAAGATCTGCACGCATTTCAAGAAGGAGGAATTAATGGAATAATACTTGAAAATAATTATGATATACCTCACAATATAAATGTTGGTCCAGAGATTATTGCCTCTATGACTTATCTATGTTCTGAACTTGCAAAGATTGCAACTGTACCTTTAGGAGTGAATGTGCTATGGAATGATTTTAAAGCTAGTTTAGCAATAGCAAAAACTATCAATGCAAAGTTTATTAGAGTTCCAGTTTTTGTAGATGATGTTGAAACTGATTTCGGTAAAATATATTGTAATCCTAATGAAGTTTTAGATTATAGGTCTAAATTAAGTGCTAACGAAGACATTGCAATTCTTGCAGATATACAAGTTAAACATTCAAAAATGTTAAAAAGCAGACCAATTGAAGAATCTGCAAGATTGGCACAAGATTTTGGTGCAGATGCAGTAATAATTACTGGAAAATGGACTGGAAATGCACCTTTAATTTCAGATCTTAAAAAAGTAAAATCAGCAGTTAAAATACCTGTATTGATAGGTAGTGGTATGACAATAAAAAACGCTTTAGAGCTATTAACTTATTCTGATGGAGCAATAGTTAGTACATCTGTAAAAAATGATGATTCTGAAACTTCTGATGAAAGAAACGTAAGATCCTTTAACTCAAGAATAAATATCAATAAAGTAAAATATTTACTAGATGAGATAAAAAAGAACAAATTAGCTTTTATTTAATTATAATTTATTGAATCAATTTCTATAATTTAAGAATAAACAATATTTTTTGTAAAAGTTAATAATATAATATGTAATTTTATTTTGTATGAAACGCACTAAACGATTCAAATATTTTTTTCTGCTTATATTTTTGTAGATATTCCACTTCTACATCTATGGTAAGTGAAATTAATTTATTAAAGAAATTTCGTATAAATTCAGGAGTTATTTTATCTATGCCTTCTTCCCTTGTTTCATTACTTTCAGAATTTTGCTTTTTTATCAAATCAAATTGCGTTTTAGAAATTAATTCTAATTTATCAAGAACAACAATTTCTAATTTTCTTTGCTCTTTTTCTTTGATGTTTAAAATATCTTTCCAATTCGCTTCGCGAATTAATTTATTGAGTTTTTCGACTATTACTACTGCAATAGATTTACCCAAAACCGCCTCTTCCTGTGCAATATCTTTTAATTCAACTTTAACATTTTTCCAATCCTCTTTTCTAACTAATTCTCTTAGTTTTTCATTTTCAACATATTTTGCTTCAGCTACGAATTCACCATAATGTACCCTTTTAGACATTTCTTGGAGACAATCTATATCTAATAATGTGATGCTTCCATATTCTTCATCCTGATTTCCTGGTTTACAAATATCTCTCAAAGTTTGAAGATATATACTCTTAACTTCTTCATTTCTATTAACTAATTTGTTTTGCTGAGCCTCTTCACATTCATTTTTATCCCTCCTTATAACTATTTTTTGAATATTTGCAGATTGCGAAAAAAAAGGATGTTCTACTCTACAATCATATCTTCCTGCACTTGCATCTAATATTTCTCTCCCAATTAGTAAAAAATCTAAGAAACTTCCTTTAAATTCAGGAATATGTATACCTCCTTCTAAATAAATAGCCTCATTCAGATCGTATTGTGAACGCCTAAGAAGGTTAATTATTATATTTTCATTTATAATACCTAACTCTCTCCTTAATTCATCCTTTGTTTTAATAGTTTTTTGTTTCAAGACACTCCCCTGATTTGTAGTTGAAGAAGTTTTACAAAAGATTTAAAATTTTTTAATGCGATATTAAATAAATTTATTATTTAATTTATCTATAAACCTTTTTTATATATTAACTTCATTCCACCAATCTAATATATTGTTTTACCTATCTAAATATATTATGTCAAAATTATTGGATTTTTTACAAACAAAAAAAGTAAAAGTAATAATATTAATTTAAAAAACTTCTAATTTAATTAATTAAAAATAATTTTTATCTAAGAAATACATTAATTATACATAAAAAAAGAAAAAGCGCTTAAAATCACTTTTGAATTTTTTATTAATTCATGCTAATGCTTTATTAATCTTTTTTGTTTATTCATATCGGTGCCTTATTGCTATTTAAAAATAAAAATATAACTACTCATAATTATGGCGAATTTCATTCTCATGGAAGCAAGCTATCTGATTTTATTTTAGGAAGCCAGGATGGACTTGTAAATGTTCTTGGAATAATTTTAGGAGTCTCTGTTGCAACAACCGATGTAAGAATTATTTTTGTTGCGGGTCTTGCTGCCTTAGGCGCAGAATCAATCTCTATGGGCGCAGTTGCTTATACATCTACTTTAGCCAGAAGAAAATATTATCTAAACGAGCGCGGGAAAGACTTGTCTTATTGAAGAAGCACTATTTTTATTTATTCTTTTAATTAATTGTTTAAAGTTCAGAGAGCCTTTTCATAGTCATTCCAAACTTTTCTGTAAGTGTTGTATTTAAGATATCTTTACATTCTGAAACATGTCATCTGCAAACAATCGAAGCAACGCTATTATTTGTTTCAAGGTTTTTAACGATACATTCTATGATGTTGGTATTCCTATATGCTTCAAGATATGCACTTGCCCTATTTATTGGATATCCGCTAGAATATGGAAATGGAACAGTGAGCTCTTAAGTCTTACTAAAGTTTAACTACAGTTTAATATTAGTATTACTATAATTAAACTACATGTAACCTTTTATTTTTTAATATTAGTCAAGTATTAATTTTAAGGTGTTACAAAAATAAATATACCTACAATTCAGAAAGTCTTTTCATCTTCATTCCAAACTTTTCAGAGAGTATTGTGCTCAAAATATCTTTACATTCAGAAACATGTCCTAAACCAAAAACTGAAGCAACATTGTTATTTTTTTCAAGTTCTTTAACAATGTTTTCTATCATATTTACATTTCTATAAGCTTCAAGGTAAGTGCTGGCTCTATTTATAGGGTATTTTGTACAATATGGAAAAGGAACAGTAAGCTCTTCATAATTTTTAATATCACAAAACTTCTTGCCAGTATTTTTAATGTTCTTTTCCTCAATGAACTCCTTAATCCCTGTTTTTATATCTGTGGAGTACTTTCTAATTAACTCTAAAAACTCGTTTTTGTAAGAATACAGTGAGCCGTTCTGATTTAAAAATTCCCATTCTAGTATATCGAGAACCTTTTCAAAAACATCTTCTTTTTTTTCTTTTTGCATATTTTGATAAAAATATCTGTAAATATTGACAAAGTTCCAATATACTCCCAACTCTATTCCATTATAATTTTTTTTATCATACTCTGAAAGTATTTTTATAAACTCTTTTCTAGGGATGTCAATCCCTTTTATTTCAGAGTTAAGTAAAAATGCTAATCTTATTCCAAATCCTACCTCATTATCATTTTTTGCAAAGTTCCCTACTTTTTCAATTGTAATACCCCTATCTATTTCAAAAAGTGTAACTTTTGGGATAAATCGTTTGAATATATCTGAATAAATATCCATTGTATCTTCATTAAGTTTTTGATGCATAAAGCCTAAGAACAAAAATGTTTTTTCATTGTTATAATAAAGAAAACTGTTTTTCAAAAAAGACTCTTTCTGTGTTAAAGGAATACTACTTTCTTCTGGCTTATGCTTCAGCATAAGATACTCGTAAAAATCTAAAGGTACCATTTTTTCATCTACTGGATTACTAAAAATCAAAATTTAATTAATACCTAATACTCTACTGAACAAAAGATATTTATTCTTAAGCTTATATATCTATTTTGGGGAATGGTGGGATGACTAGATTTAAGACTAAGGGGAAATTGAATATAAATACTGGTGGCGAAGCTGACTTACTAATTCCATATGCACGCAGCGCTAGCCAAGAATACTCGGTACCTGTAGAGAACTCCAAAACAAAAAGTAAATCTGATTTATCTAAGAGAGCAGCTGTTTGGGAGCAAGAACAATGGACTCAGGAAGCATGGGATCAAGGTCCAAAATGGGTTCAAGAATCATGGGATCAGAATATCGGACGTACAGATTTACTAAAAAGATTAAAAAGAGATGACGAAATAGTCGGCAAACAGATAAAAGTAAGATTAGAAGATGACAAAGCATTTGTTCAAGACTTAAGAACAAAGATGATCTTTCTAACAACAGTAAGCACCGGAAGAAAGATAATTTCGATCCTAAACAAAACATTCAAAGAAGCAAGCTCTTCAAATCCTGAAATAATTAAATTATTCGAATATAAAAGAAGTGCATAATCATGGAAAATGTATATCCTGATTTTCCATTTAGAGTAGAGTTTGAGGTAACCAGTGTTTGTAATCTCGACTGTACTTATTGTTATGCAAAACCATTTACCTGGAAGACTCCTACATTTAAGAATATGGTGTACCTTTTCAAAAAAACAAAAGAGGAAGCAAATCCTTTTGAGGTAGTTTTGGTTGGAGGAGAGCCATTCATAAGAAAAGATATAATAGAACTTATTGAAACTGCAAATAAAATCTTTAGGAGAGGAGTTCAAGTAAGTACAAACGGCACCTTACTACACAAGCTTAGTGAAACTCAAACAAACAAATTAAGGGATTTGGTTAATGATGATGTTTCTTTTCAGGTCTCAATAGACAGTCTTAATCCAAAAATAAATGATAAAACTAGAGGTAAAACACAGGACTCAATCCTAGGGCTAAATACTCTAGAAAAAAATAAAATTCCATTTTCAGTGGGTATTGTATTTACCAGTGTAAATTCAAACGATATTATAACTACAGTTTCGAGGTTATTGAATGAATACTCTTATTTAGTTTCATTTAATTTAGAACCGCTTCAACCAACATCTATACTGGGTAGTGATTACTTCGATTTACGTCAAGAAAACAACGCTTTAAGGAAATTGCATGGGGAAATATCTGAAGTAATTAAATCTTGTAAAAGAGAAGATGTAAAGTTATATGGTATAGTTGAAGACTGTTCGCACTCAATAAACTATGAGACACCTCTTCTTGATTCATACTCATTTAAAACATGTACTGCAGGAATTGTTAGATCGGCGGTTTTTGTTGACGGTTCTGTTACTCCATGTTCATTAATAAGAGACATAAAATTAGGCAATATTTACAATGAATCTTGGGCAGATATCTGGAAAAGATCCAAAGAACGTTTTGATAACATAAAGAATAGCGGATTCAGTCAATGTGCAATAAACATATTACCTCAAAATTCAAGATCCGACAACTCATTCATACTTCTTGATACCGTAATAGAGAATATTAAAAACAGAAAGAAAATTAAAAATTAATTAATACTTTATATGAATTAATATTTTTTAATTTTTGCATATTTAAAATATTTAAGAAGGTTTTTATATTCTTAACTTTATTACTTCTTTGAATATATATGGACAATCTTTCAATTATAGTTGATAATAGGGAAAGAAATAATGAACTTTTACATCAACTTTCTCAATACAACATAAAACTTTCATTTAAACAACTTCCAGTAGGAGATTATATAATCTCAGATAGAATGTGTGTAGAAAGAAAAACAATAACTGATTTTGAAAGTTCAATCATCGATTCAAGAATATTTGATCAAGCAGAACGTTTAAGCAAAAGCTTCTCAAAACCAATTCTTATTCTGGAAGGAGACATAAATGATACAAATCTAGGAAGAAATGTTATTTTGGGAACAATACTCTCTCTTTATAGAGAGCATAATATACTAATTATAAACTCATTATCTCCTGAAGAAACATCTTATTTACTGTCAAGATTTGCAGAAAAAGAACAGTTAGAAGAAAAAAGAGAACCAAAACTAATAGGAATCAGGAAAAATCGTTCTGAGTTAGAACTACAAATAATGCTTTTATCTTCTTTACCTGGAGTAGGAACAAAAACAGCAAGAAACATGCTACTTTATTTTAAAAATATAAAGAAAATAGTCGAGGCATCACCAAAAGAGTTGATGTCAATTGAAAAAATAGGGAAGAAAAAAGCAGAAAAAATACATAATTTACTGAACAACTCATTTCAAGAGGTAACTGAAAATGAAGTTTTTTAAAAAAATATTGATGAGTGGGGAAGAGAAATTATTTATACAAGCTAAAGGATTAGTGATTTTAGCAAAAAAATCTAATGATGAGTTTTCAAAATTAATAAATAAAAAATCTACACCTGCAAAAATATCACAATTAAGAACCCGTTCTTCAAAAGAGTACTTTTCACTATCACATTTAATAATTTCTGGCTCAATAGCACCTAACCTTATAGATGATATGCTCTTACTTCTAAATAAAGAAGATAATATTCTAGAATCAATATTCAAAATATCACGACAATATATGCGATATACTCCTAAAGAAAAAGAAATAAATGAGTATCTAAATGATGTACTTTTATCGTTCAACAACTACGCTAATGATTCAATAATGCTTCTTTCAAAGATGCATGACGCAAAAACATTAACTCAAGTAAAAACATATAGATCTAAAATAAAGGAGATAGAAAATGAAGGAGACAGATTAAGAGATTCATTATTAGATTTCGCTTATTCCTCAGAAAATGATTTCAAACTTTTTTATCATATAATTGATCTGGCCTATATGTGCGATGACATATTAGATGCATGTGAGGATTCATCTGATTTATTTTTAAGCGTAATGTTATCTATTTTTTCATAATACTATAAAGTACATCAAAAAACTAAAATCATTAAAACTACTAAAAAATCTCTATATTATAAATTCATAAATTTTCTTATATACCTATTAGTCATTAAGTTGGACATAACTCTGACAATAATGATTTTTAATTATGTTAAGCCATAAATAGTTTTACATATTCATAATAATTGAATGTATGTCAAAAAAATTAATTAAGAAGTTCAAAAAAGAGACGCGCGTCCAATCGGCAATGGAGTACTTAATGACTTATGGTTGGTCCATACTTATTATTGCTATTGCTCTTGTTACACTATTTCAACTTGGTTATTTTAATACAAATAAATTTTCACCAAGTGCTTGTTTATCACAAGCAGGATTTTTATGCACTAATCTAATTTTAAATTCTACTGGCAATCTTACATTAACAATTGGAAATAATCAGGGAGAAAATCTTATAATTACAGGAGTAGGTTGTTCAAATTCTTCTGCAGCGCCTAATATTTATTCTCCAGTGCTTTTAGAATTAGGAGAAGGACAACAGAAAAATTTAACATTTATGTGTAAATTGCAATCACAAAGTTTAGGTTCATCATTTAAAGGCTCTTTATGGGTGCAGTTAAATGATGGACAGCAAGAAGAGTTGGGGAGTGCCTCCGCAACCGTTTCTACTGGAGGTCAAACAGGTTCAACTGGAAGCAACGGTCAAGGAATAATATACATATCTGACTTTGGAGCACCAAGTAATATACTAGAATTAAATGTAGCTAATGGCAATATTTTAAATTTGGTAAATTTTGGAGTAAGTCCTATTTATAATCCTTTTTCAATAGCTTCATATGGCCAAAACATTTATATCGTAAGCCCTTCCGGTTATTCTCCAGGCAGCGGAGACATAATTGTCTACAACACACAAACGAATCAATTCTCATCAATAAATTCTCCACTTTTTCGTAATATTTTTGGAATAGCTTTATATGGTTCAAATGCTTATATAACAAACCCAAACGGTGGTGAATTCGGAACAGGTAATTTAATAATCTACAACACCCAAACAAACCAATTCTCATCGATTGACTCCCCACTTTTTGATTACTCAGAGGGGATAACATTCTATGGCTCAAATGCATATATAGCAAATGAATATGGCGGCCCTTCAAATCTTGGAAACATAATAGTATACAACACCCAAACAAACCAACTCTCTTCAATTGACTCATCACTTTTCTTTTATCCTTCAGAAATAGCTTTTTCCGGCTCAAACGCATATATATCAAATGAATACGTAGGCGGTCCTTCAAATAATGGAAACATAATAATATACAACACCCAAACCAATCAACTTTCATCTTTTGATTCTCCAGACCTTATTGGTCCAACGTATATAACAAAATCAGGAAGTGATCTTTATATTTACAATAGCGGTAGCAGTAACATGTTAGTTTACAATCCCTCACAAAATGCAATAGTAAATAGTATTACGACTATATCTCGTGCGGTGTATTCAATTACTGGAATGTACAGTACTTAGGTACTTACTGGTAGAAAACTAAAATCATTATCTTCTTATAAAATTAATTACTAAATTTTATAAGTGGTATCTCTATTTCTTCATTCGACATACCCCCATGACTTCCGAAAATCTCTCTATCTCTTTCCTTTTCATATGGATACTTATAAATAAAATAATTGTTATCTGTGGGTATTATTATGTGGCTTCCAAATCTATACCTTAAGTTTTCAGGAACTCCTTTACCTCCAAAAAGGCCTTCCTTTATTGCCTCAGTAGAATCTAGTAAAATATACTTTCCTTTAAATCTTTTTTCTAATTCATCCCTAAACTTATTTTCCATCTCAGGAATTACTGATACAAACATAGCTCTTGAACAGCCCCATGGTGCAGTGTTCATATACGCAACAAGCTTATCAGTTCCGTATATCATCGAGATGTGTTCTTTTTTAAATGATACATGTCCATGATCCGCTGTTATAAACAGGCTCCATCCATGCTCCTTAATCTCAGGCAGAAGATGAGTTGCTATATCCTCAAGTAAATACTTCATCAACTCCTTTGCCTCGGCAGAGCTTTTTGAGTATATGTGCTGTGCATGATCTATCTTATCGAGATAACCATATACAGAGTTGTAATTTTTGTTTCTTACAAGTTTTCTTAACTGTATAAAAAAATCTCTTTGTGAGATATAACCTATGAATCTATTTCCAAGATTTTTAAAATCAATTATATCTCTATTCTTTTTCAAAACCATTTCATCTTGAAGATAAGCAAAACCAGGATTCTTTCCAAGTTTTTGTATATTTTTCATTTCAGGAAATAAGGTGTATGAATCTGGCATCGAAAGCTCCTGTTCTGTAATGCCCCAACCTTTTTGAAATACATTTATCATTTCTCCATACTCTCTTACTGGTATCGGACTGCCAACTATACCATGCTCTCCAACAAAAAGACCACTTTCAAGTGTTGTTATGACAGTTGGGGTGTAAGAAGGAAAGACTGTATTTATCTTGTTTATTTCAGCATCACCAAAGGCCTTTGAAAGGAGATTATCATTTTCAATCACCTCATTAAGTAAATCAAATCCCAAACCATCAATAAGCAACATAATACTTTTTTCAGGTTTTCCTATCATTCTACCGTTTCCTAAAGCAAACTCGTTAAAAACTTCTCTGTTGCTATTTTTAAAATCAGGTAAGAGCAGTTCCTTTTCAGCAAGTTCGCTCTTCAAACTACCCATAATATTACCTTTTCAAGTGACATACTCCTTTAGTAGTATAGCTTTATTAACTTTATTGTTTATAATTTAATTGTAATAAGTTGCACTAACAGGAATGAGTAAATGTTTTACAATATTAACCTTACGCTAATTTACTTTGGAAATAGCCCATACGGGTTACTTACTGTGTAGTTGCGGCTTTGCATAGTGATTAACTATGAAGCAGGCAATAAAAGAGTCGTATAAGGCACATAAGGTAGAACGATTGCTATTCGATATGAAGTCCTCATTTGTAATAGTAGAAGGAAAGCACGATCTAAATGTGTTGAACAAATTGGGTATAAAATCATACACATATGAAAGTGTTATGCGAGGAGTAAATTTTCCTAAAGAAAAGGCTATTCTAATGATGGATTTGGATAGACGTGGAGTTTTAAAGGCAGAGATGGTTTCATCAATTCTTTTAGGTGAAAACATAAAAGTAGACAATAAAACAGGTAGGTCATTGCTTTTTCTTTTAAACACTACTCATGTAGAAGGTATACTTGCTCCTGTTGGACAATTATTTAAAATAGAAAAATAGAATGTGATATAAATGGCAAAAACTTATTTAGACATAGTAAAATATATGGTAGAAGCGAAGTTTTCTATAACAGGAATGGTAGACAAACCAGATATTATAGGAGCCGTATTCGGCCAAACAGAAGGTCTTTTAGGCGACGATCTCGATTTAAGGGAGTTACAGAAAAGCGGCAAGATAGGCAGAATAGAGATAGATTTTCAACAATCTAATAACAAGAGTTTTGGAAAGCTATATCTTCCTGCATCTTTAGACAGAATAGAAACATGTATACTAGCTGCAGCTGTAGAGTCTGTAGATAGAGTTGGTCCTTATGAGGCAACATTTTCTGTAGAAAAGGTAGAAGATACAAGATCCGAGAAAAGAAGAAAGATACTTACTAGAGCTAAGGATCTAGTTAAGTTACTGTTAAATACCGAGATACCTGATAGCAAAGAACTTAGCGAGATGGTTCAATCAGAGGTTCGTACTAGTGAGATAACAACATTCGGTCCAGAGAAGCTTCCAGCAGGTCCTGAAGTAGGCAAGAGCCCAGAGGTTGTGGTAGTAGAAGGGCGAGCGGATGTGCTTAATCTACTTAGAAATGACTTAACTAGTGTTATAGCAGTAGGCGGCGCGGCAGCAGTTCCTAAAACTATAATAAATTTATGTAGAGAGAAGGAGGTAACTGTTTTCCTAGATGGAGATAGAGGCGGAGACATGATCCTAAAGAATATTTCATCAGTTACTGATGTGGATTACGTCGCAAGAGCCCCTGATGGAAAAGAGGTAGAGGACCTAACTAGAAAGGAGATAATTAAGGCAATGCGAACTAGAATACCTTTAGATCAGTATCACTCTGGCTTTAAACAAAGGCAAGAATATCGTGAAAAACCTACTCGTGAGGATGAACCTTTTCAAAATGGACAACAACAAGACTCATTCCAAAAAGTACCAAAACCTGATCGTGAACAGTACTCAAAGCAAAGATTTGAGCAAGAACCCAAATTAGAGCGCAAACCAGAACATAAACAAGAAAAGAGTTCATTAACTGATCTTGATGAGTTAGATACGCAACCTATAAATAAAGAACAAGAACCTGAGCATCAAAAACCTGTTTTGGAAAGTGTGGTACTGACAGAGTATCTGACTGGTTTGGATGCTCTTTCCGGAACTTTAAGAAGCAGACTTTATGACAGTACTGGAAATATGATGAAGGAGGTACCAATAAGGGATCTTCTTTCTTCAGTGCAATCCTCTTCAGGAGTACATGCAATTGTTCTTGACGGTGTAATAACTCAAAGATTAGTTGAGCTTGCAATACAAAAAGGAATAAAAGCAATATACGGCTTAAGAGCAAATCCAATGCCTAAAAAACACCAAGAAATACTCTTATACACAAAAGAAAACGGTCAAGAGTAAAAAGAATAATTAGTTCTTTTTATTTTTTCTTTTATTTTTACTTTTTATTATTTCATTTTCAATCATTAATGTTTTGAATTATTTAACTATATTTTTTTAATAATTTTATTAGTCAAATAATTACTTCGAACTCCATATAACTTACCAAATACATGTGTTCCACCGATATTAATTTTGGATGACTTTAGAAAAGGATAATCTTCTTTCATTTACTCTACTTTTATTAAATTGTTTTTAGTATTATTATTTATGAAAACCTTACCACGAATCAATTTAATCTGTAGCTCATCTCCTTTTTCAAATAGTTTTTCAGCATCTTTTAATCCTGCAATGAAGGATATACCAAATTCTCTAGCTAGAATAGATGCATGACTTAGTAATCCGCCATTTTCAGATATTATACATTTAACATTTTTAAGTTTGAGAACTGCTTCTGGTGTTACATCTTTATAAACAAGTATATTTTTACCTACTTTTCCTAAAATATTTTTTGAAAGTTTATAGTTTGGTATTAGTTTTTGATTGGTTCGTTCTATTTTTGGTAAAGAAAAGCCTTGTTTTTCAAGAATTGATATATAATCAACTTTGCTATTTTTAATTTGATCAGGTAAATTATTATATGCCTTCTTAAGTATTGGAGATATATTATAATCATGATAAAAAACCCCATAACATTTTATATCATATAAGAGCGCAAAAAAATCAGCTAACTTTTTTTGGCGTTTTGAAAATTTATATAATTTTGGCTTTGTTGTTTTTTCTTTTACCTTTTCTATTTTTACTTCTTCTATAAAAGTTTCTTCATATCTTTTGGGATTTTTAACTATTTTAGAATAAATTGAGCTTTTTTTGTTTATCGCATAATCCAACAAAATATCTTGACTCATACCAAGTCTGCTACAGGATAGTTCTACTCGTTTCATTGCAAGAGAATTATCTTCAGTTATTTGATTTAATAATCCATAATATCCATAATTTAATACGGCATCATTAAATTTTTCTATCTTGTTTTTACCTTTTGGTTTTCTAAATGATTTGCTAAGTATCATATTCCAATCAAATAAATTTAGTCTCAGTATATCTTGGACTAAATCGTACGCTACTTTCTTAAAATCTTCGTTGTATATAAAAGAAAATGCCAAATATCTATCCCAAATTGAAGGCGGTATGATATCTAAAAATTCCTTAACACTATTAATCTTATTTTCATCTGTAATTTTTGCTTCCCTAGTTTGGAGTATATAAATTTGATCATTCTCTAACCATTCGATATCTTGAGGTTTTCCAAATAATGATTCTATATCAAGCGAATCTGCAATCACTTCAATTATGGTCTTTGGCAAATCTTTTGTACATAAAGAAAATCTCGATATCTTATATGTGTGATCAATTTTCCCACCTGAAGTGACTATTTCTGGTTTTTTGCTTGATTCTATCATTATCATAGATTCGTGATTGGTAAAACAAACACCTCCAATCTTTGATTCTACATACTCTTGTATTATTGCACCAGGTATAATCTTTTTATTTAATTTTATTTTATTATTATACATTACCGCATTTGTAATATTATTAAATATTTTCTGAAGGTTGGGCTTAATCTCATGTTCTTTTATTGGACCATATGAATTAAAAATACCTGCAAAAGAATTTTTAGAATCTTCAATGTTAAATGAACTTCTAACAATATATTTATTTGATTTAAATGGCAAATTATAATTTAACTTTCTTACAAATATAAATTTAGGGATATTGTAACCATTTTGCTTTAATATTAATAATTTACTTTCTTTGCTCATTTAATCTCTTTTATTTCTTCTGGAGTTTCATTTTCTTTAATATGCCATCCAGGATTTAACCAAACGCCTAGTTTCTTGTGTTTTATAAGTAGAGTTGTTCCATTATTCATTACAATTGCTGAGCCGCATATGCATTT
>JAJYYF010000029.1 GCA_021801225.1 Microcaldota archaeon | reverse complement strand
GATCTCATGAATACAGCTCATTATTTCCGTTGTAGAAACGTATATTTCCAAGATCTGATGCTTCGTAAGATGAGTAACTTGAAGGATTAAAGTAAATCATTTGTTGAAAGTTTGTTCCTGTTCCAGTGTTTTGTGAGTTTATTACGTTTACAGAAATGTAATTTTGTGTTGAACCGAGTATTACGCTTCCTAAATTTACCCATATTACTGTGTTTGATGCGGTTGCAGAAGCACCGCTTTCAATCCATGAATAAAGAGGAACATTTCCAGATGTTCCTATTGGGGCATCTGCAGTCAACTCTATGTTGCTGAGATTTGCCACCTCATTTGATGAATAAGTAGATGGATTGAAGGTTATCATTTGTTGAAATGCAGATGTCGTCGCAGAACTTTGTTGATTTGTAAGAGTTATTGGCACGTAGACAGGAGTACTACTGGAACTGCTGCTTCCAGATTCTCCAGGAACCGTTATCTTCAAAGATACCGAACCGATTTTTATTATCTGTCCTGACTCTGCAGGAGTATTGTACTGTATCCAAAGATTTCCATTGAATGAGGTACCTATTGCATTGTTTGGAATAGGACAGTAAAATGCCATCTGTAACGTTTCACCAGTATTTATTGTAATTGGTGTAATTGAATTAAAAGATAGTGGTTGTGCGGCATTATTATTGCATGCAATACCTGTTAATGTAACTTGTCCTAAAGCCTCTCCTATAGTTGCCACAAGTATTCCATTACTTGCAAGGATTGGTTTTGTGCATAAGAACTGTGGTTGTGCAATACAACTTCCAGTTCCAGATAACGAACTACCGTTAAAAATTCCAAGTTCAAAAAGAACTACAAGGGCTATTGCAATAATTAAGATAGACCAACCGTAAGTCATCAGATACTCCATTGCAGACTGTGCTTTTGATGAACCTTTTCTCAAATTATTTAGATATTCTGCTTGGAAATTACCTTCAGATTGGGTCTTTTTGGAAATGTTTTGATAGCGCATGAATGAAAGCGTTGTTTTTGTTCTTGAGAAGATGCTTTTTAAAAATTTATTGGACTTTTGCATTTGCACTCCTTTTTTTCTTTTTCTATTTATATATCTTATAATACTTTATATAAGATACAAAAGATTAAAAGGTTATTTCAATAACAAATAAAAATAACTTTAATTTTAATATATCTTTAAACGAAATACACAGTTATATTAAAAAATTGATAAATTTATATCAGAAAAAATCAAAAGATCAGATAACAAATCATAGTTGATTTTAGTATACAGTCATTATTTGGTATTATCTAAAAATCTATGGTACTCGTATAATGCAGATAATGAATCTATTGCTGAAACTGGTGAGTCATAAACAGGAAGACCTGCACTTTCCATCATTATCTTATGCATCTCGGTGTATCTTGAACCTATACTTATAACTATCATTGGCTTTTCTATTCCTTGTTTTATTCTTATCAGTTCCGCGGCTAATCTTGAGTCTGCTCCAGGAGTTTGGAATAATGCTATGACCACAAGGATATCTATATTTTCATCATCTTTAAGCGCAAGTATAGCATCGCTGTATCTTTTGCTATCTGCATCTCCTGCAAGATCTAAGGGATTTCTTATATTTACTAAAACAGGCATAATCTTCCTTAATTTCTTAGAAACGCCATCACTAAACTCTCCAAGTATCATTCGTTTAGATGACCCTATTGCATCTGCTGTAAGAACTCCTGTTCCTCCTCCATCAGTAATTATAGCTATTCTAGGACCTTTTGGTCCAGGTTCAGATGCAAAGATCTTGGCATAATACAACAACTCGCTAAGATCATTTGCAATAGTAAAGCCGAACTGCGTAAATACAGCCTCATGTGCTTCATAATTTCCAGCAAGAGAAGCAGTATGTGATTTTGCTGCGGAAGCTCCAGCAGATGTTCTGCCGGCTTTAAGCACTATAACTGGTTTTACTTTTGTTATTTTTTTGGCTATCTCAACAAACTCCTTTCCTCTCTTTATGCCTTCAATATACATTACAATTACTTTTGTTTCTTTATCGTTCATTAGATAATTTAGAATGTCTACCTCATCGACTTGTGCCGCGTTTCCATAAGAGATAAACTTTGATAAACCAAAACCTTCTCCTGAAATCAAGTCAAGAACTGTACTGCCTACTGCTCCGCTTTGAGCAACAAAACTTACTGAACCAACAGAAGCTCTACTTAGCTTATATGTTGGCAAAAATAATGTATCTACTCTTGAACGTGGATCCATTACTCCTAGACAATTAGGCCCTAGGAGTGGTATCTTATACTTGTCTGCAATTTCAACCATTTTATTCTGCAGCTCTACCTCTCCTACTTCTGCAAAACCGCCACTTACTACAACTAAACTTTTTACCTTTGCTTTCCCACATTCTTCAATAACTTCTGGAACAAACTGCGCGGGTATTGCTATTACTGCAAGATCAATCACTTTTTTAATATCTAAAATGCTTTTATATGACTTCATTCCGTTTATCATATCTGCATTTTTATTAACTAGATATAACTCTCCAGAGTAACCTCCGTTGATATAATTCTGCATTATTATGTTCCCTACTTTATCAGGATCTCTAGATGCTCCGATTATAGCTACACTTTTAGGTTTAAACATAGGTTCCAAATTTTTAAACTCAGTATTACTTTTCATAAAAATCATCAAACAATCATTCTTATATCTACTATCTCGTAGCCATTCTCTGTTATTATTACAGGATTCAGATCTAATTCTTTTACTTCTTCATGTTCTAAAAGAAGTTTAGAAATCTTCATTAATAAAGTTACAAGCATATCGGTTGACTCTCCTTTATTTGTTATTATATTTTTAGATCTTAATTGATTAATCATCTCGTTAGCGTCAAATTTTCCTATAGGACATAGTCTTAATGAGAAATCCTTAAATGCTTCTACATATATACCCCCCAATCCTAAAAGGATAAATCTTCCGAATTGTTGATCTGTCCTTCCCCCTAGTATTATCTCAACTCCCTTATCTGACATTTTTTGTGCTATTATTTTGTATGGTTTAAACTTTTCAGCCTTCTTTAAAAGCTCTTTATAGGATAGCTCTACCGAGTCTTGATCCACATCTAAAATAACTAACCCTGCTTTTGATTTATGTATAGCTTTATCTGAAATTGCTTTCAAGACAATTTTATCTTTCCCACAAAAATCCTGTACTTCTTTTAATGAGTTTATATAACTACTTTTTATGCTTTTAATCCCATAATCGTCTAAAATCTTCTTTGCTTTAAAATAATCCAATTGCATGTATTTTCCTCATAAAAGTTCAAAAATAATATAAAGTAATACCAATATGGCTAACAAAACACCAATAATAATCCATTTATTTTTTTCACTATTTAATCCGGATCTTTGAGCGCCAATTGGTTTATTCATTGAGTTTTGAGAAGATCCTGTAGAGGTGTTTGTACTAGTTTGAGTATTGAGTTGTACTTCATTATTTTGAGTTGCTTTTTGTTTTATCTCTCCGGCATTTAGCCATGATCCGTCATTAGATTTATTTTGTATTGTACTGCCAAAGCTCGTCGGTGCTGTATTTTGAACATTCTGTGTACTAGTTTGAGTGCTTGTTTGTTGATTCTGCGTTACAGTATTTGGATTTGTATTAGATTTTAAGAAGCCCTTTTCTGTAAGCATTATTTCGACATTTCCGTTTTTAATCTCATAAGTCACAAATCCCTGTTTAGTTTCTTTATAAATTCTAAATGCTAAATCTTTAGATCGTATATTTAATGTACTTTGTAAATCTTTTGGTGTTCTTTTACCACCAGAAAGTTGTTGCAGTATTGCTTCATCAAGCTTATCAAAAGGATCGTTCGTGTGTTCATTAGCTTCTCTTATTAAGGCATTTCCTGTTTCAGTTATGTTCATTGCATTAGGCCCAGGATAATTAGCTGAAAATTCTATAAGTGATTTTTGTTTTAATGTACCTGCAATATTTGAAGCATCAAAAATACTTGAATTAATCAAACCTCCTAATTTTTCTAAGGGAGTGTTTGGGAGAATTCTCATCAAAACACTTAAATCTAGAAAAGTTATTTCATCTACCATACAACCAGTAATAAATACATACAAACAAATAAAAACATTATTACATATTAAGTATTTAATTAATAGAAATTAAAGTGATATTTTGGAAATAAGTTTTTTAGGAGGTGCCGGAGAAGTAGGAAGATCAGGTATTCTTCTCAAGGGTAAGAAAAAGATTCTTCTTGATTACGGTATCAAAATTAACGGAACCAACGAGTACCCATTACCAGCAGGAAACATAGACGCGTTTATACTTAGCCATGCACATTTAGATCACTGCGGAGATGCACCATCATTATATCATTATGGTTCTCCGCCTACATTCGGTACACCCCCTACTTTAGAACTTGCTGAATTATTAATAGCAGACTCAATTAAAATAAATATTAAAAATCACGCGCGTCAAAGGTACAATAAAAAAGATGCCCAGAGATTTTCAAATAAGTACCTTTCTTATAATTATAACGATACGTTTGAGTTTAATGATTATGAAATAACATTTAGTGACGCTGGACACATATGTGGAAGTGCAATAACAAAAATTGTAGATAAAAAAACAGATAGGAGTCTTGTCTATACAGGAGATTTAAAGGTATCGCCACAAACACTACACAAAGGTTCTGAAATAATAAAAGGAGATGTATTAATTATAGAATCAACTTATGGTTCGAGAGATCACCCAGATAGAAAAAATCTAGAAAAATTATTTATTGAAAATATTAAGAAAATAATAGAAAACAAAGGAGTTGCACTACTGCCTGTGTTCGCAGTAGGCAGATCTCAAGAAATTCTTGCTCTTCTTGAAAAAAATAATCTTTCTAATATTACTTATGTAGATGGTATGTCAAGAAAAGCAACAGGTATTGTTATGAAACATTTGGATTATATACAAAATCCAGAGTTACTTGAAAAATCTGTTGATAAAATAAATCAAATATTAAAACCCAAAGATAGAGAAAGAGCTCTTCATGGTGGCAATATAATAGTTACTACAGCAGGAATGCTTAACGGCGGACCGGTATTGGATTATATAACTCGATTGAATAGTAACTCAATGATATTTCTTACAGGTTATCAAGCTGAAAGCACTAATGGTAGAAAACTGATGGAGTATCAACCATTAACAATAGATGGGAAAAAGTTCCATGTTAAGAATCCATTTGCATTTTATGATTTTTCAGCTCATGCAGGACAAGCTGATTTATATAAATATATTAAAGAAGCATCTCCAGAAGAGGTAATATGTGTACATGGAGACGAGGAAAGCTCATTAGATTTAAAAGATTGGCTTGAACTTGAAGGATTCAAAGCTCATGCGCCTCACGTAGGAGAAAAAATAAAAATAAACATGTAAAGAACCTAAATTTATTATGAAGTTATTATAGTGTTTGAATGAACTCTACAGATAAATTAGAAAGTGATATTAACAAGTGTAGAGCATGTTCACTTTATAAAAATGGAAAAGCAGCAATTTCAAGAGAAGGAAGTAATATTAAATCAAAAAAAGTGAAATTAATGGTTATAGGTGAAGCTCCAGATAAAGCAGCTTCAGAAGTTGGAATACCATTTTATTCAGGAGAAATTAGTGATTTATTAAATATTTGGTTAAATATACTATGTCCTGAAGAAGATTTTGTTATCGTAAATGCAGTGAAACATTATCCTGTAAAAGAAAATGGAGATTGGAGAAGCCCTACAGAAGAAGAAATAAATGTATGCCACCAATTTCTTGATAAGCAAATAGATGTCTATAAACCTAGAAACATACTTTGTCTTGGTGATGTTGCCTGTTTTGCTATTACAAATAAGCATGACCTAAAGAAAAATATAATAAATTTCAACGCCACTACTTATAAAAATATTCGATGTTTATTCTATTACCACCCAGGATATGTCATAAAAAACAAAATTGAGTGGAAAGAATATATGTTAAAACTTCAAGAAATTTTATAACTGGTTATATTTTATGGAAAATAAACATCCTAATAAAAAGTTTATGAAGATTGCGATAGCTACAGCGTTAAAAGGTTTTAAAAACAATCAATATCCTATAGGTGCAGTAGTTGTTGTTGGAAACAAGGTTCTTGCATCTTCATATACCACACTTAATATCACTGGAGACCCTTCATGTCATGCAGAAGTTAATGCAATACGTTTAGCTAGTAAAAAAATAAATACAAACAAAAAAATAAATACTGGTTCATGGGCACATAATCTTGAAAATGCTTGGCTTTATTCCACAATGGAGTCCTGCACTATGTGTACCTCTTTAGCTATCTGGGCAGGAATGAAAGGTATGGTATATGGCACAGACTCGGAAACATTTTTCAAAGCAAATAATATGAGTAAAAATAATGCAAGGTATATATTTATGCATCCTTACGACATAATAAAAAATTCTAACCCAAAATTGAAGTTATATAAAGGCTTTATGGAAAAAGAGTGCGACGAACTATTAGAGTTATATAAAAAATAATAATTAATAAAACAAAAAAAATTAACAGAAAAATTAGACTTCTTCTTCTGGCTCATCTTCCGTTTCTTCTTCAGAAGAAGTTTCTGATGCTCCAGATCCTTTTTCTATAACTTCTATTTTTCCATACTTCCCTGTTGATAATTGAGGAGTTCCTCTAAACTCTCCCACATATCCGTTGGTTACCTTTACTTTGTCTCCAACTTCTATGCTGTTTATATCATTTCCCCAAAGAGAAATAGCTATGCTTCCAGTATCATCTTTTAATACTGCATTAGCCACATTCAGTCTTTTTCCGTACTTTGTAACTACCTCACGTGGTTCATCTTTTTCTGCAACTACCGCTTCTAACTGAACGTTTGATGCTCCTGCTTTCAATTCACTTATGTTCATTAATTCACCAAGAATATAGAATAAAATTCTATTACTTTAATAATTTTATATATAAAAATATATTAATCTTTGTTTTAGTTACTTAAATGTCTTAACCTTATCGGATATGGTCTTCATGGTTCCAGATGTAAGAATAGTGTAAAATCCTATCTTTTCATCATGATTTTTACAAAAAGAAGTTGCCAATAGGACTTCCTTTTCAAAGCCTCTATTGATTCTGAGAACAAAGAAACTATCATTATATGTTTTAACTATCTTTGGATTCGCATCTGCGTAATCTTTTGAACCCATGAATGTATGTAAACTAGAATAAAAGTAATCCATATACGCTTCACTGTGTCTTGTACTGCACTCAATTAACAAGTATCTATTTTTTCTTTTAGTTATCATTCAAAAAACCTTTCAAGTGAAGAGACTGTTTTTTTAGCTATTCTTTCATCATCATATATAAACTGTGCAACCCTGTAAAGTTGCGCCGCAGATAAAAGCTTCCACGGTTCATTCGCGAATGTAACTACTGCAATATCTGCATTGAATATGTGAGAGTACTTCAAAACAGATCTTACTTTATGTAGTATCTTTGGCAACTCATTTTTTTTAGCCAGTGTGAGCGCAGAAGCAGAAACAAAAACAAGTTTCTCATGATCACTTATCTGTTCCAATGTTTTTTTTATTACAAAATTATCTTTAAAGGATATCCCTATACAAAGCTCATCTCTAAGAGCTTTTTTAATATCATTTTCATTATTTGATAGAAATACATACTTTTTATTTGTATTTGGAATCTTTTCAGATAAAATTACTTCTTGTGATGTTAGGACTCCTGAAAAATTTAATCTACTTTTTAACTCGTTAGGCATACTTTCTATACAAATTAAATCATAAACATTCATGTAAACATTATTTTTCATATATTAACGTTATTATGTCTTGGTCTTTAAGCATATGCTCTTTTCCTACTCTTTGATTACCGAATTTGACACTTTTTCCAGTGACATAGGCATATTTTAAGTTGTTAACATGTTTAGAATGAAGAATCTTTGCTGCATTAAGTACAGTGCTTCCTTGTTTCAATATTAGAGGTTTTTTCATATCAGGTTCGCCTGTTTTTGGTTTTAAATAGATTCTCATTAGCCCTAATTTATAAAAAATTGCGTCTTTTGCTTCTTGGAGATTTATTCCTTTTCCTGCGCTAATTAAAACTACCTTCATTCCTGTTGATTTTTCAAGTTCTTTTTTGATTCCTTCTGCATATGATAAATCTACCATATCTATTTTATTCAAAAAGACAATTGCATCTACATACGTGATAGTTTCGTCTAAGAAATCTGATACATCTTCAACAGTTGCATCTTGATGAAAAATGACATTGGCATTGAAAATCTTGTATTCATTTAAAATCTCGGCTATGCTTCTTTTATCTGGAGCTTTATGTTTATTAGACTCGACGTTTATACCTCCTGCCTTAAGTTTTTCTATACGTATGTTTGGCCTTTTTGTATTGACTCTTATGTCCAATGAATAAAGTTCATCTAATAATTTGTAAAGTTGAACAGGAGCGTTAACATCTATCATAAAAACTATCAGATCTGCTACTCTTATTACGCTTACTATCTTTCTACCTCCCCCCTTCCCTATACTCGCACCTTCTATTAATCCAGGAACATCTAATATTTGTATACTTGAACCATTATATTCTAACATACCAGGAACTACAGTCAGTGTTGTAAATGCATAATCAGCAACTTTCGATTCAGCGTCGGTTACCATCCCTAAAAACGAAGATTTTCCAGCATTTGGGAATCCTACTAATGCCACCGTAGCGTCGCCATTTTTCTTTACTGCGAAACCGATTCCACTGCCTCCTTTCTTTTCTGATAGCTCCTTTTTTATTTTAGCTATCTTCTTTCTAAGTATTCCTAAATGTTTGTTAGTAGCCTTGTTATATTTTGTTTTTGAGTACTCCTCTCTAAGTTCCTCAAGTTTATCCTCTAATCCAGGCATCGGTATTCACTATTTATATCTTAAATATACTCTTATTATTGTTTATATATTGTTCTTTTATTAAATTATTGTGTATTTAAATGGATTTATAAAGATTATAAGAAAAGAAATGTGTACTAATTTTGAGGTTAAATTGAATTAAAGTTAAAGTTAATTTATCTAAGTAAAATTAATTTATTCAGGTATAACTTTTAAATACTGAATATACCTCAGTGACAGTGTAGTATAAATAAATTATATATTTAGTATTCATTAGTGAAATAAATGAAAAAAATGACAAAGAAGTCAAAGAGGTCTTCTGCAAAATCTGCAAAGTCTTCAAGAACTTCTAAAAAAACCAAGAGCAGAAGGTAATTAATTTCTTTTTTTGATTTCTTTTATTTTTAATTCATCTTCATAAATTTTGACATGTTCTTCTTTACATTTCTGTCGTTTTTGAACATTTCATAAAACTTTTTCATTTTATTGAACTCGCTTATAAGCATTCTGACGTCTTTTTCCTGAGTTCCACTTCCTTTTGCAATTCTAACTATTCTACTGTGTTCTTTTAGAAGTTTATCGTTCTCTCTTTCTTCAAGTGTCATAGATGCTATTATTGATTTGTATTTTGCAAGTTTTTCTTCTCCTTGTTCGACTACATTTTTAGGCACATCGGCCATACCCATCATACCTAACATGTTTTTTACAGGACCCATTTTAGACATTGTTTTTAACTGAGTATAAAAGGTATTGAAGTTAAGTTCTTCTGAGTTAATATCTTCAGGTTTTATATTTGCTTCTTTTATTGCTTCATTAACATTTTTAATTAACGACTCAATATCTGGTATCCCCAAAAGTCTCCCGACAAACTTTTCAGGATTGTAAAACTCTAAGGCATTCATCTTTTCTCCAGAACCGATAAATGTAATGTTTACATTTGCAGCACTTACTGCGCTGAGTGCACCTCCTCCCTTTCCGGATCCATCCATTTTTGTTACTATTACTCCGGTTATTTTTATTGCGTTGTTGAACTCAGTAGCTTGTTTTCCTGCTATTTGTCCTGTATCTGCATTTATTACTAATAATTTTTCATCGGGTTTAAACTCTTCTGCTATACTTTTAATCTCATTTACAAGCGCTGCATTAAGTGCACTTCTTCCGCTTGAGTCACAGATTATTACTTTTCTATCTTTTAGTGCTTTTAAGCCCTCTTTTATGATTTTTCTTACATCAGTTTCATCTTTTATTCCGAAGAATGAGGTGTTTATTTGCTTAGCTAGCATTTCTAGCTGTTCATAAGCTGCAGGTCTTGCGATATCGCAACATATGACCCCGGTGCTTAAACCTCTATCTTGATAGAACTTAGCCAGCTTAGCTGTTGTTGTTGTTTTACCTGAACCATACATACCTACCAATAGAATTCTTTTGGGCTTGACCTCAGGCTCGTAGTTTTTACCCATTAGCTTGACTAGCTCTTCATAAACCATGTTTGTTATATAATCTTTTGGGCTTACTCCACTAGGTATTTTTTCCTTAATAGCTGCGTTCTCTATCTTTTTAGTAAACTCAGAAACAAGCCTTAACTCTACATCCGAGCTTATAAGTGCCCTTTGTAGTTCTTTATTGAACTCTCTGATTGTTTTAAGGTCTATTATCGTAGCTCCTTGTAACTTTGATATTGCCTTTCTAAGTCCTTCTCCTAGGTCCATTGTTTTCACGATAAATATAATTATGTGTAAGTTTTATATATAATTACTCCTATTAAAATATACCTGTTTAGGTATATTATGGGCTCGTAGCTCAGCATGGTCAGAGCGCTGGTCTTATAAAGAACTTTTAAAAAGTTTTATTTAAATTAAGAAAGCCAGATGTCGTGAGTTCAAATCTCACCGGGCCCATTTGTAAAAATTGGTTATATAAATTTTTCTATATCTTAAATTAATGATTATATGAATACTTTTGTAGCCATATTACTCGGAATTTTTGTAGGTGCTGTTCTATTTTTTCTTCCTTTTGCTGGTGCATTATTCGGAGGTTTAATAGCAGCGTATTTAGCAAAGAATAAATTTGGTATTAGTTTGGCCATCGGAGGGGTAGTAGGAATTATAACAGCAGTTGTTATTTTTGTATTATATATTTTTGTACCGGTGTTTATCTCAGGTATTGTAACTGTAAACCCTTCACAGCCAGTACAAATACCTCAAACATCTAACATATCTCAAACAGGATATATATCTTCTTCAACATACAATAATAGTAATCGGAATGAGCTTGTTAATTTAGTTGCAGCTATTACTACATTATTAACTGACGGATTTATACTTGCACTTCCTGGAGGATTAGTTGGCGGTGCTGTTGGAGGTTATTTAGTTAGAAGAAAACTTGAAAATACAAATAAAACTCCTAAAAATTTAGCTCCAGAAAAGTCTACATGAAATAATTAATCTTATTTAATTTATTAGCAATTCTACATGCTAAAATTAGTTAGAATATCCACTAAGAAACACTAAATTTAAAATAATGAATGCAATTCTTTTTCATAGTGTTTCTTGGCTGATGACTTTTTGAATTATTTATATTTCAGATAGGGGTTTTGTTCATTATTGCGTTTACTATGTCTTCGGTTTTTCTTATTCTTGCTATCCTACTAAAAGTATGCTTCTCTGAATTGATATGTTCCTCTTCTGTCATAGCTGTGCATGCATCTATTGCTATTATTTGGTTATAACCGTGCTGGTAAGCTTCCCTCGCGGTAGTTTCTACCCCTATGTTTGTTGAGATACCACATAATATTATAGTGTCTATGCCTCTTCTTCTAAGTTGGAGATCTAATTCAGTGCCATGAAAAGCACCCCATTGTCTTTTAGTTATTTTTAAATCATTTTTTTGTGGATTCATCTCTGGAACTATTTCAGACCAATCATCAGAACGAGTCATATTGCCCCAAGATGGTTTATTGTCGACTATTGGATTTAGGCTGTCTTTTCCATCAAAAGGCGTAACATTTACTAAAACTACGAATATACCATTAGCTCTAGCGACTTCTGCTATTTTAGCAGCATTTTTTATTACATCATTGGATTTATTTGGTTGCATTTCCCTAGAGGTTATGCCTTTTTGAAGATCAATCGAGATAAAAGCTGTTTTTTCAGGTATTATTTTTAACGTTTCCATATTATCACTGTATAATTAATACTATAAAAATACTTATGTGTTTTGAAAAAGTTCGGTATCAATATATTAAAATATTTAATTTTTTTAAACTTTTAGTTCTTTAAAAATCAGTGGATCTTCAATCGCAGCACGCCCAATCATGGCCCCATATAATCCCATTTTTTTAAGTTCCAATACTTTCTCTCTTGTTTTTATATCTCCATTAGCCACTATTAATTTTCCTGTGTCTAAACACTTATAGTATACGGAAAAATCTGCAGGCTCATTACTTCTTTGTTTTGCTGTCCTTGAATGAACTATAAAAAAACTCGCATCAACATTGTTAATAAGGTTCAGATATGCTCCTTTCATTTTTTCATAATTATTTACTCCAAGACGCATTTTTATAGAACACTCAAATCCATACTTTTGAATAAGTTTTACTATTTCATTGACTCTAGTTATTCGTTTTACCATTGCCGCGCCTATTCCTTGTCTTATAAATTCTGGTGAAGGACAACCTAAATTTAAATTGAAGCTTTTAAATCCGTTTTCAGGCTTAAATGAGCTAAGAAATTTCTCATATTCATTTATTTTAGCACCTGCAAGTTGAATTTGAGTTGGTGTAGCATTAGAAATCCTAATTCTGTCTGTTTCGAATTTTTTAGCTTTAGCTAAGTTAGAAACACGCACCATTTCTGTAAATGTCATGTCAGCTCCGTTATTGTAGCATAATGTTCTGAATGCATCATTAGTTACTTCTTCCATCGGAGCAAGCATCAATTGAAAATCCATATGTTTATACCTTTATTAAGCGTAGTTATTTTAGTAATATTGTTTATAAAGTGACAACTTATTACTTATCTCAATTCCATTATAAGCATTGCATAAAAATATGTCTAAAAATAAACATGCAATTGCTTGAAAAAAGAAGATATTTTTAAGTTGAATTTTAATTTATCTTTTAATATTTATTTTAATTTCAACTTCTTTTTTTCAATTGATTTAATGCAACAAGCCTAATACGTTCGGATACATCCCTATTAGCTATTTCTAATAATATATTTTTTGGTGTATTTTTATTTATTGCTACTCTATGTCTTATAAGAGTGTCGCAGTCTTTTGAAAGAAGCGTTAATAACTGCAAATCACTTCCATATCTTGCAATCTTAATCTTTTCTCGTCTAATCCCTTCTTTAATCTTTTCATATTTGAGTTTTTTTTCATGTTCTAAGATAACAAGAGTCTTATCTGTAAATTCTGGTTTTGTATTTCCTATACCTCCAAGATTTTGCTGCATTTTATTTTTTTCAGAGTTTATTATGATTTCCATATTACCAGAAAATATTGTTGTTTAGTCTGATATATATAATCATCTAATTGATATTTAATCATTAGAATTTTTAATTAAAAGTGTATATAGCCATCTTTACCTTATTGAAAGAGGTTAAAACTTTTAATTTTACATTTTATAGTTAAATCATAACTTACAAAAATTCAAATTATTTGCATCAAGCACTGCAGCTTTTATTTATTTGTTGTTATATACTACTGTGTTACTATGTCTGATTATTACTTAAAAGGCGAGGAGCGCTTCGGATATTTTATGTCTATAGCATACCTAGCTGTTACAAAAATTGGTTCGTATAAGAAATTTTCTAAGTTTATAGCAGAGGATATTTACAGTTCTAAAGCAAATACTATTATCGATATAGGAACTGGTCCTGCTTCAATTCCTATAGAAATAACACGTCTTTATAAAAATAAAATATCAATCTTTGCAGTTGATCCTTCAAAACAAATGGTATACATTGCAAAAAGAAGAACTAAAAAATACAAAAACATAAATATTGAAATAGGTTCCAGCAGAAAAATTCCTTTTGAAAGAAAGTTTGATATAATATTCAGTTCTCTTTCTTTTCACCATTGGAAAGAAAAGGAAGAATCCTTAAGATACTTAAAAGGCTTTCTTAGAAAAAATGGAGAGATACGTATTTATGAATATAACAAGTCTAGGCTTAGTAAGATACACGCTCCTATTTCTCAACATTCATTTAGCAAAGAAGAATTTGAAAAGATAGGTAAAAGTTCTGGGATGAAAACCAAAATAAAAATATCTGGAGAATTTATATTGGCAAGATTTACTAATTAATGGCATTTTTTTATTTGATTTCATATATATTTTTTTAATATTTATTTTTTCTCAGAAACAATGCTTAGAATAATCTTTTAAGGAAATATCCATAATAGCATTTTTACAATATAAAAATAATATTTTCATCTAAAAAATTTATAAAGTAAAATGTTTAAGAATAATTTTTAAAAATTACTTTAATATTTTCTAATTATAAACTCAATTAATTTTTACTGATTTTAAAAGCAACTCCTCAAATCTTGCAACCGCATCTTTTCTACTCATTTTTAGAATATGTTCGCTTTTCTTGTTTATTATATTAAATGGGGGTATTTTATATGCAAATGAGTCATCAAATATGAAACGTTCGTGTTGTTGCATTGCATCATTTTGATTCATTAGTTTTATTTCTAATTCTATACCTTCCTGGTTTAACTCAGTCCTTAAATCTCTGTATTCTTTATTAAAAGAAGCATCTAACATCTCACTAGATGAGATAATTGTTATTTTTTTAATATTTTTATTGCTTGAGATTAATCTATAAAAATTTAGAAGTGCTTGGGAGTTAAAATGTTTGTCTACTATTCCTATATTTCCCGTAAATACTGAAAACATTTTTTCCTTTAAGTTTATCATGTTTGTATAGGGGGTATTTGGCGATATTTTTATTCCTGAAAAACGTTTTTTCACTACTGTTCCGTAAATTTTATAACCTATATAAGAATCTA
Source organism: Microcaldota archaeon (assembly GCA_021801225.1). Taxonomy (GTDB): domain Archaea; phylum Micrarchaeota; class Micrarchaeia; order Micrarchaeales; family CABMGC01; genus JAJZOD01. Next base: position 29,354 of record JAJYYF010000029.1, on the reverse strand, counting down.
AAACTATCGAAAACACTATTGACAAGTAGGTAATATCTAATGTCAAGCTATACAAACTAAAATCAAAGGCCGAGTATGTTATAAACAATAATAAAAGGTAAATAAATACTAGAATTAAATGTAATGGAATGTAAATTTTTAAAAAATTCTCATAGCCGCTTTGCCTATGCAACCAAAGAACAAATGATATTACAAATAGTACAAACCCTATACATGTTATTATATAAGATTCTAATATTGCTTGATAAAAAACTTCATTTTGTGAAGCAGTATATTGTAACAAACTTATTATACTAGAATTTGTTGCACTGGAAGTAAGTATTGCTGCTGCACCTAATCCATACTGGGTTGAGAAGAACTGAACACTTAGTACTCCGCTGCCTAGAAGTATTATTGAAAAAGTAATGAGCAAAATACTCAAGGTTTTGTTATCATAAACTTTTTCAGGTTCCATGTTATGATAACTCTTGTTTGTTATAAATAACTTATCTTTGATTAAGGTTAAAAAATTACAGTTTACCTATATCATTAACTATATCTATATCTAATGTTCTTTTTCCTAATCTCCAATTAGCAGGTATTGCGCAGATATGTCCTTCAGATGTAGGTGTATCTCTCACATACTTTAATGCCATAAAGGAGGTGTATATATGATCAACATCTTTTCCTAGTGCGTCGTTGTGTATTGATACATATTGTATCTTTCCATCAGGATCTATAATTACAGTTCCTCTTCTTGCAGCACCTGTTTGTGTATTTAAAAATCCGTAATCAGTGGATATTTTTTTATTAAAATCTTCTATAAGGGGTATTTTACTAGTTTTTACCCTAGGTGAGGTTTCACTCCATGCCTTATGTGAATATAAACTATCTGTACTTATTGCTACAATCTCAGCTCCATTCTTTTTAAACTCTTCATAACTTGTCATAAAGGCCTCTATATCTGTAGCACAAACGAATGTAAAATCTCCAGGATAAAATGTAATTATTACCCATTTGCCTTTATAATCTGATAATTTAAAATCTTTTATTTTCTGAGCTTCTGGAAACCATGCCTTTGCTTTTATCTCTGGTGCTTGTTCTTCTATACTCCACATTGCATACATAAAATCACATTATTATTTGTTTTGTAAATCTATTAAATATTATGTTGTATTTCCTTTAGTAAATGCCCATGCGCATACAAAAACCATTATAATGGATGATATTAACATCGCAGTCAAGTCTAGACCTATCCCAAATGTTGAGGTACCTAATAAAGTAGCTCTTAATCCATCTACCCCATATGTAAGTGGGTTTAAGTAAGCAACATATTTGAGTACTGTCGGTAATGTAGTTACAGGCACCAAAGCTCCAGAAATGAAAAATAATGGAAATGCAACGAACTGCATTACTATTCCAAAACCTTGGAAATCACTCATGAATGATCCTATAGCTAAACCTAAACTGATGAAGGTTATTGCGATAAGCAACATAAACACAAGGAATACTAATGTTACTGCAGTCACGCTTAAGGAAAAGCCAAGCAATACTCCTATTATTACTACTAATACCCCTTGGATTAATGCAGTACTTGCGCCACCTATGATTTTGCCTAGCGCTATAGATATTCGTGAGTTAGGGGTTACCATTATTTCTTTTAAAAATCCAAATTGTTTATCCCATATTATTGATGCCCCGTTATTTATACTTGTAAATAAAAGTGACATGCCCACAATTCCGGGAACTAAGAAATCAAAATAATTTACATTGCCGCTTAAATGAACTAAACTATTAAAACTATAACCTAAGCCTATAAGAAAAAGCAAAGGCATGACTATCATACCTATTACTCTTGATTTTGCTCTTATAAATCTTTTAATTTCTCTAAGCCAAATAACATAAATTGCTTTAAACTCTATCATCTTATACGCCCATGAATCATTCTCATTTTATCCTTAAAACTTCCTGTTTCCTCTCGTATCCCTTTTCCTGTTATTTTTATGAATACATCTTCTAAACTTGGTTTCCTAAGATTTACTGAATTGACTTTTATGTTGTTCTTTTTTGCAATATCTAAAACATCTAACATCTTTTTCTCTCCGTCATCTACAGTTAGTTCTATAACGTCATTAATTATTTTCACATTCTTTATCCATTTTATCTTAGTGAAAATATCTTTATTTGTTGGAAAATCAATTTTTAATGAGATTATATCTCCACCCATTTTATTTTTCAATTTTTCAGGAGTGTCTAATGCTACAATTTTCCCATGATCTACAAATGCCACTCTATTACAAAGAAAATCAGCTTCTTCTATATAATGTGTTGTAAGTATTATTGTTGTTTTATGTTTTTTATTTAATTCTATTATATAATCCCAAATTTTTCTTCTTGTTTGAGGATCTAATCCTACAGTAGGTTCGTCTAAAAATATTACTTTTGGTTGATGCATTAACCCTCTCGCTATCTCTAATCTTCTTTTCATACCTCCAGAATAATTTTCAACTAAAATGTTGGCTTTATCTTCCAACTCCACAAGCTTCAACACTTCTGAAATTCTCTTCAACATTAACTTATTTTCTAAATTATATAACATTCCATGAAAAATAAGATTTTCTTTACCTGTTAATTTATCATCTAAAGATGGATCTTGAAATACAATGCCTATATTTTTTCTAACATTGCTTTTATTGTTTTTTATATCATAATTTGCAACCCTTGCCTTTCCAGAAGTTGGTTCTATCAATGTTGTAAGCATCTTAATAGTGGTTGTTTTTCCAGCGCCGTTTGGTCCTAACAAGCCAAATATCTCTCCAGAGTTGACTTTAAATGACACTCCGTTAACTGCTATAAATTCTTTAAATTTTTTAACAAGAGAGTCTACCTCTATATCAAATGTAATTTTATTATTTTGATTAAATTGATTCAAGAATACACCAGAATAGTTTAAAATTAAACTATAATAGGAAATATATATATTTAAAGTTATTGATTATTTATGTGTTAATAATAACTTCTGGCAATTGCTCATTTATCAATATTTAATAAGCTATTCTGATAACGTATATTATGTCTGAAGAAAAATATCAATGTAAAATATGTAAATTACATTACCTTAATAGAGCAATAGCCGATAAATGCTATTTATGGTGTTCAACCCACGACAGCTGCAATTTAGAGATAGCGACTCAATCTTTAGAGGCATTAGAGTATAATAAGCGAGGTAAAAAATAAATTTATATTTAATTTATATTAGAGTCCATTGATAAAAATAATAAAGTCTAGAGTATTTATATTATTTATATACTTTTTCTCTTAAAAAGTAACATTTAAATATCATGCTTTTCAAAATATTTGGTATGAAAATTGAGGTTAAAGCTTCATCTGTTGAACAAAGGGAAAGGGTTAACTCTAAAAGTAGTGTAATTTCATTAATACCTTACAATAGGAGTGAGATAGCTCTTCTTACAAAAAATAACAAAGAGGCATTATCGGCTTTTGATTTATGTATGAAATCATTACCTGATGACTCTAAAAGAGTTTCAGTCTCATCAGAACTTGTTGAGATAGCAGAAAAATCAGGATTATATAAAAAATCTGAAGAGATATTTTCAATTATTCTTAAAAATGTAAGAAGGACAGACAAAAAGGAAGCAGTAAGGCTTAGAACAAATTTACATGAGATTAATTCTTCAATAAAAAAATCAAGATATGGTTTAAACACCACCTCTGAAGCATTAATATTTTTCTATATGGCAAGAGGTTTTGCACCAGAGTCAATTCTAGGCGCTGAGTCAAAGATAGAAAAGGTTTTTGAAAGAATTGCATTTGAAAAGGCTAATGCAGTGGTCAAAAAAGTTAATGAGCTACTTAAGTTACAATAATAATTTATATTTGTTTGAACAAATATATTTCTGATTTTATGACAAAAACAAAGATAATATCTACATTTGGTCCGGCACTTTCTGATTTATCTGTATTGAAAGAGGCATTAAAATACGCAGATATAATACGATTTAATTTCTCTCATGGTTCTCCAGAAGAAAAACTAGAAGCAAAAGAAAAAATTTTGAAGTTATCCAGAGAGCTAAACAGAGATATTGCATTTTTAGCAGATCTTCCTGGTCCTAAGATACGTGTTTCAAAACTAGAAAACGATGTAATAATTAAAACAGGAGATACTGTAGTATTTTCACATTCATCAAATGCAGCTCCGAGTGAGGTTCCCATTGAAATAGATATATTTGATGATATGAAGATAGGATGTGAAGTTTCAATTGGAGATGGAAATCCTAAGCTAATGATAAAGGAACTTAAAAACAGAAAGATAATATGCACCGCACTTCAAGATGGTAGAATAGCAAGTAGAAAAGGGATAAATGTAAAAGGAGTAAACATGAGTGCCGCTCCTCCAACAAAAGAAGACCTTAAACTTATTGAGTTTGCAAGAGATAATGGTTTTGATTATATTGCACTCTCTTTTGTAAAAACAGCACAGAATGTAAAAGAGGCGAGGAAGTTATCCGGAGATTTATTAATCATATCTAAAATAGAACGTCAGGAAGCAATTTTAGATATAAAGGAAATTATAAAGGAATCAGATGGAATAATGATAGCTAGAGGAGATATGGCATTAAATATAGAGTTCAATCAGGTACCTATAGTTCAGGATATGATAATAGAAGAATGCAGAAAAAGTAGTAAACCTGTGATTGTAGCTACTCAGATGTTAGCAAGTATGACATCTAACCAAAGTCCAACTAGAGCTGAGATGACTGATGTTGCTAACGCAGTAAAATCAGGAACAGATTGTGTAATGTTGAGCGATGAAACAGCAGTTGGAAAGTATCCATTAGATGCATTAAAAGCAATGTCAAGCATAATTACTTATACAGAAGCTGTTGGTTTAAACAACAAAGAACAAATAAAAAATATAAATGACAAAAGAGAAAGTATAGCAGCCGCTGCGGCAGGAATAACTCGTATGTGTAAAACAGAGGGTATCTTTATACCTAGCATTACTGGAAAAACAGCAAAGGCCATTTCAAGCTTTAGACCAGAATCTGAGATATTTGCCATTACAGACTCTGAAAAACTCAGAAGATCTATGTGCATGTATTATGGGATTAGGGGAATAAATTTAGGGAAGTTTTCAACAGAAGAGGATATGACTAGCGCAATAAAAAAACACGCAGAAGATTTGTCCATAAGTTCATATATAATAGTATTCGGTAAATCAGCAAGCACTGGAATTTCAGACACAATAAAGTGTATATGGTAATTTTTAGTTTATATAAAATAATTTTTAAGGGATAGTTAGCATTAGCTTTACGAGTTTATAGCTAGAAAGCCTAGGGTTTAAAGTCCTTGGAAGACATCACTTGAATCTAATTGTATCTAAATCCATAGGGGATCTACTTTCAACCTTAAATCTATTTCCTAAAAATCGTGCTAGGTCTTCGCATCGGCTTTCTTCACCGTGCATCGTATATATCTTCCTTGCAGCAGGTTTTAAATGTTCTACAAAGTTTGTTAATTGCACTCTATCACTATGTCCTGAAAAAGCATCAATTGTTTTTACCTCCATATTTACCTTTACCTGCTCCATCTTTCCATCCTCACCAGGAAGAGCCGTTTCTTTTAATCCGTTCTGTACCCGCCTTCCGAAAGATCCTGCACTGTTGAATCCTACGAAAACAAGTAGATTTTTAGGATCATCTGCTAATGCCTTAAAGTACTCTAAAGCAGTACCTCCATTAAGCATACCTCCGCTAGCTAGTATTATAGAGGAGCCCTTATCCAGTACTCCTGAGCGTTCGCCCTTAGCTACCTCGAATACTTCACTTTCAAAAGGTGAGTTGTTGTTAAGTATTCTATGCCTTAGTCCCATCTTTAAGTACTCGGGATAAGCTGTGTGTATTGCACTAGCTTCTAAAAGCATTCCGTCTAAATATACAGGAGCATCTAATTTGTAATCTTTATTATTCATCATATAATTCTCAAGAACTAACTGCAACTCCTGAGCCCTTCCTACTGCGAATAATGGAATTAATACCTTTCCGCCAGCGTCTATGGTTTTCTTTATGCTTTGCATTAACTCTACTTCTGCAGTTTGCCTATCCTGTCCTATATTTTTAGAACCACCATAAGTACTCTCTATAAATAATGCATCAATTCTAGGATATTTTGTATCTGCTTGATCGTATAATCTAGTAAAACCGTACTTTATATCACCAGTATGTACTATATTGTAAAGCCCTTCTCCGATATGTAGATGAACAATTCCACTTCCTAAAATATGTCCTGCGTTATGATAAGTTAATTTTATCTCATCTGTAATATTTGTAACCTCTCCTAAATCTCTTGTTATCATATGCGAAAGCATGCTTTTGATATCCTTTTCACCGTATAATGGTGTTCCTCCTGTTCTTATTACTAATTTATTGTAATCGTACAACAACAATGCCGCAAGATCTCTTGAAGGAGGTGTTGCGTATACCGGACCAGTATAACCAAATTTATACAAGTAAGGTATGAATCCCATATGATCCATATGTGCGTGCGTCATTATTACTGCGTCTATATCATTTATAGTAAGATTTGCGCTATCCAAATAAGGAAATGCTTTGTTCTCAGTACTTGTTGTATCTAATCCTTTTATTCCTGGTTCAGGACTTATTCCACAATCTATTAATATTTTAGAATGATTTGTTTCTAATAATAAGCAACTTCTTCCTACTTCTTTAAAGCCGCCTAAGGCAGTGGCCTTTAACCACTCGCTCTTTGTAGAGGATTGATTTATTTTTTTACCAACTGCAGTTAGGAATTTTTTTCTAAATTCATTTTCTTTTATCATTAGCTGTCTTACTCCTTTTATTACATCACTGTTCATTGTAGGGGTTCTTAAAACCTTAGGAACCCATCTCGTATTTGAGATTATTTCAATTAATGTGCTTCCTCCTTTTCCTATTACTAACCCAGGTTTTAAGGCTTCGATATAAACCTGCGAGAACTCCTTATCGAATCGTATTCCTTCTTCTTTCACTCCTGCATCTTTTGGTATTATCTCGAGTATTTTTTGGAGAGCTGTGTCTTCATCTAATAACTCCTTAGGTTCACTTCTAATTATCAATCTTTTCTTTATTGCTGAGGATATGTTCTTTATTATACTTTCATCACTGTAAACGAATGGTATGTTCTTTACATAAACCGCAACGTCAGGCCCTTCAAACTCTATATCAGAAAGTCCAGCCTCGTTAGGCATTAGCTCTTTTATTTTTTCCTTAATATGCTTCCCGTCATTGTTTTCGTTGTTCAACTAATCACTACATAAAAAACTGTTAAAATTAATTAGAATTTATTTAATCATTTTTTCGATTTCTTCTTTTGTATACTCTCTATAGCCTTTCTTTGTTATTGAAACTATCTTTATCCCATCTCCTGTTGCGCTATCTCTTTTCATAGCTATCTTCAAAGCTTTTGCTATATGTTTTGCAGCATCTTGTGTTTGCATTTCATCAGTATATACGCTTTCCATATAACCAGTTGCTGCTATTGAACCACTACCGGTTGATGTGAAGCGTGATTCCTTTATATTTCCTCCTACGGGATCTATGCTATAAATTTCTGGAACACCTTTGTTCAGCCCCCCTATAATAAGTTCAACATAATATGGATACATTTTGTTCTCTTGCATTATTAATGACATTATAGAAGTTGCATTTTTAGGCGACATTGATCTTCCTTCATCCATCTTATATAACTCATTCTGCATTTTCAATACCTTAACTAAGTACTCAGCATCTCCTACTCCTCCTGCTATTGTCATACCTAAATTATTGTCTATTTTGTGTACTTTTATTGCTTCTGAGCTTGATATGTAAGTAGAGTACGTTGCTCTTACATCTGCACCCATGACAACACCATCAGTACAAATCAATGCTATTGTTGTTGTTCCGTGTCTTACTTTATCTGCAAATTCTTCATAATTCATCATAAAATCACTATCAATTAAAAACATTAAATATAAAAAACACTTTTTAATTTGTTCGTATTAAAGTAATAAAAATTTTAAAAAAATAAACAGGTCTATAGTATTATACTACCACTATTTATAAAATACTTACTATTATTCAATTGGTCAACTACTTCTCCATATGCAAAAGTTCTATAAAGTTTAGTTATCTTTATTTTGTGAATCTTTCCAATTCTTGCATTAGCATCCTTTACGAAAACTACTACATCCTCTATTTTTCCTATTCCTTCGCCTCTAGGATTTCTTGCGTTTAGACGCACATCATATGTTCCCCCTTCAACTAATTTTTCGATTCCCATCTTTATTCCCCTAATATCTACTAGAATCAAAAAGTATTTAAGTATTTTCTGCAAAAGAATTTTTTCAAATACTTTTTTTATGTTGTGTTGTATTCGAAAGTGATGTTATTTATTCCATAATTTTCATAAGGAGAGGTACTGTTTGTAATTGTTGAGTTGTTTTGATAAAATAATAATTGATTGAAGCCATAACTTACATTTAAAGTTGCAGTATAATTTTCTATTTTGTTAGTTGCATTAATTGTGAGTGGTTTATTTGCGTTGTTTACATCTAAGTAAATAGGATTATTATAAATTAAATTTACTATTTTTGCATTCATATTTATTTTTCCTGCTTTTGGAGCAAATATAACTATCCCTCTAACGTTTCCGCCCCACCATTCTGTTGCGTATGTAACATTAACACACCCTCCTTGTGAATCGCAAAACGGCAGGTAGCCCGAGGTGTATCCAGGTATCCACGTTCCTATAGTGTATGAGGTTATTGTTTTATTGAATACACTTAGATTTGCATTTTTAACATAAAATGCTGTCAGGTTATTATCTTGATAAGACTGTCCAAATATACTTGTCAAGTATGAATCTAATGTGTAATACGCTTGTGTATTATAAGCTTTTTTAAGTACTACAATTAAGCCAACCCTGTATTGTTCTAACCATAAAAGTGATAGATCAGAGTAATTTTCAATAATTGGTGATGGGTACTGTACCGCATAATCTCCAGTAATATTAGCAGTTTGTAAGTATAGTGCCGAAACTGCTAAGGGTATATTTTCATCTAATTGCTGTTGTGTTGCATTGATTCTTGTTGGATAACCTCCTACTAAAGGTATTTTTGCTGCTGTATCGTAGTACATAGATAACCCAGGATACAAATAACCAGTTTCTTGGCTTGGTAAAGCTGGCAGCATTAAAATTGAAAATTGATTAGTTAAGTTTTGCGTTCCTAGATCTTTAAATGCATAAGGTATAGTTGCATTTGTAGTTAACTGATTTGCAAATGAAGTTGATAATGGCATACCATTATACTCTATTAAAATTAAAACAGTGATGCCGAGTACTGACAAAATAAGATTTTTATTTACATAATGTACCTTTTCACGAAGGTTCTTAAAACCAAAAGCAGCAAGTACCGCCAATGCTAACGTCACAACAAAATCAAATCTTCCAGGTTCTCTTAAAACATTGAATATAGGTAATGCTTTATATGCCGAGTAAAGTGAAGGAATACCCGTACTTGTGTCGGTTATTTGAAGTATAGGTCCAAGAGCTAAAATTCCAAATATTATACCTATTATTAACCAATACTTTATTTCTATCAATTTATTCTTTTTGTGCTCATGATATAAAGCAAAAAGTACAAGAGCTAAAACAGTGAAGCCTATGTATGCTATTTTTTCAGTTACATCAGCAGAGTACTGTATACCTTGGTAGTTTAATTCATATGTTTGATTGAAGTATGATAATGAAGCATCATGGAAAATACCATTATAATAACTTGGTAAAAAGAAGGAGATAAGAGGATCACTATATAACATATTATTTGCAATTCCATTTAATTGATTAGCCGTATTTATTGTAGAAGAGTTATACGCACTTGAAAACCATAATATAAACGGAGAGCTTAAAATTAAAAATACTACTGCCATTAGACCTAAATTATAAAATGTTGTTTTTCTCAAAATTTCTCTTCTTTCAATTATTAATAAAATGATTATACTTACTAAAGCAAAAAAGATCATCATTATTCCTTGTTCTATATCTCCCATAAAAGTTACAAGAACTAAACTTAAACCGCCTAATGTTGAGTTAAGTATATTTATTTTTTTATCTTTAATCGCAATTATGAAAAATAACACGAATAATGGTATGAACTCTGTAATTGTCCATTGTAAATGAGAGTATGATTGTGAAATGTGAACTGGGCTAAATGCAAAAATTAATCCGGCTAGAAATGCTGCGTAGTTATCCTTAATTAGATACTTAGCAAGCATAAACATGAATACTCCACCTAAAATGAAACTAGTAAAGAATAGGAAGTTATACTCGAATGCCAAACTTATATTTTGCAAAAAGGAAAATACCAAACCGGCTAATGGTGTCATAGTTTGAGTTGCTAGATTTGCTCCTACAGGGTATAGTATCATATTAGTTATGTAAGGATTTGAATGAAGTACAAATGCTGAAAATGGAACCCACCATAAACCCCATAGGCTTTGGTAAACGTCACCCCCTCCATTAACAACTAATCCGTTTGTAGTTACAAATAGATTCCAAAACATCACAAATGATATTACTGCATATATTATCATTGCAAAAATATATGGTTTAAGTCTTTCTTTTGTGATATTATATTTTTTAAGATCAATTATCATATAAAAACTCTATCGCTTAAGAATAATTATCCACTAATATTTATAATTCTATACGCCAAAGCATAAATATACTTTGCGAATAGTTTTATATTAATATAAAATGATTTAATGCCAGAACAAAAAAATAACACAGTAGGTAAAGAGACAGGCAGTACTTTATCACTTTTATATATAGGACAAATTTTCGGCGCAATAATAACAGTTGTAACGTTCATTTATGTTACGAGATTTTTAGGTCCTTCTAATTATGGAATATATGTATTTGCAGTAGGTTTTGCTGCTTTAGTAAGTGCATTTGGTAACTTCGGTTTAGGAAGTTACATGAGTAAAAATCTTTCTCAATTTTCTTATCAAAAAAACTCAAAAGGAATAAGCAAAACAATATCCTCATCATATTTCTTGTTATTTTTAATTGCAGGGATACTTACTATTTTAGCTATTTTAATAAGCAAATTTATTCCATCACTTTTTTCATCATTGGATATATCTACCTTAACCTTAAGCCTTTCAGGCTTGATAATCTTCTTTCAAATGATACAAAATGTAAATGTGCATGCTCTTGTCGGTTTTTCTTATGGAAAACCCGCATCAGCAATACCGGTTGTTGTTGATTTAATACAATTAGTCGGAATAATCTCTTTTTTATACATAGGTTTTGGTGTAAACGGCGCAATTCTTGGATTACTTATTGGAAATATTTTTGGTTCGATATTATCAATATACTTTATTTTGCATAAAGCCAAAAAATTACCCGAATTTAAACTTTCAATCCCAAGTAAAAAATCTGTATTTGATGCATTTAACTTTTCATTCCCTTTAGCAATTAATAATGTTATAAATACATCGATACAAAACTTTTCAATATTATTTTTGGGATTTTTTGTAACTTCATTTGTAATAGGTAATTATGGTGCAGCAATAAAAGGACTAAACTTCGCAACAATTTCTTACGGAACAATGTCGATGGTTATGCTTCCATTATTTACTAAAATCAACAGTAGTAAAAAGAGGGATAAGGCAAAGGATTATACTAATATTTTACTTTATGCTTTAATTATTACATTGCCTTTTATAATATATATAAGTGCAATGGCAAAACCAGCAGTATATCTTTTAATTTCAAATAAATACAATATAGCACCATTATACTTAACATTAATTACTTTTGGAATGGCGCTTAATCTATTCGGATACTATTCAGGAAGTATTTTAGCATCGAAAAATTTAACAAAAAAACTTTTAAAATATAATGCAGTATCAGCAATAACTCAATTTATATTGATGTTGATATTAACACCTTATTTTGGTGTGCTTGGAGTGATAATTCCTGTTTTTGTAATTGGTGGTTTACTTAATAGTGTATTTATCGGCATAGCAGTAAGAAAAAACGTATCAGCAAAAATAAATCACAGAAGAATAATTCTTGCATTCATTGGAAGTATTTTGCTGTACATACCATTGTCTGTATCATTATTACTCCCCAATATTATTTTAGAACTCATTATAGGAGCTGTATTATTATTAATTTTTTATCCTATATTACTTAATATATTAAATGTTATAAATAAAGAAGATATTGATAAAATAAGGGCTATTTTTCCAAATGTACCGTTATTTAAAAAATTATTTAATATTATTTTGGATTATACTAGAGTAATTTATGGTATACTAAATGAATGAAAAAAAAGACATTTCAATGGAGTTAGGAAGTAAGATGACAAAAGTAGCATCGTTCCTTACCTTTGGGAAGGGCATCTCGTTATTTATAAATTTAATCACATTTGTAATAATTGCAAGATATATAGGACCTTCAAATTTTGGTATATATACTATTATAATGAGCATTATTGCGCTGTTGAGTGGTTTTGGAAATCCAAATATAAGCTACTATCTATCTAAAAAAATCCCAAGATTATTTTCTACAAATAAGATTTCAGAAGCAAAATTAATGCTAGGCGATACTTTACTAATTACTTTATTTTTTTCAATAATACTTTCTGCTGTAGGAATAATTTTTGGTACATACTTCTTATCTACTGTTACGCATACCTACTTTTACTCTCTAGCTTTATTGCTGGGTATACCTATAATATTTTTCTCCCTTATTTATGGCAATCTTTATTTTTATATTCTAGGGCTAAATAAAGGAAAAGAACTTGCAGAAGCTTCGATAATCCATTCAGTAACTCAATTTATATTTGGCGTTTCATTAGTACTTCTTGGTTTTGGAGTAGCAGGTGCAGTAAGTGGGTATCTAATGGGCTTAATCATAAGTACACTCTTTGAGTTTTTTGTTATATTAAAATTAATAGGTATAAACATAAATCTAAATGGTTTTAAGAAACGTGCAAAAACAATACTAGCATTTTCAAAATCACTTGCTTACACTAACATAATAAATAATGTAACAAGCAACTTCGGAATCCTATTTTTAGGAATAATTGTATCAGCTTCATTAGTAGGTTATTATGGAATAGCTTCTAAGATAGGTTCATTGCTTGATGTCTTCATAGGTGCCATAAGTTTAGCAATTCTTCCGATGTTTTCAGAAGCAGTTTCACTGAAAAAAGAAGGAGCTAATGCAGGCAAACTATTGTTTTATTCTATATATATGGGTATTTTGTTTTCAATGCCTTTGATAATGATGTTCACTGTCTTTTCAAGCGAGATAACTTTTATTGTATTTTCAACTGCATACAACAACGCAGTTCCATATATGCAATTAATAAGCATAGGTATACTTATAGGAATTTTTTCAACATTTGGGACAAACTTTCTTATTAGTTCATCAAAACAAAAAAAAGTTTTTAAGTATGCATTTATATCAAATTTAATACAACTTATTTTTATAATTATTTTAATACCTGTTTTTGGAGTTTATGGTTTGGTTATAGCAACTTTATTTATAGGTAATATAATTCTTAATGTTCTTTATCTTAATTACTTCTCTAAAATAGGTATAATACTACACAGAAATAAAATGCTACGTTTAATTCTCGCAAATGTTATATTTGCACTTATATTGATTCCATTTACTTACATTATTCCAGAGTCAGTAGGTTTAGTTTTAGGGATTTTGTCAATATTTTTAATTTATCCGATTTTACTAGGTTTAATAAAAGGCATTTCAAAGAATGATTTGAATCTGATAAACAATGCTTCAAAAAGTGTTCCGTTTTTTGGATTTATAATAAGAAAAATAACTGCATATGCATTTAATTTTTGTTTTTCGTAGTTGAAAACTCCAATGCAGAGTTAACAAAAGCTACAAAGATAGGTGCTGGTTCCTCCAATCTAGATTTAAGTTCAGGATGCGCCTGTGTTCCTACTCCAAATTGATCCTTCCATTCTATAAACTCAATCAAACCATTGTCTTCAGTTGTACCTGCTACTTGCAAGCCGTGTTCTTCCAATAACTTTCTATACTCATTATTAAATTCGTATCTATGTCTGTGTCTTTCACTAATTATTTTATTATTATATGCACTGTGGGTCTTAGTTCCTTGAGTCAATAAACATCTCCATTCTCCTAATCTCATAGTTCCTCCTAAATTATATATATTTTTTTGAGATTCCATTAATGTTATTATTGGATTTTTTGTATTTTTATTAAACTCTATTGAGTTAGCCTCACTTAATCCACAAACATTTCTTGCGTACTCAACTGCCATTAATTGCATACCTAAACATATTCCTAGATAAGGTACCTTATTTTCTCTAGAGTATTTTATTGCCTGTATCATCCCTTCTATGCCTCTTTTACCAAATCCACCAGGTACTAGTACTCCATCAAGTTCTTTTAGTGTATCGGTGCCTTTCTCCTCTATATCTGTAGCCTCAATCCACTTTATATTAACTTTTGTATTATTTGAAATCCCTGAATGTACAAAGGATTCGTTTATACTAGCATATGCATCTTTTAATTCTGTATATTTCCCAACTACACCTATTGTAACCTCTTTATCTGGTTTTTCTAAGATTCTTAACTTCTCTTTCCAATTATCTAATTTTTTATTATCGATGCTTTTTTGTTCTAACTTAAGTTCATTTATCAACATTTTATCGAAATTCTGATTTATAAAATGTAAAGGTAGAAGGTACATGCTATTCAAATCAGAATCATCTATCACTTTGTCATCACTTATATTTGAAAACAAAGCTAATTTTTCTATTGTATTTTTTTTCAATAAATCTTTACTCCTGCAAATTACGAAGTTTGGTTGTATCCCAGCTTGTAGTAACATCCTAAATCCTAATTGTGCTGGTTTGGTTTTTTGTTCTCCGACAACATCCATTTTTGGCGCGTATGTTAAATTAATAAAAACAGCGCTCTCTTTTATTGCAAGTTGCCTTACTGCTTCTATAAAATAACTATTTTCTATATCCCCTACTGTCCCACCAACCTCTATTATTATTACATCGGGCTTTCTCTTTTCTTCAACTTCCTTTATTTTACTTATTGCTTCATTTGTTAGATGGGGTATTATTTGTACATCAGTTCCTAAAAATTCCCCCCTTCTTTCCTTGTTTATTATTGATCCAAATAATTTACCCCCAGTTATTGAAAGGTCGCTTGTCATGTTTTTATTTAAAAATCTTTCATAAATTCCAAAGTCCATATCGACTTCTCCTTTATCATCAAGAACAAATACCTCTCCGTGTCTATATGGATTCATAGTTCCGCAATCATAATTGAGATAACCATCAAATTTTATAGGAATTGCATTATATCCATAAAAATCCAGAGTTTTAAGAATAGATGCTGTGACCACACCCTTGCCCAAACCGCTCATCAATGAGCCAAGAATTACAACATATTTAGTAGGCATAATTTTTTATTAACAAATACTTATTTAAGATTATCAAAAATTAAACTGTAAAACATTACACAATAAAACAAAGCACATAATTAAAAACATTTCCAACTAAATAGTATAAAGGTTATATTATGAAATTAAGTATTGGCAAAGATGCGCCTAAAAAAGTAAATGCTTTTATAGAGATACCAAAAGGTAGTAATATTAAGTATGAGTTGGATGAAGATTCTGGTGTTATGAAGGTTGATAGAATATTACATACTGCTATGTTTTATCCTTATAATTATGGCTTCATTGCAGGAACAAAAGGAGAGGATGGAGATCCATTAGATATTATGGTAATAAGCAACTCTTCATTTGCTCCTGGAACTTTTATTACAGCAAGACCGATAGGCCTTTTACTGATGAAAGATGAAGAGGGAATAGACACAAAAATAATGGCAGTTCCTGTGGAAAAGGTTGATCCAGATTTCAAAACAATAAATGATATTTCAGATTTGAATGAGCACACAAAGGATATGATTTCACACTTTTTTAAGTATTATAAATCCCTCGAGCCTGGAAAGTGGGCAGAGGTTAGCGGATGGGAAGGTGTAAACAAAGCACACGAATACATACTTAAAGCAATAAATGATGCAAAGGAGTAATCGGTGCAATAAATTGGTAAATAAAAAAATAATCAAAAAGAAAAAAAGAGTCATAAAACATAAACAACCAAAAATAAAATCAAAACAAAAAAATAGCAAAATAAAAAAAGTGGGCAAGAAAACTTTACCTAAAGAAAAAATACAAGAGCAATATGCAGATTTGGATGAATTATTACTTTCAAAATCTTTAAGTTCTAATAAAAATATAGATATGTATTCAGGTACTTTGTCATCTTTAATATTTAATATGACTTTGTCTTTACAAAAACTTTCTTATAATCACGGATACACAACTGGAAAATTAATATTTGAAAAATATTCGAAAATAGATAAACTATTAACGTTTATAGAGTTGGGCGGTTTAGAAAATATTTATTATTACCCATATGGCAATACTGAAATAATAAAATCAAGATCAAAACAAGCAAAGGAAAATTATGGAGTTAAGTTACATAATTTTGAAGCCGGAGCCATAGCCGGATATTTTTCAGGTTTTTTTGATAAAGTAGTTTCAATTTCAGAGGAAAAATGTGTTTTTGAAGGTGCAGATGAATGTATATTTAAAGCATCATTTAAAACGCAAGAACAACAAAACGATATAATTAAGGAGCCGCATTTAGCATTACAAAATGCAATTATATCGAGTAAAACACCAATTCAGAATAATTGCTACCAGACACTTTCGCTTTTACCTCTAATGTCATCAGAAAAAATATTAGAGGAACTTTCAAAATTATTTTATGTTTCGGGTCTTGGTTTATCTAAATCTAAAACTCCAATCAAGTTAAGTGATGGAATTGAAAGGATAGCAAATTTCATAGGTGCAGAGTTAATTAAACTAGAAGTTAAAGAAAAGCGTAAGAAATATATCTTTATAAAGTATAATCATTATAACTCTATCAGATCTTATGTACTTTTGACCTCAAATATTTTCCTTGGTTTCGCAACAGGAATTTTAAAGAAAGAGGTAAACGTAAGCATAAATATTAATAAAGATAACTCTTATATACTAAGAGTGAATATCTAAACTGAGTGTTGGTGCATTAATGAAGATTGAATCTCTAGACGGATTACTTAAACTTATACCTTCAATAAAAAAACCTGTCCATCCTTTATCTTTTAAGGATAAATTAAAATGGACGGCAATTATAGTTGGAATTTACTTTACATTATTTAGTATACCTGCTTTTGGAGTTAACGCATCTGCGCTTAACAGTTCAATTTATCAAGTAATAAATATTATATTCGCAGCAAGAATCGGAACATTAGTCACAGTAGGTATAGGTCCGATAGTACTTTCTAGCATAATTTTGCAGATGCTTCAGGGTACTGGTGCATTGAATATTGATTTAAATAATCCTGATCAAAAAAGCAGATTCCAAAGCATACAAAAATTAGCCGCAATGATAATAGCAGTTATAGAAGCAACTATATTTACAGCAACTACTATCTCATTAACTAATCCTTCATTTTTCTTAATTGTAGTAGCTCAGCTTGCCTTTACCGCAATAATAATCATTTATTTAGACGAAATAATGGTAAAGTATGGAATAACTTCAGGAATAAATCTTTTCATAGCAGGAGGAGTTGCATACGCAATAGTTGGCGGAACATTCACAATATTAATTCCTGAGGCTCAAACTGCGATTGCAACCGCTGGAGCTACGGCAATACCACAGGCTATACTAGCTTTTGGTCCGTTGTTCTTTGCAATAATTATATTTTTAATAAGCATATATGTTTTAGATATGAAGTTAGAGCTTCCTCTAGTTTTCAGCCAGTTTAGAGGTGTTGGTGGACGTTTGCCACTGCCATTTCTTTATGTTAGTGTACTACCAGTCATTTTAGCAACATCCTTGACAGTAAGTTTAGGAGTTTGGTTGCGGGTATCAGCCACTTATGCTGGTTCAGGAGCTAGCTTAGTACACTTTTTTGCTTATTATACTAATCAATCAACCACAGCTGGGAGCGGTAGCGAGGTACTCTCAGGAGGTTTAATTTACTTAATGCAACCGCTAAGTTTTCTGCCATACTCAACTAAGTATGGAGGAGTAGGTGGTTACAGTAACTACTTTTATATTTTAGCAACTCAGACCTCTCCATTATATCCACCGTGGGGCGGAGCACCATTATTGATTCCGGAGTGGGTACACTTCATTATTTACCTATTAATACTTGTAGGATTATGTGTAGTATTCGGAAAGTTCTGGGTCGAGATGACTGGTCAAAGTCCTAAACATGTTGCAGGCCAATTACAGGAAGTTGGTTGGCAAATTCCTGGTTTTAGGAGAGATCCTAGGATGATTGAAAATGTACTACAAAAGTATCTTCCAACAATAACAGTTCTTGGAAGCATAGCAGTAGGACTTCTTGCAGCTTTAGCAAGTCTTACTGGAGCAATGGGTAACGGAATGGGTATACTTCTTACCGCAGGAATAATGTATGGTATTTACCAACAATTAAAGAGCGAAAACATGATCGAGAGTTATCCTGCATTAGATAGATTACTTTCATAACGTTGAATTTGTAATACAAATATAAGAGTATAATCAGGTTTAACATGTTAGAGTTATTTTTATCAAACGGAGGTACTAGTTTATACTCTGTTTTTGGAGGTTCTAATACATCGCTTTACATAGTTTTAGTTATAATTTTATTAGTTATAGCTAGAAGAATATACAAAGCAAGAATGGGTACTAAATTCAAATCTCGATATGTCTATGTCATACCTATATTATACCTTATACTGACCATATTGTCTTTATTCGCCTTTGTCCCTACAGTTTTAGATGTATTAAGTACTGTACTTGCTATTGTTATTGGTGTCAGTATAGGTCTTAAGTTAGGAGGAGGAGTAACTTTCTTTGAGAAAAATAATCAGGTTTATTACAAAAGATCGCCATTTATACTACTCTTCTGGTTGGTTTCTTTCGTCATAAGAATAACAATAGATATCTTCATTCCTTCAAATTTTTACTTAAATTTAATAGTTATTATACTTCTAGCAGGCTCTACAGGTTTAATAATTGGAGAGGCGTACCACATAAGCAAAGCGTATCATAAACACTTAAACAAAAAATCAAAATAAATAAAGAAATGGAAAGTAGCAACTCATGTATATCTAGTAATATCACAGTTGTGAAGTCCCCACCAGTAAACGGTGTGGGCTTCCTCTGTATTCATTTAATTACATTTGTTCTTTTAGCAGTAAATCTACAAAGCCTTTAGTTGGATAAACTCAAGGTATCTCTTCCTTAGTTGTATTTAGCATAACTTCCTCACTAATATTAAAAATAGGGTTAGAGGATAGAAACATAATTGTTGAATAATTTTCTTTATTTGCAATTAAAAATTGATCATTAACTGTTGCGTTTGTAAATTGTAAATAACTATAATTAAAGTTATCATAACTGCTGTTTCTGATTATATTAAATTTTGGAAACGTTTGTTCTAAACCTTGTGTGAAATTTTTATTTAATAAGGACATGTTATTTCCTTTCATTACAAAAAACTCTAAAGAGGCATTTTTACTTGAGTTGCTACTCAGAACTATAGTTAACCAGCCCTCTAAAACATTTCCTGAAGCATAAGGAGTAACTTGATTTACGAAGGATATATTTAACGGTATCGTAGTATTAAACAAATCAAATGTTCCATAATCAGAAACATTGCCTATTATCGAGTGTCCTTGAGAATAAGTTAAGTATATCGGAGTACCATTATTCGAACCGATAAAATTTTCATTTCCTGTTCCTGAAACTCCTATAACAAGGTACAATACAAAAATTATTACAATGAATGCAATAATAATGTAAAGAGTAGTTCTATTCATAAAATCTATACTATTTAATATACAACATTTTTAATATTATCTTAAACATAAGGTTTATAAAATTCATATATTGCGTATTTCAACTCGGTATCGCTATTGCAGTAGCAACTCACAAAATAATATAAATCAAAATATTGTCAAGAATAAAAGACTTAGTTCAGCTACAGTATCAAAGAGGCTTGATGAACTTTCAAAAATAAATGCAATAGATACATTCATTGATTAAAATAATATACCACAGATGACGTAATAGATACAGTACATGTATTCCCAACTATGTCAGAGTCATTAAAAATAGTTGCTCAGTCTTTCTTTAGAAATGTCAAATACACAAGTTGCTACATATAATTTAGTATTTTTGAAGTTATTTATTTTTCGTAAATTAAATTTGGGTACGTTAGAAGTTAATTTTTTCTAAATGTAGAATCTATGTTTTTAAAAATATTATTTTGTAATAGCGAGCATGACGGGATTTGAACCCGTAACCCTCTGGTCCGAAGCCAGATGCGCTATCCAAGTTACGCCACATGCCCAGAGTTACACATATGGTTATAATATTATTCATTATTATTACTTATTGAAGAGTTCATTGTTCTTTTTGGATAGGTTCAAGACCATGTTCTTGATCTTTTATTAATTTTTCAAAATAAGTAGAGAAATCTTTTCTCTTTTTTTCATCAAGAGCATAAAACATCCAATTAGATAAATAATGTTTATTATATTCGCCATTTACTACTTCTTCTACATCTGCCTCTGTTATTTCTTTCCAGGATTTATTAAACGCAATTTCAGATTCAGCCACCATAGCGTCTCTATCAAATTCACAGTAATTATGTAGATATTTATAAGTTTTCCAGGAATGATTAGAAGAAATTGCGGCTACTACTGCTGCTTTTTTCATAATCTCCATTTCTTCTTTAGAAAGTTTTTTCTTTGCAGCTATCCTTTTGACCTCAGCAATAAACATTATACAATTGTTAAATATTGCCCTTCCTGCTATACAATTACCCCAAACGCCCTAATATGTTTACATACGTTGAATTATTAAATACTATGTTACATTACTTGTCACTTTAATAAAAAATATAAGATTATTTTAAAAATAAAAAGTATTTTATAATTATAAGTCTTATATGTATAAAGTGATTATATGATAACAGGAATAGAAGTAAGCAAGGTAGAAGCTAAAAGAGAAACTCTTGATGCTATATCAAATATGAAGTTTAATATTAACTTCGATGATGTTAATGTTAAATCAGATTCAATAAATGTAGGTTTTACTTTTGTTGCAATATACGAAGGCGGATCTTCAAATAAAGCATCTAAGATAGGTGAACTTACAATTTCTGGAAAAGTTATAGCAAAAGAATCAAAGAAAGATTCTGATGAAATAGAAAGTACATGGAAATCCAAAAAGACATTACCATTAAAATTTGCAGAGGACGTTATAAATCTTGTAAACTTTGAATGTGGTTCAAGAGGTACATTGGTTGCATACTCGATGGGTTTTGCAGCTCCAATTCCTATATCAAGAGCAAAACTACAAGAATCTCAGTAATAACGCCATATAATTAAGAGAGGACGAAGCACTTGGATTTAGAAGGAATTATCATAGATATTGATTATGTTGTTGTCTCAGAAAGAAGCGTTATACGTTTAACATTGAAATCTGATGAAAAAATATATACTCTTTTTGATAATTCCTTCTTACCTTATTTTTATATAATACCAAATAACGAACAAGTTAAGGAAGAATCTATTTTAAATTTTAAAGAGAATTATGAAGATAGATTAGTATCTCCAGAAAAAGTAGAAAAAGTAAGTATAAAATTAAAAGGAATATTAATTACAGCTTATAAGGTCTATGTTAAAAATACTAGAGATGTATCTCGTTTAAGCGAAGTTTTATCTGAATTTGGAAAAAGATATGAGTATGATATTTTATTTTGGAAAAGATATTTGATAGATAAAAATATCATACCTTTATCCGGAGTAAAAATATCATGCGAAGAAAATGAAAAATTACTATATATTAAAAAAATAGAAAATTCTCAAACTTCTAATAAATCATTAAAATATTTATGTTTTGATATAGAAACGTATAATCCCCTTGGAGTTCCAAGACCAGAAATTGATCCAGCTATAATGATAAGTTACTCAGATGGGATAAATAAAGAGGTTATAACTACAAAACCAATTAATAAAAAATTTGTCAAAACATTTCCAAAAGAAAAAGAAATGATTAATTACTTCACCAACTTAATAAAAGAAAATGATTACGATTTTATAGTAGGTTATAACTCTTCAAATTTTGATATTCCTTATTTGATTAAACGCTCAGCTGTTACAAAAGCATCATTCAATATCAGTAGATATGATGATGTACCTAAACAGGAACACCATGGATTATTAGAGGCAATAAAAATTCCAGGCAGATCGAATATTGATGTTTATAACGTTGCGAAGTTTGTTTCTGTGGTTGGAGCCTCTGAAAAATTAATTAGGGCAAATAGATTTACGCTGAGTGAGATATATGCAGCAGTGACTGGAGATACCAAAAAAATGGTAGATAGATTAAACATATGGCAGATTTGGGACGGGCCCCAAGAAGGAATAGAAAACCTCGCCGATTATTCCCTTGCGGATTCATTAGCTTTAGAAGAGTTATATAAATTTTTTATACCTCTAGAGATAGAGCTTTCGAAAGTTTCTGGAAGTACTATAGCTGAGACATGCATCTCTACAACTGGCCAGTTAGTTGAGTATATATTAATGAGATATGCTCATGAAAATAACGAACTTATACCTAACAAACCTACAGATAGAGAGATAGTATGGAGAAATAGTAATCCAATAGAGGGAGCATTTGTAAAGACTCCAGAAGCTGGAATATATGATAATATAATTGTTTTTGATTTTAGAGGATTGTATCCATCTATAATCATAGCTCATAATATAGATCCTTCAGGTCTTACAAAAGATAAAACATTAGAGGTATATGAATCACCAACAAAGGCATTGTTTTTGAAAACGCCTATTGGCATAATACCTAAAGTTCTTAAAATTTTGATTGAACAAAGATCTGAAGTTAAAAAAGCATACAAGAAAGATCCAGATAATAAATCACTTGGGGCGCGTTCAACAGCTTTAAAGATACTTGCAAATTCTTTTTATGGATATTTAGGCTATGCAAGATCACGTTGGTACTCCCGTGAATCTGCAGAAAGTGTTACGGCTTTTGGAAGAGAGTACATTAAAAAAACAATGGAATCTGCAGAAAAACATGGCTTTAAGGTTCTCTACGCAGATACAGATAGCATTTTCCTCCAGATAGGTAATAAAACAAAGGAAGACGCTCTAGCTTTTCAAAAAGATGTAAATGGATCACTCCCAGAATCTATGGAATTAGAGTTAGAGGATTTTTACAAAAGAGGAGTTTTTGTTGGCAAACGTGGTGAATCTTCAAAAGGAGCTAAGAAAAAATATGCGATGCTTTCTGAATCAGGAAGGATAAAGATAAAGGGTTTTGAACTTGTCCGCAGGGATTGGTCAGTTGTTTCAAGAAATACTCAAAAGCAAGTTTTAGAAACGATTCTTCATTCAGGAAGCAAAGAAAATGCAATTGCTATAGTTAAAGACGTTATTAAAAATCTTAGAGAAGGTACAGTT
The DNA here is from genome assembly GCA_021801225.1 of Microcaldota archaeon. Classification (GTDB taxonomy): domain Archaea; phylum Micrarchaeota; class Micrarchaeia; order Micrarchaeales; family CABMGC01; genus JAJZOD01. The sequence goes on along the minus strand of JAJYYF010000029.1, from coordinate 5,698 downwards.
CCTATAAAAGATCTTGTAATTCAGACTCAATTAAGAAAAAAAATAGATAATTATGACTCAATGTCACCTGAATTAGCAGCAGTTAAAAAAGCAATTTCAAGAGGCCAAAAACAAAAAAGTGATATGGAAAGTGCAACGATAAGTTATGTAATAACTAGGAATGGCTCTACAATTTCAGAAAAGGCTGAGTTGGAGGAGTTTGCCGAAAATTATGATCCAGAGTATTACATAAATCATCAAATAATACCAGCAACACTTAAAATTTTAAAAGAATTAGGTGTAAATGAAGATGAATTAAAGGGTCTCGGTTCACAAAAAAAATTGATGTAAGTGCTTAAATGCAACAAAAAATTGATACTAATTCTTTAAATAATAGACAATTAAGTACATTCAAAGTTTTTGATACTCGTTTAAGAAAGGCATTTAGATTTAAACAAATACCTGATTTATCAAGTTCTTATAACTCAGAGAACTGTTATCACACAAATTCCATGACTTATTATTATAGAACAAAAAGAGATTTTGAAGGAGTAAGTTTGAATATAAATAAATCTGATAAACTTCTTGATTGGGGTTGTTCAACTGGAATTTCAACATTAGCAATTGCAAATCACTTTCAAACAAAAAATATTATTGGTTTGGATATATCAGAAACACGTATCTCTGTAGCTGAAAATAAAACAATTAAATCTGCAAAGAAAGGTTATGTTTTAGTTTACAACAGTTCAATATCGAGTTTGGTCAAGGAGTATATCCCAGAAAATATAATTATCCCTAAATTTTTTTTGGTTTCTGATGGATTTTATGCTCCATTCAGAGATCAATCATTTAAGGCCGTATTTTGTATGAATAATATTTATTACATCTTAAATAAATCAAAACCTACTGATTTTTCAATAAAAATTAAGGGCATAGCCAGACTTATAATGAATGGTGGTTATTTAGTTATATCCGGAACTAATAACTTAATTTACAATGAATTAATAATTTTTCAAAATAATTTCGGTAGTTTTTCTCCAATATATTCAACGTTTACTTTAAATAATAATGAATCGAAATTAAAATTAGAAATACTGCTTAAAAATTTAAACAGAAATTGAGTAATTTGATGGAAGATGATTATAAAATTTTAAAAGAAACAGGGAAGATATCAGTAGAGGCATTAGAGTACTCTAAAACTATAATTAAAGAGGGGGTTTCAATTTTAGATGCTGCTGAAAAAATAGAAAATTTTATATTAAACAAAGGATACCAGTTGTCCTTTCCAATAAATCTTTCAATAAACGAAAAAGCTGCACATTATACTCCATTTATAGACAATGTTTATAAATTCCAGAAAAATGATTTAGTAAAGGTAGATCTTGGAGCAAGAAAAGGAAATAACTTATCCGACTGTGCCATAACTATTGATTTATCTGGAGAAAATCAAAAAATGATAGAAACTGCAGAAAAAGCTTTAGAAGAAGCAATTTCTCTTGTAAAATCAGGAAGAAAGGTTAGGGAAATAGGTGCCGCGATTGAAAATGTAGCGGTAAAAAATGGTCTAAAACCTATTTTTAATTTAGGAGGCCATGGAATAGAAAGTGAGGAGTTACATGCAGGTAACTTCATACCAAATTATGACAATGGTGACGAGACAGAACTTCAGGAAGGTGATATAATTTCAATCGAACCTTTCATAACAAATGGTATAGGCCATGTTAGTGATGGTGATGATGTACAAATTTTTCAATTATTGGAATATGATGTTCCTACCCCACGTTCACAAGACACTAGAGAAATATTAAAACTTATACAGGAAAAATACCTTACTTATCCGTTTTCATTGCGTTGGATAGCTAAAGAACTAAAAAATATATCGGAGTTTAAATTAAAAAGAGCAGTTTCAGAACTGGACCAGTTAGGCGTTTTAGAAAAATTTCCAGTTTTAATAGAAAAGAAAAATGGTTTAGTTGCACAAGCAGAAAAAGAACTAATAGTAGAAAAGGATTCTTGTACGATATGGACTAAAATTTATTTAAAAAAGATTAACATAATGTTATCCAATCAAACTCTTCGTTATCTCCAGAAGTTACTTCCGAATATGATTCAGATATCATTTTTGTGAATGGTCCTACCTTTCCATTATTTCCTACAGATTTTTTATCTACGGTACTTATTGGAGTTATCTCTGCAGCCGTACCGCAAAAGAAAAGTTCATCTGATGTATATAGCTCTTCTCTATGAATCAGACGCTCCTTAACTATGATTCCTTTATTTTCAGCTATTTTTATTACAGAGTCCCTAGTTATTCCCATTAATATGTCTGATTCTTCAGAAGGTGTTAATAATTCATTATTTTTTATTAAAAAGATATTTTCTCCAGGTCCTTCTGCAACAAAACCTCTACTTCCTAGTAATATAGCTTCATCTGCTCCAAATTTCTTTGCCTCGTTAGATGCTATTATTGAGTTAAGATAATTTCCGCTTGCTTTTGCTTGTGGAGGTAGTATTTCCGAATTTATTCTTCTCCAAGAAGAAACAATGCAATTTATTCCTTTTTCTGTAGATTTAAAGTATCTGCCAAATTCAACTACAGCAATTCCTACACTTACTTTTTTATCCTTAACACTTAAACCTATTTGAGTGTCGTTATAAAATCCAAAAGGTCGTATATATCCAGAGTCTATCTTATTTTTTTTAACAACTTCAATAACTGCATCTTCTAACTCATTTAAGGTATAATCTATTTTCATATCATAAATCTTTGCGCTTCTTAAAAATCTTTCCATGTGATCTTTTAATCTGAATATCCCAGCTCCTTTTTTTGTCTTATATACTCGTATTCCCTCAAAAATTCCACTTCCATACTGTAAAGAATGAGTTAACATATCAAATTTTAACATTTCTCTTTCGTGAAGTTTTCCATCAAACCAAATATAACTCTTTACCATTAAATCAATACTTAATAATAATAAAAGATTTTATAACTATTTACATGCTTTTTGTTTATGACACAACTCTATAATCTTTTGAGATATGCTTATAAAGATTAATTTTATTAATATAGGTATGGCAACTATACGTTTATCATTAATTTTTATATTAAGCTCATTATTATTTTTAGGTTTAGCTAGTGCAACAACCTATGTTGCAATTCAAAGTCCTGTTAATTACACTATATACAATAACGGCAGTGTTTACTTGGGAAAGGTAGGACCAGGGGAAAGTTTCTATGTATTGGCAAACGCTTCTACTACAAACAAAACAGGTTATTTAGTTAATTTAGGTTGGGATACACTAACTTCAGTAAAATTACCTAGTGGTTGGTATGCTCAACAATCTCCTTCATACTCAAACCCTATGCGTATAAGAATAACTGTTTCACCAAACACTACTAATGGTAGATATGCTCTAATATTAAGAGCTGTAAACTTCAATAATTATTCACATTTAGGAAATTTGACATTTGATGCTTATGTTAATGTAACTACTAATGTATTTTCAGTCAAAGTTAATCCTACCAATCTATACGCAGGAGTAAATCAACCTGTAAATATAAATGTAAATATAAATAATACTGGAATTTCAGATGATCCATTTTTAATATATTTAAATGGTCTTCCTTCTTGGAATGTAACTGATTCAGTAATATCCCTACATGGTAAAAATACACACTTTTCATATCCTATATTTATTGGCCAGCCTGGAAGGTATTACTTAAACTTAACTATAAGTTCTTCCTCAAGTAGATTTTTAAAAAGATCTTACCCTATATTATTTGAAGTGAATACTACAGTATACAACGATTATAAAGCAGTAGGAAGTGGTGTTTCAATATCTCCAGTAATTTTTGAGCCTGCTTATGCGTTTATGTCTTTAGTACAATACTTATACTCTTTAATAACGCATTAGTCTAATTAAAGGTGTTTTTTTGCCAAAAGAAAAGAATATAATTTCATTTTATTATTTAGAACTCAATTCAACTTTAGATTTAGCAAGGCTTGCATATAACTTTGATTATACTTGCAAAAATATATTTTTTGATAAAATTTCAAATAAAATCTTTGTTATAGGAGAAAAAGTCCAAGAGTTAAATATTATATATTATTTAAAGATAAAAAATGCGAAGAACTTTTTAAGGTATACGCCACCAACATCAGACAAGAACGAAGCCGCTGATTTTGTAGAGGAGAAGGTTCCAGATGATACCTCTTCTTTTTATATGAATGTAATAAATATGTCAATAGATAACTTAACAGAAAAATCCAATAAAAAAATAAATTTAAAAAATATAGAAATAGAAAATTTTTCAGATATAATTAGGTTGTCTTTACATAAATCGGAAGATGATAATAAATTATCAAAGATTTATTCCTTTAATGATAGTAAAAACACTTACTTATTTGGATTTGATTTAGTAAATCTTCATAATGATGATAAGATATTATTTTTTTCAAAGTTTGAATTAGATAAAAATAATTCTAATTTTTTTGCATATGACTATAAAGAAAACTCTGTAATGCCAATTAGTATTTTAGGTGGACATCAGTACTTATACACAAAATTAATAAAATTAAAAGAAAGGCCTAGTTTCTTTAATAATAAAAGCTTTTAAATATTTTTATGATAAAATATCTATGCTTATTTTGCCCGAATAGCTCAGTGGTAGAGCGATTGGCTGTTAACCAATAGGTCGAAGGTTCGATCCCTTCTTCGGGCGATGCGCTTTACGTTATACCGCACTTATGACATCGACTTCTGGAAGTATGCAGTGTCAAAGTATATTGCTATAGAAACCAACTTACCTCCTTTGGCTTTCCAGATTTCAGCTATATCTGCACTGAACTTATTTCCTTTTGGAGATATTAAGTCGTAGTTCACTATTGCACAGGCACTGTCATCTTCTATTATCATACTTTTAACCTTCAGGCCCAGTATGCATTTAAAGAAATTGTTGTTTATATAAGCTTCTCGACCTTTACTCTCTTTAGCAATAGTTCCAGTCATCAAGAAGCCCTCAGATAAAAGAGAACCCAAATCTCCTTTCTTATGAAGACGATTATAATATTTGTCAAGTAGTTCTTTTGTAGTATTTGAATTTACCATAATAACTCCTATGATAATGGCCTGAAAAGATATAAAGGTCTCTTATCTGAGATGTGCCTGATGATGAGGAACTAACCATAACCTTACAGGAAGAGAACGGCAAAAAGAGATTGAAGCTGGAATGTGGAGGACATCATAACAGCGTTTTGACAGAAAGCGGCATCAGCGCTGTAGAAAAGATACCCATAATGCCTTTCAAGTCCGTAGTGGAGATTGACGGCAAACTGCTGCAGAAAAGTGTTTATGAGATAGATAAGGCCAGCGGAATTAAGCGTGGGCGGGGCTATATAACATTCAGGATAACAAAGGAGAACTTCATATTAAGGGCGGCGGTCGGAGATGAAGAAGAAATCAGCAGGATATTCGATAAAACGCAGGTTAAACTGAAAGCGGATGTGCAGGAGCAGAGAGCAGTATATAATTCCGAGCATATCGAAGGCATGCTCAAGATACTGAAGAAGAACGTTCCCGTAACTATTCAACTGACTACGAGCCTATCGGCATTAGCTACCACATAGGTGGGGCTGAATTTGCGTAGTATATGGCTCCATATATGGAAGAAGATGGGTAGCAATCTGACAAGCAGGAATGTACATGGCTGTAAGCGTAA
>JAJYYF010000028.1 GCA_021801225.1 Microcaldota archaeon | reverse complement strand
TTGCACGACAATAATGATGCCATTGATGCCAATAAACCAGCATCAAACAAATTACCATCGTTGTTCAAAATATACATATCTATAAATACGCTCCAAACTTTTCCTTCTTCTATGAATAATTTTTCTGTATCTACGACCCCTGCTGCACGTATTGCTCTATCTACAACTCTCGCCATCTCCACACCAAAAGGAGTAGGTGGCCCTACATCATAATTATCATCTGCCATTGGTAAAAGCTCTGCAGATGTTGTAATATTTCCATCATTAGGAGTGTCTTTCATAGGTTCTGAAAGATCCACTTTTACTCCAGTAAGAACTTTTGTGTTTCCTATTTCTACTATGGCTGAACCCTCTGCATTAGGTATCTCATTTAATTTTATTTTTATCTCTCTGTATGACATAGGATCTCTATCGTCATCTCTTTTACCTACTGCGATCCTTTCTTTTAAAAATTTATTTGTTATTAATTGCATAAAATCAACTCTATTATGAATACTGAGATATCAATGCATCTCTTTGTATTTTAGAAATTTTTTCACCTGCCTCGAGTATAAGTTCCATTGCTTCATCATATTGTTTTTTTGTAAGAGAACCGTCCATTTGTAATAGCACTACCTCTTTTGTCCTAGGAAGTACAGCTACAGGCATATCTGCATCAGAGTAATTATCCTCTATTTTATTTAGATCTAAAATCACAGTTTCTCCGACCTTTCCTGCTGAAACTGAAAACGGAAGATCTTTTATTGGAATTCCAGAAGCTGCAAGAGCTACAGCGGCACAGGTTATCCCTGCCGCACGAGTTCCTCCGTCACTTTGTATTACTTCTACATATATACTAATCTCTGTTCCTGGAAACTGATCTAAAAGTATGACATTTTCAAATACCTCACCGGTAACTTTAGAGATCTCTACAGCTCTTCTATTCATGCCGCTTCTTCCGTGTTCCTCACTTGATGAGAATGGTGCCATCATGTATCTGCACTTTACAACTGCTTTGTTTGGATTAGCTGTATGTCTAGGTAATGCTTCATTAGGACCGTGAATAGCAGCAATTATTTTGTTGTTGCCCCACTCTATATATGCAGAACCCTGTGCATTTTTGACTACATTTGTTTTGATTTTAATATCTCTTAAATCTCCAGGTAATCTGCCATCAAGTCTTTTTCCATTTTTTATTAACTCAACATCTCCTTTCATTAAATCATCTCTTCCTCTACTTTCTGATCGTTATTCTTCATTTCTGTTTCTCTATCTATTTTTTCTGATTGTTTTGGAGCACCTACCATAATACGTATCTTTTCAGTTAAGCCAGAGGTGTGTGCTTCTTTACAAATAGTTTCTATTGCTTTTATTGCCAAATCTATATTTCCGCCATTTAGCCATATAAGACCATTTAAACCAACTACAACTCTAGTTTTTGTTCCTTCGGTTATTTGTTTAATCATTGTATTTGCTTTTCCCAAAACCCTGTTTACTTTTGAAGGTTTTATCCTTATAATTTTTCCATCGTGTAGAACCTTAGGTCTTGTTAGTATAACAGTTCCTGTTTTATCAAGCTCTTTTACATTAGCCTCTATAAAATCGCCGCTGTTCATGTGGCTTTCAGAGTACTTTGATATAATCAAACCTTTGTAAGGTGCGTTTAAAATTACAGTTTCTGTATTTAGCTTTGATTCCTCTATTATTCCTACTACTATGTCATCTCTGTTAGGGTACCATAATCCCTCTAAAGGAATTAAGGTCTTCTTTTCTTCATCGTATAATCCTATTATTGTAGAGTATGTTTTATCATCTTCAACAATAGCATCAAGTATCCGGAGGGGCTTATCAACTAATAAATCCCCTGGAATTACTATTTTTCTCATTTTATCACTCTTGTATTTTTATTTCTACCTCTCCTTTCGTAAGTGAGTTAAGTTTATCTAATACCTCATTTTTTAAACCTGCTGGAAACTCTAAATTTGCTTTTAATGAACCATTAGAAAGCCATTCTTCAGATTTCATACCGTAATGCTTTAAAGTGCCGAAGCATCTATTTGCATAAGAAGCAGGTATCTGTACTTCAATCTTAGCCACTGCGAATTTTATAGGTAATTTAATATCAATTTTTTTTAATACATCTTGCACTTGCTCATTTGCATTTTTAAATGGATCTATGTTTACTTTTGCCTCATTCATCACATTTTCAATTCTTTGAGGTGTGTGTGGTGCTTTAGTTCTTGGATCAATTGAGTTTGTTGCAATTATTGTTATTATTTGTTTTCTTTTCTCATCTATAAGCTTTGCTCTTTGCTCAGTTGTTATTGGAACTTGTCCTTTTTTAAGTATTGTGTCTACTACTTGAGTAATGTCAATTGTATTGAATACTTTTTTCACTTTATCTTGACTTTGACGTTCTCCTTTGTTTGCATCCTTGAAGATCTCTTCGGCCTGTATTACCTTCATCGGATCTTTTATCTTACCAGTTAGGTAATCATAAGCTAAATCTGAATCTACAAAAATCTCAAACTCTTCTCCCATATGGGAGTACTTTGCGATTACAGTTTTTGACATATGAATCACTACCGTGATTAGAGGTAGTTCTTAAGTTCATCCATATCCATAAGTTCGTACTCGCTTCCGTCTCTTATGTAACCTATGTCTAAACTTTCTACAGTTAGTTTATCCTCGCTTATTTTTTTAAGTATCTTTACACCTAATGAAACCGCGTCATCAAAAGGCATGTTATCTTTGTATTCTTTCATTAAAAACTCAGTTGCTATTTTTTTACCTGATCCGATTGCATCTGCTTTATAACCTAGAAATGATGCGCCAGGCTCAATCTCGAAGAGTTTTGGTCCGTTATCCATACCCCCTACTAAAAGGGACACCGCATAAGGCCTTAAGCCGCCATATTGAGTAGCTTGCATCATGTAAGCTGAAGCTTCTCGAGATAGTGCTTCTACTGATTTAACATCATCATAAATTAATCTGTGATTTTGAGCCCTTCCTCTTGCGAAGTCTATTAGATGAAGACCATCAGCTACCATACCGCTATAGGTTCCACCTATATGTGAATCTATTCTGAATACCTTTTGGATTGTTGAGGATATTGCCAAAGGCTCGGTTATATTCTTGTGTGCTACAAAAATAACGCTGTCTTTAGCTATTAAACCTATTGAGGTAGCTCCTTTTCTAACAGCTTCTTTTGCATACTCAACTTGAAAAAGTCTTCCATCTGGGTTAAACATTACCCCTCTGTCATAAGCTTGTACATTTGGATACATATAGATACCTTTTTTTAATTAAATACAATTAGTTACTTAATATATAAAAATTAAAGTTTATATAGTTTCCTTTAAAAAACATTTATATAACTTGTGTTAAATTTTTTGCTTATTTTCTAGTGTTTAAGGGTAGTTTAGTTAGGTATATATATCAAAAAATTGATAAACTAATTATAACGTGTTAAAATGACATTTAAATATAAAAACTTGAGAACCGGAATGTTGGCTACACTAGGTGCAAGTATTTTAGTAAATGATTGCAGTAGGTACTTTAATCATGTATTGATAGAGGAGGTACCAAGAATAGCTACTATCGGGTTAGGAGCGACTATGGTAGGTAAATCTGTAGTTGATTTAAAGGATATATACACCTCAATAAAAGAGAGAAGTGCACCTTCTGATGAAGAAAATCATGAAAGGCTAAAAGAAGGAGTTAAAAATGTAATATTTAGTGTTGCTATACCTTTTGCTCTGGATATAAGTAAAAGTGTTCTTAAGATGGGATATGCTTTTAACTCCGAAGGAGTTAGTAATTTTATAAATAAATCTATAGAAACGATAAATGGTAATAGTTTTGTTGTTTTGACCAGAGGAGTTGATGATATCTTATTAGTAACTGGTTTAAGTATGTTGTTTTGTGGAGCATTAGGGTATATGCTAAAGGAAACTAAGAGATAAATGTAATTAATTTAAAAAGAATTTTGTATCTAATTCTAATTTATATTGCAAAAACAATATAATAACAAATGTACAAGTATATTTGGTGATATAATAACAGAAGAGGCCCAGATTGGCGACGCAAAGGTTACTGTGGCACATCCGTCTATATTAAAGGTAATAGAACAGAGAAAAAAGCTGAAGGAAAAATTATCTAATATTAAAAATAAAATAGGGGTTTACAGTGCTAAGGGAGGAGTTGGAAAAACTACAACTACAGTAAATTTAGCATTTACATTAAAAAATTTAGGTTATAAAGTAGGAATACTTGATGCAGATATAGACTGCCCTAATGTTTGTATGTTTTTGGGTATAAATTATGAGGCTCCTGGAACTTTCCCAATAAAACCTTTTGAAAAAGACGGAGTTTTAGTATTATCAACAGCAATGTTTGTAGATGATAATAAAAAACCTATAATTTGGAGAGGACCGATGATAGGGAAGATGGTTGCTGAGTTTTTAGAGAACACAGAGTGGGGCTCCTTAGATTATTTGTTAGTAGATTTACCACCAGGAACAAGTGATGCACCTTTGTCGATAATACAACTTCTTGATTTGAAGGGTTTTATAATAGTGACTACTCCACAACACATCTCTGCAATAAATGCAATAAGATCAGGAATGATGGCTAAAAGATTAGGGGTTTCTATATTGGGCATTGTAGAAAACATGTCTAATGGAAATCCGAAGGGAGGTCTAGAAGTTGCTGAGGCCTTGAACTCTACATTATTAGGTTGCATAAAACAAAATACATTATTTGGAGAGCTTAGTGATAAAGGCGAGGTACCCTCACTCAAGGATAAAAATATAAATGAAGATTACATTAATATAATTAAAAAAATTTTAGGTTAAAATATGGCAGAACCGTTTGAAGATTTATTTAAAGACTCAGATATCTTTGCTAACAGAGAGGTTCTTTCGCCACATTATGTGCCTAAACATCTATTATTCAGAGACAGACAGATAAATGAAATAGAAAAAGCATTAACTCCGTCATTAAAAGGAGAGCGTGGGAGAAATGTATTTATATATGGAAAAACGGGTACAGGAAAAACCTCGTGTATAAAGTACGTAGTAGAAAAGGTCAAGGAGTTGCCTATAATTAAAGCTAAGATAACTTATGTAAATTGTAGGATATACAACTCAAGATTTCGTGTTTTGAACAAAATAGCAAGCGATCATATGCCAAAATATGCAAAGAGAGGTTATGGCATAACAGATATTTATGAAAAATTAATAAACTGGATTGAAGAAGACGGTAAAATATTGGTTGTGGTTTTAGACGAGTTAGATGTAGTAAGAGATCTTGATGATTTGATATATACCTTAACAAGATCGAATAGTGATATAAAATCAGGAGGGGTTACAATAATTGGAGTTTCTAACAAGTTATCTTTTAAGGAAGTTTTAGACCCAAGAAGTTTATCTACATTATATGAAAATGAGTTTGTATTCCCACCATATAACTCATCTGAACTAGCAGCTATAGTAAAAGACAGAATAGAAAGTGGTTTTAAAAGTGGCGTAGTTGATCCTGCATGTATAAATCTTGTTGCGGCTATCTCTGCAAAGGACAGTGGAGATGCAAGGCTTGCATTGAAGATAATTACAAAAGCTGGAGAAATTGCAGAGAATAAAGGTCAAAAAAGTGTAGGAATAGATGAAATTAATGAAGCATCAAAGTTTGCTGAAGAGGAGTTAGCTTATGAAGTAATAGGAATGTTACCAGAACATCAAAAATTAATAGTTTACGCAATAGCAATAATGTCAATAACTGGTGGAAGGTATAAAAAATTAAATGAGGATAACGAGTCATTTCTTTTTAGCGGAGAGATTTATGATAGATATGCATCAATTGTGCAATCAATGAATAAAGATGTAAAAACCTCTAGGTTGTATAGGAGATATATGGCTGATTTAGAGATGCAAGGTATTATAACCACAAGAGAATCTGGAAAAGGGATAAGAGGGCATACAAAACTAATTAAGCTTTCTTATCAAGCAGATAAAATAAAAGAAATGATAGAAAAAAGTTTGTTTAAAGAATAGTAATTACTTGAATGGTCTAAACTTTCTTCCATAACTATCTTGATTGTCGTCTCTTCTTCTTTTCTTTCCTCTGTCATATTGATTGTGAGTGTTAGTATCATTGCTTCTATTATTTCTATCGTGGTTTCTGTCGTTGCTTCTGTAACCTCCTCTGCTATCATGACCTCTTCTCTCAAATCTTCTGTTGTTATTTCCGAACCTTCTACCTCCTCGTTCATCTCTAAAGCTACTTCTGCTTTTTTCTTCAATTAAGAAGTTAGCAACTAAATCTTTGTAAGGATATGTATCAAGATTAATTAAGTTTATGTTTATTTTCGCTACATACTTTATATCTTCAATTATGTTCTTTTCTTGTCTATTAACAATGGTAAATGCGTTGCCGTCTTTGCCCATTCTTGCTGACCTACCTACCCTGTGTACATAAACATAAGGATCATCTGGTACATCAAAGTTTATTACATCAGTAATATCATTTACGTCTATTCCTCTAGCAGCTACATTTGTTGCTATGAGAAAACGTACTCCTTTCCTGAAGTTACTTAATGAATTTTCTCTCTTTGATTGAGTTAAACCTCCGTGAAGAAGCATTGCATCAAAGTTGTTCTTTCTAAGAAAATGATGTATCAGATTTGCTTCTCGTTTTGTTTTTAAGAATACTATTGCTTTTTTAGGGTTTTGTTCATTAATGTAAGCAAGAAGTGCTTCTAACTTTCTAGAACCATCTGCAACAAAATAAAGATGTTTGATTTTCTTGACTGTTAAGCCCTCATCTTCTCCTACTTTTAACATAATCGGTTGATTCATATAATTATGTGATATTTTTATTATTTTATCAGGCATTGTTGCTGAAAATAAAAGTGCTTGTTTTTCTTTTGGAGTTTCTGATAAAATATACTCTACATCTTCAATGAAGCCCATATCCAACATAGTATCTGCTTCATCTATTACTACAGTTGAAATTTCATAAAGATATAATGCCTCTCTTTTAATTAAATCGATTATTCTTCCAGGAGTACCTATTATTAAACGTGGATTTCTAGATAATGCATCAATCTGAACATTCATCGATGCTCCTCCATAAACCGTAGCTATACCAAAACCTCTTGGTTTAAGTTTTTCGGCTACAGTTGAAATCTGTAAAGCCAACTCCCTTGTTGGAGCTAAAACTAATGTTATGCCTTTATGGTTAGAATAGGCTCTGTTTAACGTTGGTATTAAGAACGCTAACGTCTTTCCACTACCTGTTTTTGATCTTACAATTACGTCCTTTCCTGAAAGCAATAGTGGTACCGCTTTCTGCTGAACCTCTGTTGGAGATGTCATTCCGTTTCTTTTTAATACATCAACAAAGGTAGCATTTAAGGACAATTCCTCAAATCCTGACAATTTATACACCGAAACAAGAAATAGTTCTTGTTATACTGATAGAGTATTGAATATTAAGATATATTAATCTTAGCTTTATTTTGATTTTTTATTTTTTTAAATAAATATCAATAATGAATCAATAATTATTTTTTCTTTGAATGTGTTTTTACTTTTTCCATATCTTCTTTCTTTATTGCTAATCTGACAGATCCTGTGCCTATTGGTATTTGTTTTCCTACAAGTATGTTTTCAGTAACACCACGCATGTTATCTACTTCACTGAATGCTGCGGCATTTACAAGATGTTTAACTGTTTCTTCATACGCGGCTTTTGCGAATACAGAATTTTTTTGACCGCTTAAACCATGTCTACCTACTCCTTTTACTGTTCCTGAGTATGTCATTGCATCTGCGATAAGCATTAAATGTCTAACGTCTACACCTATTTTTTGCTCTTTTAGTGTTTTTCTTAACTCATTTACAAGAGTATTTCTTGCAGCTTCTATCCCAAAAAGAGCATACATTGCAAATACATCATTTGTATATAAACGTGATTTATCAACGCCATCTACTTCTATTATGTCGCGTATGTTGCTTCCGGCTGAGATTAAATAAAACTCATTTGTCTTTGGATCTTGTTGTATTATTGCTTTTCCAGCGTCTGGAATTCCTTGAACTACATCTTTCATTATCTTTACACTGATAGAACGGATCTCTCCGACATTCTTTGTTTTTAATTTTATCAGTATATTTTTATCTTTGTCGACGTTTGCATGTATGTTTAGCTTTTTAGCTATTTTCTGTGCAACCTGTGATGGTGTAAGATTATTTGCAACCAAAGCCTGTTCATCAACAACAAGTTTTATCATTCCTTTTGAAAAGTTTTCTAAAGCCCTTTTTATTATGGTTGCCATTTTTACTTCGCTTATTTTTTTCATTATAGTTTCTGCTTTATCAAAATTTTTCTTTGCATCTCCAGTTAAGTAAACATAAGTTATTGGAGTTGCAGGTTTCTTTCTTGCATCTACAAGCTCAACTATACGTGGCAAACCAGATGTAGCTATAGTAGATTCTATACCTGCAAAGTGGAATGCTCTTAGAATCATCTGTGTTCCAGGTTCTCCTAATGATTGTGCTGCAATCATTCCTACAGGTTCACCATAATTTACAATATATTTGTTACTTTTTTCTACCATATAATCAGCTTTTTTCTATATCTGCAAATCTAGATTCTGTTGGATTTATTCCGTCACCACCATATAATGTTTGTATGATGTTGTTGTTTACGTCTCTTACGCTAAGATCATTTTTAACATAATAATCTTGCAGTGCGTTAGATAATCTTCTGTAAAGATAACCGCTTCTTCCTGTTAAAAGTGCCTTGTATACCTCAGAACCTCTTGAACCTACAGCATGCATGAATAACTCAACAGGATGCATTCCTGAGAAGTAACTTGTTGTTATGAAACCGTGTGCTATAGGACCTACATCTCCTGGAGGTATATGTGGAAGTACTCTGTTAGTATAGTAGCCTCTTTTAATTCTACCTCCGCTTAAGGTAGCCTGCTGACCTAGAAACATGCTCATCTGTTCTAAGTTCAATACATTTCCTCTTGAACCTGCCTTTGTCATCTCTACTGCGCTATTGCCTTCTCCTTCGTGCTTTACCAATATATCTCCTGCCTTGTTTCTTGCAGAGTTAAGCTCTGTAATTATAAGCCTTTCTAATGATTCTCTTGTAGTATAACCGATCAGTGGCTCTAATTTTTTGCTCTTGTATTGGGCTATTAATTTTTGTACTTTTTCAAATGTTTCTGTTATAATCTTTGTTTTTTCTTGATCCATCTTTTGATCTATTTCATATTCTTTTACACCTACAGTTACACCTGCTAATGTTACATAAGCATCGGCAAGTTTAGCTGATTGGAATATGAAATCCCTTAATGCATCATAACCAAAATCAATTGCTATTTTTATAAACAATCCGTTTCCTTTTCCATAAATGTCATTCGTTATTGTTCCTTCAATTAATTTCCCGTTCTTTATTTTTACTACCCCCGTAGAGGTTTTTTGTTCGTAAGAAATACCTTTTGGAAGTAGTTTTGAGAATATGTCTTTTCCGGTAAATGTACCGTTTTTTTGTGGTTCAGGTAACTCATAGATTCCTGCTAAACCTAAAAGATACTCTGTCTCGTCTCTAGATAATGAAACACCATCTTTTGTTAAACCATACATACCTGTTATTCCGTCTTCTCCGTTAGCGATTATTGCGCCTCCGTTTTTAGGTGAGAAAACTTGATACTTAACATCCATAAGTAAACGTGCTTCTGCCTGTGCC
>JAJYYF010000031.1 GCA_021801225.1 Microcaldota archaeon | reverse complement strand
TCATCAAACGCTGTCTTTTGGATTAATACTGGTTCTCTTAATATAGGTCCAAACTCTTATGCAACAGTAAATATGACATTTGAACCTACATCTACCGAGTATGATGGAGTATATGCCGGTGAAGCACCACAGTTAAGTAGTAGTTATGCAGAGTATGATAACGGAGCGAATGTTTTTACAAAATATGAAAATTTTGCTGGAACAAATTTATGGAATGGTTTAACAACAGGTTTATCATATATTTCAGGTGATAATGCTTATGTATCCCAAGATAACGGAATTACATTCGGTTCAAATACTGCAATAAACGGATTTTCATTTATAACAAACTGGTATGTTACCTCACCATTTATTTTTCAGTCATTAATCACAGCAAATAATCAAGGGAGTGCAACTAACTTCCAAGAAGGGCAGCTTATAGATGCACAAAGTGATGTAGACTCAGAATTAACAGGAGGAACATGTGCACAAAACTCGTATTTAGCAAGACGTGACATCCCCAATGATTTCTTTGAAATTTATCAATGTGATACTCAATTAGCAGGAACTGGAGCATCAGGAACTTATCCTTATACATCTATTGAAACATTTACACAAAACACAACAGGAGTATCTGCATACGATGATGGAACAACAATATCAAATACAATAAGTAATCAATATCAAAGTGGTTATGTGGGTTATGATCTTGTATTTACATCCTCTGTTAATCCTAACTCAATATTTATACAATACTCACGTGTTAGATCTTATCCACCGAATGGAGTAATGCCAACATTTCAATTAAGTGGAATTAACACAAAAATCTCTACACAAAACACAGCAACTATTTATCTTAACTTTTTGCCAAACAACTCACCTGTGACATCAGGCTACACTGGGTATGCGCCGCAACTATACTGCACATCAGGATGTTTCCAAAGTTCGTATGCACAGTATGACGACGGTACAAATGTATTCACTAATTACTGGAATTTTGTTAATCCAACTGAAGCTTCAACATGGACATTATATGGAGGTAATTCTATAATAAATGACGGATTATATTTATATGCTTCTTCAGTTCAAAATTATGCTCTTTCTAATTATGTTGTTCCAACACTTACAAATACTATTATAGATGAAGGATGGGATGCCGTAACACCAACACAAAGATTTGACCCATTTGAATACTATGGTTCAAATGGTCATGTTGGGACATATGTCCAATATACTGGGGTTATTTATGGGCAAGTTTATACAAGTGGTTGGCAAACTGTAAATATAGGCGATGCAAGTTCGTATTCTGGAATAACCATATTAAGTACGTGGGAGAATAGTGGCTCAACATATTGGGCTGTTAATTATGAACCTACATTTTATTCTGCTATTCCAATCGGACAGGTTAGCGATAATATACAAATTATGGATAATACTTTCGGTAATAGCGGGGTAACTGAACTTATACAATGGCTCCGTATTAGGCAAAATCCTCCTAATAATATTATGCCAAGCGTATCTTTTGGAAGTATTACATAATTAATCAATTAGAAGAAAATATCTCATCCATTGCATTTTTAATAATAACTTCCTTTTTATCTTCAGAGCTTAGAATATCAAAAAGTTTAGATGGATTTGCATCTAAGGAATATTTACTGTTTGAAAGTTTTTCAAGAAATACTGCGATTCCAAAATCTTTAATTGAGATGTTTTCCAAATTTCCGTTTCTTAAATCTTCCACTTCTTTGCTGTTACTTATTTGTTCTACATTATTTTTTGTAATCTCAACTATAGCTTCATTGTTATCTGATGAAATTTGTCCTAAATTTATATCTATGGGTTTGAAACCTTCTTTCAACTTTCCTGTTATCTCAACTTTTATTATAGGTTTCTTGTTTGTTTTGTTGTTTTTTATCCCATTCTCTATTGCAAGCTGTATACTTTCATTTATTGTTTTTGGTTCCTTTCCTTCAATATTTATTTTTATTAATGAAAAGTGTCTCGAATTTATTTTATAAAATTCATGTGTTCCTGTTTTTGTGTCGTATATTATGAAACCTTTTTCTTCTTGTTCAACTCCTTTTAATTGAGTAAGTACTGTACTTCCTGGGATTAAAAATTCTTTTCCATGGCATTTAAGTTCTAATCTGTTATGTATGTGTCCATTTACATACAAATCAAAGCCTTCAGGAAGTTCTTCGATATGAGTAAACTCTTCACTAAAAGGAAGAAGTTCATATAATGTCTGATGTATCATGAAAATATTGAACTCATTTTTATTTAGATTTAAATCAAGATCCTTCAATGCAGCCTTAAATCTTTCCTCTGCTATTCCACCCAAACCATAAACAGAAACTCTTTCATCTCCTTTTTGTACTACTGCTTTTGATTTATTTACCTCAACTAAAAGACCTGCAAGGTGCAAAACATCTACAGAATCTATAGAATCTTCTGCACGTCTTTCATGAGTTCCCGGAATAGCAATTATAGGTTTATCAGTATACAATCGTTTGCCAGTGTACTCTACTACCTTAGCATCATAATTTTTTTGTGAAACATCTCTGAAAATCTCAACTGCCTGAGCCATTACCTCAGGTTCTGGTTTTCTATAATCAAAGATATCTCCGGGAATTATTAGCATATCGGCTAGCTCTGATGCTCTTTCAATAGCTTCACGTGCTTGTGTATAAGCATCATCAAAAAAACGTTCGTATCCTAAATGGAAATCACTGAGTATGCCTATTTTCATAAAAACACTAATCAAATTAGAAGTAAAAATAGTTATATTTTATGGTGATACTTTACATACCAAAGATTAAACTAATTTAATTAAAATTTGAAAGTATTGAAACTAGTTTGGTAATATTGAAAGTTGGACTTTTTATATTACTATAATTATTTATTATGAAATTTAAATTATAAACATTGTTATTTTTTACGCCTAGAAATAAAAATGCGGTAATATTATATGGAATTGAAGTGTCTCCTGAATTATATGTCCGAGGTTCAGTTACAGATACTATAGAATACTCCATACCATTATAGGTTTTATTATCTATAAATGGAGGAAAATATGAAAAATCTTGAGAAAATAACGAAGAGTATACATAAGTAGGTTTAGGAGTTTGATAAGTAGCACCAACTAATGAAATAGTCTCTTCAATTTCATTTGAACTTGTAGTTATATTTTCTTGCGAACCATACATTAGATATCCAGTAATATTATTAATAAGAAAATAATAAAGTCCAGTATTATTTAATGGCTGCACATAAGTATTATTTGCTATTTTAGTTTTTGTACTGTATGTACTATTATAAATAATTAAAAAATCCCCA
The DNA here is from genome assembly GCA_021801225.1 of Microcaldota archaeon. GTDB lineage: Archaea > Micrarchaeota > Micrarchaeia > Micrarchaeales > CABMGC01 > JAJZOD01. The sequence continues at coordinate 7,994 of JAJYYF010000031.1, read as the reverse complement.
AAATCCCCTTTCCAATATTGAACATTAAAATTAGTAGTATTAAACAAAGAATCGAACTCCTGATTGTTAATGTATGGGCCACTAATCTTCTGAGAACTTGAACCTACGCTGGAGTTTGAGTTTACTGCGGAGTTTGAAGATTGTTGTGCTTTGCCAAAATTTATTTTAAATATAGCGAATGGAAGTGCAGCAAGCAGTATGATAAGAATAAGGAGCATCCAGTACTTTGAAAGAAAACTCTGTTCCTCAGATTTTTTTTCTCGTTCATTTTTTTCCCATGGAAGTTCTTCATCTTCAAATTCTGAAACAGTAACGCTATTATTTGAATATTCGTTGTCTTTATTTTCATTATTGTTTGAATTAGGGGAGTTATTTGAATAATTAGTATCTGAGTAACTATTGTTACCATCATTATTATCTACTGATAATTTTGCCATACAAATAACCTAATTAAATAAATATATCAAATTATTAAAAGTATTAGATTTCCAAAAAGTAATGAAAGTATAATTCCAAACCAGATAAATCCAGCTAATGGAGCCGCATTTCTATAAACTGGTATTTTTTTGTTAACATTTTTTAAATCTTTAAGTAGTTTTTTATTAGCTAATCTACCAAAGTTCTTTGATTTTTTTTCGAAATAATTTATCTCTGATTTTGACATTAAATTTAATGCTATCATATCTTCTGGTAGAATTTCTTTAGGAGCTAACTCAGTAATCATTCTGTAATTAATTAGCTTTTCGTATACAATCAATATTGATGATAATACTGCTATAGTCATGAGTAGTATTATTCCTAAAAGACTAACTTGTAATACGAAAAATATAAGCAAAGCTAGAAGACAATACGTAACTAACAATAATACTGCCTTTCTCAATATCTTCTTTTCTATTTTAAATCTTTTTTCTATTCTTGTTTTTTTCGCAAATCCTAAGTAATAAATCAGTATTATTATTACTGAAACATATCCTGATGCTATAAATACAGAAAATATAAATGGCAAGCCTAGTTGTGGCACAGTTTTAATTAGATACGGAATTGGCTGTAAAGGGATAAGCAAAGTTATCATTACAAACTCAAAGATGTCTCCTCCTCCAACAAAGCCTTTTTCATACGAAACGTAACCAACAAATGCGATTCCAGCTGCTAATAATAGTATATAATATGGATCTCCGCCTAAAAGAATAACTGCTATTAATGCAACTACGATACTCATATATGCAAATATATTAGGTATCTCTCTTTTGTTAAAAACATCGAAGTAAGCATACATAGAAGCTAGAAGGATTATTAAAATTACCCGGATTATTTCATAAGACATTTACATACCTTTGATATTATAAAAACAATTAATTATAAGAATTTGTAGAAAAGATTTAAATATCAATGCTTGAATAAGATATTATACAATTAGTTGTTGCTAATGGAAAATGCTACGGGACATATAAAAAGATTCGATGTTTCACCAGTAGCTATAGCAACAGGCAATATGTACAATACAAAGTTCTTGTACATAACAATTGCATAAGAGTTTTAAAAAATCTTTTTTTGTGGTGCTCTTATGCAAATAACAAGAACTATACTTAAAAGTGCAGGAATTAAAAATAAATTTACTGAAAAGGAGATTATTTTACTTTCTGAAATAGGATTAGATCAGATACCTGCAGCTACAAACTTTGTTCAGTACTTTTCTCAAAGATATAATATCTCTGAGAGTGGAATATGGTATACACTAAAGAAATTAAAACGTAAGAGGGTGGTGGATTTTACCGAAAAGGGAGAGGCATATAAGCCTCTTTCCCTTACGGATAATGGTATCACTATTTTAAGACAAAAAGGTGCACTCAGTAAAACAAAACTAATGAATAATCCTATTACCTCAGTAGGAGGCCTTTAATATTTTTTATACATAAATTAAAGTATGAAAAACTCAGATTATTCTAATATAAAAAATAAATTAAAAAAATATAAAGTTACTCCATTTCAAGAAAAGGTACTTCTCGCTACTTTGGAGATACCTAAAGGAAGAACATTATCTTACAAAGTACTTGCAGAAAAAATAGGACATCCTAAAGCATTTAGAGCAGTAGGTACTGCGTTGAAAAAGAATCCATTGCCCTTGACAATACCCTGCCATAGAGTTATAAAGAATAATGGGGAGATAGGTAATTACTCAAACGGTGGAAATGTTAAAAAGCGTAAGTTATTGATAAATGAAAAAGCTATTGCGTAGTATCGTGATGAATTTCCAGTTCTTTTAATATCATAAAAACATTTTTTTCTAACTCACTTATGGTTCCTGAGTTATCTATGGTATAATCAGAGTTCTCTATAACATAATCTATGCCCAACTTGGTCTCATTGTTCTCTCTATACGTGAATTCAGATAATGTTTTTGGATCATCTGAACGTTCTCTTTTATTCAGTCTTAAAAAACGTTTTTCCTGAGAAGAAACTACCGCAATTGAGCTTATACTTTTTATATTTTTTTTAAAGTACTCTAACTCGTTTAAGCTCCTTACACCTATTATTGCGATATTTTCTCCTTTTTCAGAAAAGATTTTTTCTGTAACCTTCTGGGCAACTACCTCTTCACCATTTAACTTTCTTATCTTAAACATAAACTCTTTTATGTTTTTTATAGTAGGCGGAATCCCTTCCTTTTGCATCTCTGATTTTATTATAGAGCCCATTTCTATGATATGAAATCCCATTTTTTCTAATATCTTTGAAACCTCTGTCTTCCCAGATCCTGGCCTGCCTGTTATACACAATATCATAAAATTACCAATCCTACCTTACTCCCGATCCCTCCTTTATCTCCTTTTCAGGGGTAAGAAGTATTATCTTGTCTTCATCTCCTGCTGCAAGGAGCATTCCATTAGACAATATATTCGCTATTTTTTTAGGCTCAAGGTTAACTATACATACTACCTCTCTATTAAGTAACTCTTCTTTTGAGTAATTATTTTTAATTCCTGCTACTATTGTTCTAGTCCCTATCTCTTCGCCTAAGTAAATCTCTAGCTTATAAACAGGACTTCTAGCACCTTCTATATCCTCTACATTTTTAATTCTCCCTATTCGCAGATCAAGTTTTGATAAATCCTCTATACTTGCCACTAAAAGCACCAATAATAATTTAACTGAAATATTATAAATAATAGATAACATGCGATGTTTTATTGCTATTGATTTAGACAAAAATTTAAAAGACAAGGTGTATGATTTACAAAAAAGATTTAACAGCTTTCAAAATATAACCTTTGTTAATAAAAATATCCTACATTTTACTGTTGTATTCTTGGGAGAGATAAATGAAAAGCAAATAGAAGTCTTGATTGATTCTATCTCTAAAATTAAGATGAAACCATTCAATATCACATTGAGAGGAGTTGATTCATTTAAAAGAGGTTCTAATGAAGGAGTTATCTATATAAAAATGAGTTCTGGCGTTGAAGAGTTTAATGAGCTGCACTTAAAAATTAAACAATCCATCAAAAATATAAGTATAGAAGATGAACAAAAACCTCATCTAACTATGATTCGTGTAAGGAATAATAAAGAGATCTTTAATGTTTTAAAAGATTACTCTGATTATGAAGTAGGTTCATTTTATGTTAAGGAGTTTGTTTTGAAGAGAAGCAAACTGACTGATAAAGGACCGATTTATGAAGATATCGCAACGTTTAACTTAGAAGGTTAATTTTGATTTTGTCTTTTCAAACTCGTCATAATTTATCTTATTTAAAAGTTCTCCAGGTCTATAAATCCTATTCTCCATTAATAAATTATAAGACATACCAGTTTTGGTATCTATCAATATATTTCTTTGTTCCTTTCCAAAAAGATCTAACTCTGCTAACTTACAAGGTATCTTTTTATGAATATTTTTTATGTTTGGAAGTAACTCTAAATAGTTGTTTTGCATTCCTATTGCTCTGCATTCTAAGTTAGTACTTTTCATTTTTTTTATTACACTCGTTATCTTCAAAAGTTCATTATTAGTAAACTCTTGGCTTGTTCTAAACGCAAAAATACTACTAGTATTTACATCAAAAAAAGTCATAACAAGATCAAATGTTATATTAGGAAAACGGATATACCTGCTTTCATAAGAATAATTTTTATAAATACTTGAGTTGGGCTTTATCTCAATACATCTGTCTAAATAATGTGCTAGTGAACTATTGTGTCTATCTCCAGTATTAAGCAATATCTGTGCAGTTCCAAAATTAAGTTCTAACGATTTATTTACATAAGCTTTCCACAGATCCATGTCAATTCAAAGTTACTACACATAACTACCTTAAAAGCTTTTTTATTTTAAGTTGTTTATTACCTAAGATATATCTAGAAAAGTAGTTACTACTCAAGCTACAAAAGGATTAAATATATTGCTATATATAAATTATAAAGTCTAGATGCCTATTTTTGGCTGGTTTTTATGAAAGTGGATGTTATTGAAAATACACCTGGCTCAGTGAGATTCATACTCAAAGGCTCAGGTTTCAACTTTGCAAATGCCCTTAGAAGGGTAGTTATGAATAGCGTAGAGTGTTTTGCAGTAGACTCTGTTACATTTTATGAGAACTCTACGGCTATGTTTGATGAATACATAGCACACAGAATAGGTATGTTGCCTATACTGACACCTAAAGGCTATAATGAAAAAGATGAAATACTATTTAGTCTTACGGCAGAAGGTCCTTCAATCGTTTACTCTAAGGATATGGTTGGCAGTGATAAATACGTAAAGGTAGCTAATGATAACATACCAATAATTAAGTTGTCAACAGGGCAAAAATTAAGACTTGATGCTAAAGCAATAATGAATAAAGGTTCAAAAAGTGCTAAGTTCCAACCAGGACTTGCCACATATAAAGCAAATGAAAAAGGAGATGAGTTTGAGTTTTATATAGAAACATTCGGACAAATGCAAGCTATGGAGATTTTGACAAGAGCCTTGGAAGTAATAAAAAATGAGGTAAAGGATATAAGTAAAGAGCTTAAAAAATAAATAAGCGAGCGGGGGTGGCAGAGTTTGGTCAAATGCGCAGGACCGAGGCTCCTGTAGCTTTAGAGCTTGCGTGAGTTCAAATCTCACCCCCCGCAAGAAGTATGTGATATAATGAAAATAGAAAAAGATGCAACAAAGAAATGGATATCAGCTTTGGAAAAATGCAAAGAAAACGGAATTAATATTAATTTATCAAGAAGTGCAATCTTTAGGGCTCAGAAGCCAAGAAGAGAAAGAACAAAGGTAACACTCTTGAAATTAGAGAAGTATGTAAAGGATAATGAGAACATAATAATACCAGGAAAGGTATTAGGAACAGGAAAAATAACAAAAAAATTCAATATCTCAGCAATAGAGTACTCGGAAAGTTCATTGCAAAAACTGCAAGAAGCAGGTTGCAAAATAGTAGATATTGAAAGTATGATGAAGAATAATAATGTAAGAATAATAGTGTGATAATAATGACAGAATATTCAATTAATGGAGACGGTGTAATTCTTGGAAGGTTAGCGAGTAAATCTGCAAAGTTACTTCTTGAAGGAAATCAAGTAAACATATTTAATGCTGAAAAAATAGTCATGAGCGGCCATTTAAAAGATATAGTTTCAAAGTACAAAGTAAAAGTAGAGCTAAAAGACAAAGCAAATCCTGAACACTCACCATATATCTCAAGAAGACCTGATCTTTTTGTTAAAAGAGTAGTAAGAGGAATGTTGCCTTATAGACAACCAAAAGGTAAAAATGCGTTCAAAAATCTTAAGGTATATATAGGAGTACCAGAAGGAATGGTCGAGACTCAAAAAATGGACATTAAGAAGGGTGAGGAGGTTTATGAAAACCTTATAACAATAAAAACCCTTTCAGAAAAATTAGGATATAAGTGATATAATGCCAGAAAATATAACAATACAAAAAAATACTGATGCTCCAAAAGGAGTAAAGGAGTTAGATAAAGAGTTAAGCGTATTTAATCAAGAAACACAACCTGTTTTAGAAGCAACAAAACAAAGTAAAAAAACATCTGTAAGAAAAACCTCTAGAAAAACAAAAACAACAACAAAGGTATTTGTAGAAAGAGCAAAAAGAAAAGAAGCAATTGCACGAGCTAGTATCTATGAGAAAGGCTCTGGAGAAATTTATTTGAACGGTGTAGATATAAAAACAATTAAACCAAAGGAAATAAAAGAAATTATTTTAGAACCTTTGAATATATCCTCTACAGCTATGGAGTTAGCATTAAGATCAAAAATAAAAATAAATGTACATGGCGGTGGAATAAGCGGTAGAGCACAAGCAGCAAGAAATGCACTTGCAAAAGTAATAATTAAAGCTTCTGGAAGTGATGAATTAAAAAATATATTTATGAAATATGATAGGAACATTCTTGTCGATGATTACAGAAGAGTAGAACCAAAGAAGTACAAAGGACCAAAAGCTAGGGCAAGATTCCAAAAATCATACAGATAAATGGTTGATATATATGATGATTCCAATAAGATGTTTTTCGTGCGGTCAAGTAGTTGCTGACAAATGGGAAGAGTATGACAGAAGAGTCAATAAAAATAAAGAGGACTCAAGAACAGTTCTTGATCAAATGAAGGTAACACGATACTGTTGTAGAAGAATGCTGATAGGTCATGTAGATCTTATAGATGACATAATGAACTATAGTAGAAAATAATTAAAAACATATATATAACATAATGAGTAATAATTAAAACCGAAGGGGTCGTCTGCTAGTTTGGTTAGGCTTTGTGCTTAGGGAGCATAAGACCCGAGTTCAAAAAGAAATTGAAAATCTCGGCGACCCCAATTAGTAAAAATAAATATTGGTGAATTAATGACTGAAGAAATGCTTGTAGATCAAAATGAATATTTAGAAGTAGGCATACATATAGGTACAAAGGTAAGAACTCCTGGAATGAGCAGATACATTTACAAAGTAAGAGAAGACGGTTTATACCTACTTGATTTAGCAACTATAGATAAAAGAATAAAGATGGCAGCTCAGATGTTAGCCAAATATGATCCAAAAGAGATAGTTGTAACTGCATCAAGAATATACTCAATAACAGCAGCTACTAAATTTTCAGAGATAACTGGAATAAAGTTAATAACAGGAAGAGTTATGCCTGGATTATTTACAAATCCAAACAGAGAAGATTTCATAGAGCCTGAAATAATCTTAATAAGCGACAATAGAAATGAAAGGCAAGCGATAAAAGAAGCAAGCAAAACAAATGTGCCTACAATAGCATTGTGCGATACTGACAATTGGATAAAGTTTGTAGATTTAGTGATACCTTGCAACAATAAAGGAAGAAGATCACTTTCATTAATATACTTCTTATTATCTAGAGAGTTCTTAAAAGAGAAAGGATTAATAAAGAGTAATGAAGAATTTACTTATAAGGTCTCTGACTTTGAAGCAAAAGTCGAGATGAAGGCGAAGTAATTGAATTTAAGCAAAAAACAAATGAAAGGACAGGCCGCCATGGACTTCATGGCCTCTTATGGTTTAGCTTTAATTATAATAATTGTCGCTGTTGCTACTATTTACATAGTAGGTAACTCTAATAATAATGTATTTCAACCTAGTTGTGTGCCTTACTCTGGTTTTTCTTGCGGTGCATTTTTTATTAACAGTTCAGGAGTATTAAATTTGAACATAGCACAGAACACGGGAGCTGATATTCTAATTAAAGGAGTTGCATGTTCAACAACTCCGTCAAGTACGGGAGATTATCCTGAGTATGGAAATACTGGAGTTTACAATAGTATTTATTATTATCCAAATGCAGAGATTACTAATGGAATAAATATTAATACAGGAAGTTCAACAACATTGCAACTTTATTGTTATAATGCTGCAGGAGTTGCAACTGAGGAGTTGCAAGGATCTCAGTTTTCAGGTTATGTTTGGATAAATTACACAATACTAGGTACGAAACAGAATGAAACATCACTTGTC
>JAJYYF010000023.1 GCA_021801225.1 Microcaldota archaeon | reverse complement strand
CGACACACACACTTTTATTTTTCTTCTCAAAATTTTATTTTAGTCTAAAACTTTTATTTGTCGTCTTTTTTTATTTTAATGGCATTTTAAGTAGTTGTGTATTTTACACACAACTACCATAAGCCAAGGTTTAGATATATCTCATTACCACCCTTTCTTTTACTTCAATATAAGAAGTTGCGGGCATACCTAAACGATACAATCCCACAATATCTTTTATTGGCATGGTTGTTATATCTATTTCTTGCATAGTTTCACCCATTTACCCATCTATCCTAAAAATTAGGACTTTACCGCCGTTCGTTTTGGCATGGAATACTTTAAATTTATCGTTTTTAGCGATAACCTTTTTGTTTATATACCAAGCCAGATATTCATTCCAGGGCTTCTCTATGTAGCCACCTTGCATATTTCTCGCCAACATCGCTTCAAGCATTTCAACTACTCTATTATAGTTTTTACTGCCCCGCGAATTAACGTGGTTTTTTGCATTTGCTACATCTTCTTTTGACATGGCAACAATACCCATCTCTGCGAGTATATCTGTTGCTGTCTTCTCATTTGTAGGCTCTCGGGCTACAACCGTTTTCGTTTCGTTTTCTATTTTCATTTTATTACCATATTATCATTTATCATATAAGTATATAAACCTTTTTGTTTTTGCATTTACTTGGGTAAATGGTTATTTTTAGGTTTTTTAGGCTTTTTGTGCCATAACTTGTAATAAAAATGATTTTGTAGTTTTCTATATAATCTTTTATTTAAGTATATAACTTTTACTTGTTCTTAATGGACAGGAATAAGTATATAATCATATATTTAAGTATAAATGCATGGATTATAGGTTTTAATTTTTACAAAAGGTTTATAAATTTATCATAAGTAATAGATATGTAGGCGTTGTTAATGGAATGTAGAGAACCTTTGAGAACATATAACAGATTGACATTAGAAATAAAGCAAGTTGGCACGCTTTATAAGTCTGGTGGGATTAGGGATTATGAGAACAAGCGATGGGATAAAATATTGGGCTATTGACGATAAAGAAGCTTATGAATTAAAAAAGAAATTCATAAAGCACAATACTAATAATATAAAAAAGTCTGCACACAGAATTAAGGATATTATTAGTCTAATTAATAACAATCCTGATATTAATCTTGAATCTGTATTAAATCCCTATTTCTTTAATCGTGGCAATTTTGAAAACTTTATTTCATTTAGCTTTGGCGATATAAATTCTAATGATTTTATGAATATCGCTAATAATCTAAAATCTATAAGATATAATAGCGAATTAGATTTTAAGGATAAAATTATCTATATATATAAAAAGAATTAGTGTTTATATGCAACAAAATTTAAAAGAAATATCAACTTCATGTTATTATTGCGGAGATTATAGCTATATTCATATAAATATAAACCTAAATGAAGAAATGAGAAATTTAATAGATAATAGAGAAAGTAGGGGACATTTGAAAGAAAACAGGAACATACATCTGGTATTATGCAAAAAGCATTTTGAAGATTATGTGCTTGATAAATACAAGGAATGGTTTAATATATCTAATATATTTAATTATAAAATATCTAATGGTGGCGATTGAATGGAAATTGAAGGGGACATAAAAGAAATAAAATTGGCAGTTTATGATTTTGTAATAACAAAAGGTGATGAACAGAAATTTATAGCATTTATTGAGTCAAATAATAAAATAAAAAACACTATTGATAAAATATTTGTAAGTGATGATACGATTAATCAAATAAGGTCTAATATATATTATTTGGATTTTAACTATTTAAGAATTAATGAAATTATCTTAAATGATATAAACAATTTAGAAGAACGTGATTTAAAAATAATAGATGAAATTATAATTGAAACATATTTTAATGAAACTGAGAAAAATCTAATATATAGTAAAATTATAAAAAATAATAATATTTTTTTAGAAACGAAATTAAATGATAATGAAGAATCAAAAAGAAAAAGTGTCCTGTCAAATTATGATATGGATTTAATATTAAATGCGATATACAAGATATGTATGTTTATTGAATTAAAAGAAAAAAGAAGTTTAAGTGTTGAGGAAATAAGTAATATAATAGATATATATTATAGAAAAAAACCAAGTAGCAGTTGGGCAAATAAAGTTAAGATAAATAACGTTTGTGAAGATTTAAAATATAATTATCATAATGATATTAAAAAATTCTCAATAAACCTACATGAAAGATTTAAAGAAGCATATACTTCACATGAATTATATAATGAAAAAATGCTTGAAAAAGTGATTGAATGAATGGAATAAAAGAATACGTTGGGGTTTGGAAAGACATCGTAAATGCAAAAATTCCTTTATTGCTTATTGGGCAAGTAGGAATTGGCAAGACTGAAATCTGGAAAGATATTGGTCGTGAAGAAGGCAGAGAAGTAATAATAACTCACCTCGCAAGAAGCTCTAATACTGATTTTATAATACCTATTGTTGAAGAAGGAACAATAAAATACTCTACGCATGAATTGTTTAATAAGCTTGAAAAAGGTAATTGCATTTGGTTGCTTGATGAATATGACAGGGCTGATGGATTAACAAGAAATGCAATTTTATCCTGTTTGAATGAAAGGATATTTAATGATAAAAGAATATCAGAAGACACTTGGATTGTATTGTTGGCTAATCAGGAAAATAGCAAGGATACTAATTTTCTTAATGAAGCTGAAATAACAAGGTGTGCAAAGTTTAATCTTAATGATATATTTGAACTTAATAATCTTGATAACAAGTCTCAATACTTTATAAACTTTATTGAAGTTGCTACAAGAAATAAAGTTGAAAGAGAAATAATATCCTTCTTATTTGCATATCCTAATTACTTATTTAAGAAAGAAGATGAAAGTGGGCAATTTGCTACTCCAAGAAATTGGACAAATCTCTCAAAAGTCTATAAAAAAATAGCATTAATTGGAGATAAAGAAAAAGAAAATAATATAATATCTTCATTTGTTGGCACAAAAGCAGCAGAAAAATTCCTTATTTATACAAAAATATACGGAAAATTACCAAGTGCAGAAGAAATATTGAAATGGAGAGATGGAGATGTTGAAAAACTTTCAAGTGATGAAAGAATAGCAACATTAGACATATTATATCAATACGGTGTTGAAAACAATAATGAACAAGAAAGGATAATGAAATTCATAAATGATAAACTTGGAAAGGAATACATAAATATATACATATTGAACTATGCCACAGCACAAGGGAAAGAGAAAACAAGCAAAGTATTCTTGAAGTTAATAAATGAAAACAAGGATATAAAGAGGATAATATTAGAATTATTTGAATCTTTATAAAGGTGAAATTATGCCAGCAAAAAAGAAATATATAACACCTGAATATTTGCTTATTGAAGCAGTAAAAAGAAGCAAGTTAAATAAAGTAAAAGAATTAGTTGAAGTAAATAAGGCAAATATTAATAGCGTAGATAAAGTAGGTTGGACACCTTTAATGTGGTCTTGTTGGCTTGGAAATAAGAAAATAGTTAAATTTCTTATAACTAAAAAAGCTAATGTGTTGATAAAAGATAGATACGGAATAACAGCTATTAAATTGGCAGATAAAGAATATATAAAAAAGCTTTTAGAGGAAAATAAGTGGAGATTATAAAAAGGTCTTAAAATGATAATAAAATCAACTGATGAAGAAATAAAAAAGCACGTCAGCAAGGCTATTATAAGAATAACCCGCGAAAGAAATATATATTCATATCTCTTGTTGAATATACCTATTGTAATTGATAAAACAGAGGATAAAGATACAGGCGGTTATGGGATATATAGCACAGATAAAGCGATATACTTTAATACTAATTGCAAGGAAAATATGCTTAAATCATTTAAAGAAGTAAATTATGACGTCAATATATTGATAAAACATGAAATGTTGCATATGATATTGAAACATATAAAAAGAATGACTTCATTTGTTAAAAGTGAAAATAAGGTTATGAGCAACTTTAACGTTGCGGCAGATTATTTAATAAACAAAGAAATAGGTTTAGATAATAATAATTTTGTAAATGCAGAAAATATTAAGAAGAATTATGGTATTGAAGAACATCTTATAGCTAAAAAGACAGCAGAAGAAATTACAAGGATACTTGATAAAAAAGATAAAACAACAACAACAATAAATAATATGGCAAAAAACATTTTTATTGATGAAATAGAAAGTGGAGGGGACACAAAAGAAGTTGAAGATGAAATTAAAAAGAATGCAAACGGATTTAAAGATATAAGCTCATACTTTAAGAATTTAGTTAAAAATGGATTGGTAATAAATAGAAACAGCATAGGAAAAGAAAATTCTGACTTTTGGAAACAATTAGATGATGAATTATTTGAAAGCAAATATGATTATAAAACAATCCTGTATAATTATCTAAACAAAAACTTTAAAGGCGAAGGGCTTGGAAATAAATATGTAAATAGAAGATATTATCAATTAAAAAATCAAATAAGAAATCTTCCAATCTCCTTTAATAATTATGATATAATCTTAAATAATCTCCTTATATGTATAGATACAAGCGGTTCTATATCTGATGAAGTATATAAGAAAGAGATTGGAGAGATACTGAATATAGCAAACAATATAGGAATTGAAGGAACAATATGCCTTTTTGATACTACTATAAAAAGAACAATAAAAATAAATAGACAAACAAATAGGAAAGAGCTATTCAAGGAACTAATGAAAAGAAGCGATGGTGGAACTGACTTCAATTGCATAAAAGATATGCAAGAAAAAACAAAGCCAAGAGTAACACTAATATTATCTGATTTGTATGCAACATATCCAAATAAATTTATTGGTGAAACAATATTTATTACCTACTCAACTGAATATCCAAAAGAAGCTAAAGAACATGGAAAAGTTTATAAAATAAATATGAATTAGGTGGTTATAAATGGTTTATTTAGAATTATCTTTATCTTTTAATAGAGATAACAAAGATTCATATATTTATAAATGTTTTGTATGTAATGAAAGAATAAAACAAAAAAAATATAGTTATCTATTAAGATTATTTGATAATGAAGCAAATATATATGGTGAAATACATTTAAAATGTATACCTAAATATTTAAAAGAAAAGTCAAATAAAGAAATTATAGAGGAAATATTATAAAAATCATATTGGTGATATAATGAATGCAAACGATATATATGGGAGATTGGCTTTGGGGAAGGTGTATGATGTAATAAACAAAAAAAGCAGGACAGAAGGAAGAAAACAAACATTAGTTATAACATTTGCAGATGAAAAAAGCGGAGATGTAGAAAAAATAGAAGTTGAAGCTGATAAAAATACAGTAATGTATTTGAAACAAGCATATCTTAATGAAGACCTACTTGATAAATCGGTATTTGTTACATCAAGACAGATTAAAGATAAAAATGGAGATATAAAATTTAAATATTTGGTATTTGCCTAATTTAAAAAGGTGATAAAATTAAAAAAAACATACTTTTAAGTGAAATAATTAGTAATATAAAATATATAAAAAAAACAGGAATTGGATACCATAAATTAAATAATATTTCTTTTGATACAATTTTTTGTAATAAATGTAATATGAACAAAAATAAAAAAGATGGTGTCTGTATACACAGTAAAGATAAATTATATGGTAGAACATATTGTTCTGAATGTATCGGTGGCATAAAGAATATAGAAAACTTTGTTATGTCTGAATTTGTATTGGAAAAAGTATTAGAATAAATAACAAAAGGTGATTGAATTAAAATGGATATTGGTAGAGGTGGAATAGTTAATATAAAATATATAAAAAAAACAGGAATGGGATACCATAAACTTAATTATAACTATTTTGATAAAAACTATGAGTGTATTAAATGCGGAACAATTAACAATAAAAAAAATCTTTTATGTATACATAATGGAAAGGATATAAGTGGAGATAAATATTGTTTAAAATGCATTGGAGGCATAAAGAATATAGAAAAATTTATTATATCTGAAGTTATATTGGGAAAAGTATTAGAATAAAATATAAAAAGGTGATAAAATTAGAGAAACAGTAGGTATTGGAATGATTGTTGATATGGATTATATAAAAGACCTAAATATGGGTTACCATAAACTTAAAAGTTATTCAGAAATTTATCAGTATGAAGATGACTATATATGTAATAAATGTGCACTATTTAAAAATAAAGAAAATCTTATATGTATACATGATAATATTAAAAAGAGTGGAATAATATATTGTTTAGAATGTATTGGCGGTCTAGAAAATATAGAAAAATTTTATATGTCTGAATTAATATTAAAAAAAGTATTAGAATAAATTATAGGTGAAGATATGGCTAAAAGCATATTTTGGGAGTATATAAATGTAGAAATAGCACCGTCAAACAGAACAAAATGTGCAAATTGCAAAAAAATAATAGAAATAAATACAAAAAGAATAAAATTATTTAGTATAAAAAATTGGTATGGAAACCAAGAAGTAAAAAACTATTATCATATTAAGTGTTTTATAGATGTAATTGAAGAAGAAAAAAATAAATTAATAAATGATATTATATTAGATGAAGTATTATAAAAATTATATTGGTGTAAATATGGCAAATTGCATAGCATATTGTAGGGGCATGGATAAAAGTAGAACAAAAGAAGACCACAGATTGGGAAGTGAAGCTGCTGAAAGCGAAGTAGCAACATATAAAACCAAAGTTACTTCACTTATTACAAAATATGGGGAAGTTATATTAACAATAAAAAGAGGAAATAAGGCATATTTCATAGCAATAAATAATGAAGATAAAGAATTAGAAATAACAGATATATCTGGAAATTTAAAGAAAGATATGGAAAAATATATGGTTGATGAAGTTATAAAAACATAAACTTAAAAGTGATAAAGTGGCAAAATGTATGGCAGAAATTAGTTGTTTTAATAATGATATAAAAAAAAATAAAAGAAAATATTTTATGCGTGGGGATATATATGCAGAAACAAAAGTATATACTGAAAATGAAAAAACATTCGCACATCTTCTTATAAATAAGTTGGGTAATATAATAATAGACATAAAAAGAGATAATAAAAGATATATAATAACGATAAATAGTGAAGATAAAGAATTAGGAATATGGAAAATATCTGAAAATTTAAAAGAAGATATAACTAAACATATGTTAGAGGAGATTACAGAATAGCTTGGCATAAAAAGCTAGGCTCGGCTGAGTGCGAGATGCAGAGGCGAGGGCGAAAGATAATATTATGAATATATTATAATAGTGATAATATGGAAAATAATCAGATAAAAACACATAAGTGGGTTGTAAAAAGTGTATCTATTATATCAGATATAATATTTGTAATAGTCTTAATCTGGTTTGGAATATATAAGAATTTTTTTAATTTACCAATAGGGTATTTGTATATATCACTAATTTTTGTATATATTATATATTTAACAATATGGAAATGTGTATTTAAGCTTATAGAAAACAAAACTTAAAAAACTAAACATCTATTTATAAACCTTTCTATTATAGGCATACCTCTTTATAAAGATAAAAATCTATAAATTACTGCTTATAGTGATAGAATGAAAGTAGATAGCGAACTTTTGCCAAATACAGGTGCGAATACGAATATCCTAAAAGGTTCTGAACTTAAAGGGGTAACGTATGCGAGAATAAAAGGAACAGAAATAAGGGATTTCAACGGAAAGAAAGCGTTGCAGTTGACAGTATCCTATTTGGATACTTCAACAAAGCAAAACGTTGAAAAGAAGTTTTCCATAGGAAAGAAAAAGGTTCAGCTTCTCGTAGACCAGTTTGGTCTTGAGATGGATAACTGGCAGAATAAGGAAATTTTGCTGGTGCCAACACAGACACAAACACCTGATGGAAAACCAACAGTAGCAATAAACGTAACTCCATACATTAGTGGGAAGTAAATCTTCCCGCTTTTCTTTTTTTTATAATTATTATTTTTTATGAGGTATAAATATGGCACGAAGAAAAAAGATATATGAAGATTGGGATGAAGACCAATTAAAGATATTTATTGAAGATAAATGGAAGAAGAAGGATATTGCAGATTTCTTCGGAGTATCAAGAAAAACAGTAAATAATGCTATTGATTATTACAACCTTAATGAAGATGAAGAATCTGGTGAAGATGAAGATGAAAACAAGGCTTATACGCAAAGTGAAATAGACGATATAACAGAACAGATAAGAAATTCACTTATAGAATCTCTTGAACTTCCTGAAAGTCTTGGAGACGCAATTCCTATATCTTATGATGAAGACCAAGACTTATTCATAATAAACGAATATATAAGCAAAACAAAAGGGCATAACTTTCCAATAGAAGTCCATATAAAAAGAGATAGGAAAACTGGAAACTTTGAAATACCTAAATTTGAAGTCAGAGGAGAAAAAAGAAAAGACTTAAACAAACAACTCTCTGATTATCTGTAATCTTATTCTTAATGGTGTTGTTATGAAAAAAGATGAGAACGAAGTGGAACAAAAAGCAATAGAGAAATGCGGATTCTTTGGCTGCAAAGAACCAGCTATTGGATATTATGAAAAGAAAGGAAAGATAATATTAATGTGCAAACTGCACAAAGAAGCATACCAAAATAACAAAGAACTTCTTGAAATAATACTTGATAGAGAAGGGATATATAAAAAGGTGCTTTAAAATGATAGGAATAACAAAAGAGATATTCAGGATATTTGAAGAAAAATCGGATTATGAATTGGCAGAAAATATGATAGATATATCTAATAGAATCATAAACACTTATTATAACAAAAAATTCATAACTTCATTAGAAAAAAGCTTAAAAAACAATAAGAAACTTAATATTGAACAACAAATGTATATGGAATTAATAACAATACAGATAAACTCATTTGCAATAATAAAAAAAATAAATTTATTGACAAAAGATGAATGTGATGGAATAATGAAAAAACTTAAAATATCAATTGAAATGCCTAATGAACAAAATAGAGGACCGCCTCAATATGTATAACTAAGTAAAGTGTATAACTAAGTAAAGGTGTTAACATGAATGTAAATATAGATATAGACAAAAAAAGTTTTATGAATGACTTTAAATTTCATACAAAAAACCTATATGCAATATACTATAAGAAAAGGACATATTTTCCTGTATTATATATAAAACAAGTAAAAAGAACAAGAAAGGGTTGGCATATAAAGCTGTTGTTTCAAGACAAAGAAAAATCAGACGATAATTTAAAAGAGATTACAATAAGGCAATTATTTGGAGATGACAGACTTCGTTGTGTTTATGACTATTTAAGAATGTCCAGGAAAGAAAATATACACTCATTGCTGTTTGATTACAAGAACAAAAGAAAAGCAATATTAAGGGAAGACATAAAAAACAAGATGAATAAGCATATAAAAAAGCAAGAAAGAATATGGAAGAAGTTTGAAGAAAAAAACAAAAGGTTTTTTGGATGACAGAAATATATAAAGAGATTATACTTGAAAGACTAGTGAACCCATATAATACAATATCTTTTAGTACCTTTAATGATATAATATTTAATAATACACCAAATATATTAATGTTAAAAAACATAACTATCTCAGGAATGTACTCAAATCAAGATGAAATACTAATCATAGAAGATGGTGTAATTTATAGATTACAATGTCCTGCATTTTCAATAAAATATAATTTTAATAAATTTAATAATATAATAGTAAAACCTAATTCACGATTAGTTTTACAATATGTATTTACTCCTGAAGAAAAAAGAACAACCTTTGATAATGAAGAAGAAGAAAATGAATATCTATCTAAGTATATCGCAGGAGATAAAACAATTAAAATTGGATTCTTATTTGAAGAAGAATCTCCCTATAAATATTTTAAATGATTAAATGAAAGAAAACCTAAAAAAGAGCAATCCGAAGCTATATAGAATTAAGGCATTAAGGCTTGCATATCGTCGATTAGGGCATAATTTAAGCATAGATGATATTTTAATAATGATGAGTAATAATATATGCTCATACTGCAATAAACAAATCGCCCCATTAGATTTTAGCATAGACCATAAAATTCCAAAGAATCGTGGAGGTTCTAATGAATTAAGCAATCTGCAATTAATTGATATAAAATGCAACAAAGTTAAAGGAGATTTAACAGATGAAGAATTTAAGCAATTAATGACTTTCCTGAAAGACAAGCCAGAGATATACGAAAACTTATACAGGCGTTTAAGAATGTCAGGAATAGTATTTGCATTTAAAAGAAAAAAAATATAGGTGTTTTGATAGAAATATTGGATATGATAGGGGAAGGTGCAAAGACATATGGAACAAGCAGAGACCGAATAAAAGGCGTCTATTATGCAAGTGAAATGTATGAATGTGAAAGAAAGTTATACTACGCCTACAATTATAAAGTAGAGCATGATTTTGAAACAAAGAAAAACTTTGAGATAGGAAATTCTCTGCACAACCTAGTTCAAGGCTCGCTTATGCTTTACGCAAAAAATAATCCTGAGATAAAGCTCTTTAATGAACTTGAAGACTTAAAGATTATAGATGATGAAAATGGATACGAAATTCATGGAAGGCTTGATACCATAATATATGGAGAAAACGAAAGCAACCACATAATAGAATTTAAGACTACTGGAAGCTTGAACAGGATAAATAATCCCGTGAATCATCATATTGAACAAATCAATTATTATCTGCATTTCTTTCCAAAGTATGAAGGACATCTTATATACATAAACAAAAAGCCAAAAGGTTCTCTAAAGAAGTATGAAAACTTCAAGGAGTTTAGAGGTATTACCTATAATGATGCAATGTTCAAAGCAGACATAGAAAAAGTAAAGAACGTAAACTACAAGATAAAAAACAACATACTTCCAGAACCAGAAGCAAAATTAAAGAAAGAAAAGAACTGGGAATGTTGGTATTGCCCTTTTAGGCAAAAATGTGATAATAATGAAAACTGAAGATAGAAAAAGTATTAAAAATTTTCCATCCCTTAATGAGTATATATTAAATTATTATTTCAAAAATATATCCTTTTATGAAACTGAAGATGAAGTTTATTATACTAAAGAATCTATAAATAATCCTATCTTTAAATACCCCACTGAAATTTGTGATATATGTCAAACATTAAAAAAAGAAACAATTATAATTTATTTTAAAAATTTTAATATTGAACTTTTTAATAATATTTATATCTGCAAAAAATGTATAGATAAAAAAAGTATATCTGA
>JAJYYF010000013.1 GCA_021801225.1 Microcaldota archaeon | reverse complement strand
TCTTGTTTTTATGTTCATATTTTTATACATAAAATATATTAGTTAGCAATAATCTTTATTAAACTGATTATATGTATGAAGCTAAAGTTTCTGTTGTTATAAATGCATCTTCAAAAAAGGTCTGGGAAGCTCTGACTAATCCTAAATTAATTAAACAGTATTTATTTGGAACTGATACTGTTACTGATTGGAAAAATGGCAGTCAGATAAGGTGGAAAGGAGTGTGGGAAGGAAAATCATACGAAGATAAAGGAGAGGTAATAGAAGCCGTTCCTGAAAAAATACTAAGATACACTTATTGGAGCAGCATGTCTGGTCTTGAAGATAAAAAAGAAAATTATGTTACTGTTAGTTGTATTATAACTAATCAAAAGAACAATGTTAAATTAACAATAACTCAAGATAATATAAAAACAAAAGAATCAAAGGAACACTCAGAAAAGAGTTGGAGTACAGTAGGAGAGGAACTTAAAAAGATAGCAGAGAAAATATAATTACTGGAAAGGTACCATAAATGGAAATATCCACAAGTATAATTCCTATAAGATGGGATGATTTAAAACAAGAGATAGTTTGGCTTGACAATTCACAGATTCCATGGCGTGAAGTTTATAACTCTACAAAAGATCTTTCGAGATTAATAAAGGCTATAAAATCTTTAGAGATAAGGGGGGCTCCGATTCTTGGTGAAGCAGGTGCATACGGAACCGCAATGATAGCAAACAACTCCCCAAACTCTAAATCAGAATTGATTAAAAATGTTAAATTATTAGGAAGTGAGCTTGCTCAAGCAAGACCTACAGCAGTAAACTTAAGCTGGGGAGTAAGGCAAGTACAAGAAGTCATTGAAAAGGGTGTAGCTTCTGGTATGTCTTGTGAAGAGATAAAGGAGAAGGCAATAGCATTAGCTAAGGATATACAAAAAACAAACATTCAAGCTACGTACGATATAGGCAAGAATGGTGCGAAGCTAATCCATGATGGTGATGTTCTAGTAACTGTGTGCAATGCAGGTACATTAGCATGTGATGGTCTAGGAACCTCTACTGCTCCTATGCGTGTTGCAGCTTCTAAAGGCATAGAGTTCAAGGTACTAACTACATACACTGCACCGCTATATCAAGGAGCTAGGCTAACCGCATGGGAACTTCACAAAGATAATATATCTGTGCAGGTCATAACCGATAACATGGCGGCTCATTTGATGCGTGAAGAGAAAGCTACTGCTGTCTGGACAGGAGCTGACAGAATACTTGTAAATAAAACTAAAGAAAGTGGAACTGTTTACAATAAAATAGGGACCTTTGGTCTTTCTTTAATTGCAAAAGAGCTTAAAATGAAGATGTATGTTGCTGCGCCTACATCAACTTTAGATCCGATAAGTACAATAAAAAGTGTAAAAATTGAACAAAGAAATCCTGAAGAGGTTTCAGTATTACTCGGAGGTACTAAGGTAGTTCCTGAAGGAGTTGATGTGATAAATCCTGCTTTTGATATGACTCCTCCGAAGTATGTTTCTGCAATAATAACAGAACTTGGTATTGCGAAAATGCCATATAATATATCATTGCCAACTCTTTTATCAAATAAAAAAAGTATGATTAAGTTAAAAAGCGAGTAATAAATAATACATAAGTTATGTACCGATGAAAGCGAAGTATATAAATAAGGTATATAAACATAAATTACAATAATTACTAAAGATAAGGTATGTGTTTTTTTATATAGATAAATTATTGGGTTCGTAACTCAGTTTGGTCAGAGTGTCTGGCTCTTAACCAGAAGGTCGTGGGTTCAAATCCCACCGGGCCCACCTAATTAAATATTTGTTTAATAATTTTATACTGAATTTATGAAGATGATGGTTTTGGAGATCTCTGATTTAGTACAAAAATTTAATTCAATTAATAAAAAAGATATAACTGAAAAACTTATAGATGAAATAGATAATAAAAAGAGTATTTTTAGATGGAGTGGACAGTTTTCTCCTAAACTTATTGATTATTTATTAGAAAATTATTCAGAAAAAAACACAGTTGTTTTAGATCCTTTTTGTGGAGGTGGAAGTGTTCTTTTTGAATCTGCAAGAAAAAACATCGAGGTTTTTGGCTTTGATATTAATCCTGCTGCAATACAAATATCTGAAATAGCTACTTTATCTAATTTAAGTAAAAATGATAGAGAGTATTATTTAAATAAAGTAGATGGATTAATTTTTAATTTAATAGAAAAACTTCATGAAAAAAGTAATGATAAGAGGTTAAAGGAGGTTGACTTTAATATAATTAAACAATTTTTGAATGAAATAAAAGAAGAGGTTGTGTTAAATATTTTTACAAATGTTTTAATGCGTTTTTCTATAATAGAAAATAAATATACAATTTCAGGATTATTAAAAGCAAATGAAATAAATAAAAAAATTATAAATGAACTCCATTTTTCTAATGAAAAAATTACAGTTTCTAAATTAAATAGTAAAAAATTGCCATTAAAAAATAAATCAATAGATTTATGTATAACTTCACCTCCTTATCCTGGCGTTTTTGATTATTACAAAAATTATAAAAAAATAATGTTTTTAAGAAATTGGAACATTTCTGAAATAAATAAAGACGAGATAGGTCAAAAAAATCAAGGAAATATGTCTTTAAATCTTTTTAAATATGGAGAGGATATTATAAAAGTATTTCAAGAAATAAATAGAACTTTAAAAAATAATGGTAGATTTATTTTAATAGTTAATAAAGAGGTAAAGATCAATAGTAAAATTATACAGAATTCCTTATTTTTGTATATGCTTGCATCTATTTCTGGTTTTGAACTAATTGAGAAACAAGAGCGTGTTTATAAAAATAGAAATAATGTTGATAGTATTGAAGATATTTTGCATTTTGTTCCAACAAGTAGTTCTGTAGAAGAAAAACAATTAAAAAATATAATACAGTATATCTTAAAGTGATATAGTAGTTGTTTGTAAATAATTGGTGATTAAACCAACAACATATTTTATATAATTTTATAATCAAGAACTAGAATTTATAAAAACGTCGGTGATAGGCCAAAATATAAATATCTTAAAATATAAAAAGTTATTATGTATAACAATGAGTTTATGGAGTTTCTCCGTGGAAGAGGAGGTAAGCTTGCTTTTTTTGATATGTATGGTACATTAATACCTAATTATGGTTATGCAAAGATAGAAGAGGAAACCGTTGATTTTTTAAATAAATTACATAAAAACAAGGTAATGTTGGGAATAATTAGCAACTGCAACGATAGGATATTAATTAATAGAATATTAGAAGAGGCGCATGTGGAGGATTTGTTTTCGGTCATAGTATTAAATGACGAGGGTGAAAACCATGCAGAAAGATTATTTAAAGCTATTAAAAAAGCAAAAGAAAAATCAAATATAAATTTTAAACCACAGGATATATATCATTTTGATGATGATTACAGAAGAATAAAAAGTAGTAAAGTATTAGGAATAAACCACATTATGGTAAGTGATGACCCAAATGTCAAGTTGAGTGTTTTTCCTGCAGATTTCTTAATACCGAATTTTATAAATCATGATAGAATTTTGAGTTTTATGAAAATTGAAAACAAAGAAAAGATTAAAACAAAAAAATAATTACTTATTTCTAGTTACCATAAACTCTGCAAATTCTTTTATTAGTTGCTTAGCTTCTGATTCTTTTAATAAAGAATCTAAATCTTTTATTGCATTTGTAATTATATTTTGTGCTATTTTTTGACAATACTCGATAGAATCATATTTATTTATTATTTTTATAGCTTCATTTATTTTTTCTTTGTCTTTAGTATGTTCTGAAAGTATCTTTAATAGAAGTTCTTTGTCTTTTTGTGAAGCTTGAGTTATTGTCCTTATAATTATTAGTGTTATTTTTCCTTCACTTATGTCATCTCCTACTCCCCCTTTGCTTTCGGATACTTTTCCTACATTTATATTTAAGATGTCATCTTGTATTTGGAATGCTATGCCTAATGCAGCTCCAAAGTTTCCCAAGGATTTAACAGTATTATCATCGGCTTCGCATAAAATTCCAGATAGCTCTCCTGCAAACCTCGACAATACGCCAGTTTTGTTGTTTGACATTTCAAGATATTTATCTTCGGTTATTTCTTCAGGTTTGATTAAGCCAGAATGCCAGGATATGTCAGTAGCTTGGCCTATAGTAACACGTACCATATTAGATAAATATGAGGTAGTTATCTTTGATTTTACTTTTTCAGATAGTTTTTTACTAGAAAAAAGCATATGTGTTGGGAAAAACATCATAAAGTCCCCAAGATTTGTTGCAATGTCAATGCCATACTTAACGTGCACAGCTGGAGAACCCCTTCTAGTGAGGGAGTTATCCTCTATATCATCATGAACTAGTGTAGCGTTGTGTATTATTTCAGTTATTGTTGTAAACTCTAAGTAATCCTTTGGGTTTTTACCCAAAGCTTGAATAAATAGTAACATGAGTGTAGGCCTCCAGCGCTTGCCACCTAGATCCAATAGATACCATAAAGGGTCTAAAATGCCTTTTTCAAAGGCTTTTTCATCATAATCATAGTTGGTGTTGCCCAATATTTGTTTAATGTAGTCCTTAGTTGCTTGTTTTTTGATATACGAAAGCAGAGCTTGGTTAACATCCTTGCTTTTTTCTATTAAAAGAGCCTCTATATTTGATTTTTCTGACATTTAAACACAATTAGATTGTTTGCAACTTTTATAATTTTAAATGTTTTTATTAAAACGTCTTAAAACGTATTATTATTGATAAATTATTCAAAAGATATTTATATCTTAAATGCGTAAATATATAGTGTTATCTTTGGGTCTATCTATGAGTAAAATAAAAAGTGTAAAACGAAAAAAATTGCAGGTAAATAAGAAAGTTTCTAAAACAAGCAAACAGGTTAAAAATAAGGCAATGCAATTACAATCTAATAAAAATAATAAAATAATTAAAAAAATAGTAAACACACAGATTAAAAAAATTCCTAAAAAAACAATAAAAGAAGAAAAAATTGAATTTGAAAAAGTTAAAAAGGCAAAAATAACTGAAATAGCAAAACAACAGATAGCAGAAAATATTTTAAAAGATTATATTTCTAAAAACATCGGGAGCGGTGCAAATAACATTCTAAATTTGTTAGTCGATGAACCAAATGTCGATGAAAAAATAGCTGAAATTTTAAAACTGAAACTTAATGAAACAAGAAGAATGTTGAATTTGTTAAGTAATTATGGTCTTGTTAAATATAACACGAATAAAGATTCAAATGGTTGGTTAACTTTTGTTTGGTATATGGATTATGAATCAGTAGATGTGTTTAGTAAAAAAGTTTTAGAAGCAACAGAAATAAAAACAAGCTTTTTGCCAGACGATTGTAATGATTTTTTTATATGTAAAAACTGTTCGAAATCTCATACGATGATAGTATCATTTGAAACTGCATATGACAATAAATTCAAATGTGTTTGTGGGAAAGAGTTGTCAATGATAGAAAAGGAAAAAGCAGAAGAGTTATATAAATCAGCAAGTAATTAGTTTTAGTTGTTTTTAAAGCGAGGTAGGGTAGCTCGGAGTGCCCGCCGGGCTCATAACCCGGAGGTCGGTGGTTCAAATCCACCCCTCGCTATTTCAATAATATGACCCCACATTTCCACTATTCGTGACATTATAGTATATATAGTAAGTAATCCAAAGAACATTATAATATAAATATTAAAATTTTTAAATTTTAATAAAATATTAGTGGAAATGCAGGGTAGTGATTATAATGAATAAAAAAGAAAAACTAGAAGATTTGTTTAATAAACTTGCAGCAGAAAAGAAAACAAGGGAGTTATTACCTTTGCCTAGTAATTTTTATGAAAGTATTATAATTATTGATTCAGAAGAAATAGAAAAAAAAGAAGATATAAACGAAGAAAATTTAAACAAAAACATTGAAAAACTAATAAATAATATTAAAAAAATAAGAACTCAGAAAATACTCTTATATTTGGCTTATGATAGAAGGCTACCTAGCCCTATACCTAAAAAAGAGGAAAATCTTTATATTTATATAAAAGATATAATAAACAGTTCATCTTTTAATATTAAAAACAACAAAATAAAGATAAACAACAACACCCCTGAACTGATAACACCTGAAGGGAACAAAATAGGACCTTTTAAAAAAGGACAATATATAGAAATTCAAGATATAGATAACAAAAATGAAGTAGATTTCATATTAAAAAATAAAATAGGAGAATTGATATAAGTGATTTTATGAAAATAGAAAAAGAGATCAATACATTTTGCCCAACATGTAACAAACACACACCACATATGGTTAAAAATGTTTCAAAAGGCAAACAAAGAGGTATGAGCAAAGCCACAAGAAGACACAATAGAGCAATTAAGGGTTATGTAGGTAGCGTAGAACCTCAAATTCATCCTAAAAAACTAGGCAAAAAGCAAAAAGTATTGATAGAGTGTAAAGTTTGCAAAAAGAAAGCAGAAAAAATATTCGGTAAAAGAACAAAGAAAAAGATAGAAATTAAAAGGTGAAATGAACGATAATATCAAAAGAACTACCTTCAGATAAAGAGTTAGTTCTTGTAAAAATAACTAAGATAATGCCATATGGAGCATACTGTGAACTTCAAGAGTATAAAAAAGATGCATATTTACCTATATCTGAAATAGCGTCAGGTTGGATTAAAAATATTCACGAGTTTATAAAAGAAGGCCAAAAAACTGTAGGAAAAGTATTGTCCGTAGATAAAGAAAAGAAAACAATAGACATATCTTTAAAGAAAGTAACTCAGAAAGAAAAACTTACAAAACAAAACGAGTTTAGTATAGAAAAAAGATATGAAAAATTATTTGAACAGGCATTAATTTTGTCAAAACAAGAAACAAAAAAAGAAAAAATCAAAGAAGAACTGGCAAACAAGTTTATTACATATACTAACCTGTTCAATACTTTACTTACAGATCCTCAAGCAATGGATTTTATTAAGAACAAACAACTTTCAGAATCACTTTTAGAGATAATACATAAAAACATAAAGCCTAAGAAATACATAGTTTCTTATACTGTCGAGTTAAAAATAACAGATCCAAAAACAGGAATCAAAAAACTTAAATCAGTTCTTCAGGACATTAATAAAAAAGGTGTAGATGTTCTTTATTTAGGCGCGCCGAAATATAGATTTACGACAGAAGGAGAAGATTATATAGCAGCAGAAGATAAAATAAAAGAATCAAGAGCAATATTAGAAAAGAATAACTTTATCTTTTTTAGTATGAAAAACGATAAGGTGTAATAATGGAAAAAACAAAGATTTTTTACAATAAAAAAATAAAACTTAAAAACCCTACTTTATTAGTTGGTTTGCCTGGAATAGGCAGCGTAGGAAGTTTAGTTGCTGAACATATAAAAAACGAAACAAACGCACAAAAATATGGTATACTTTACTCTCCATTTTTTCCTCCACATGTTATAATGGAGAAAAACGGCAAAATAAGAATGTTAAGTAATAGATTTTATCACTTCAAAAACAAAAAAGGGAACAGTATCATTATTTTATTAGGTGATACTCAACCAATAACAACTAAAGGTCAATATGCTGTAAATGGCAGAATTGCCAAATTTTTCAAGAAAATAGGCGGAAAAACAGTATATACTGTTGGTGGCTATAGTATAAGCAACAGCTACATAGAAAAGCCAAGAACCTTCGGAGTAGCATCAAATCAAAAAATAATAAACAAATTAAAAAGCAATGGCGTAATATTTGGTAATACCTCCGGAAGCATATTCGGAGCAGCTGGTCTATTGCCTGTATTTTCATCAAAATTTGGTCTGGAATCTGCATGTATAATGGGTGAAACTGGATTATTAGAGATAGACGCTAACGCAGCAAAGGCAGTTCTTGAAAAGTTAAATAAAATACTTGAGATAGACATAAATCCTTCTAATTTAGATAAAATCAAAAAAGAAACTGAAAAACTTATGAAAGAACTGGAAGAAACCTCAAAGCAAAATCCAGAACAGCTTCAAGGTTCCCCAGGGCATAAGGATAACTTAAGTTACATAAGGTAATTTTTAATTTTAATAGTGTAACTTAATCGTTATTACTTTTTATCTAGTAATTTGGATAAATATCCGAACTTCTAAGGATTATTGTTAAAATAGTATTATTTTATCTAATGGTTATTCATAATCATTCTGGAAGGGAGTCCACAGGCTTTAGCTTTTGGAGAATGTCACAAAACCTTACAATAAAAGAAGTATCATAGTTAAAATTGCAGCAGAAGCTGCACAGAGGATGTTTGTTGTGTACTTATAACCTATCCCCTTTTCTTCATAATAGCCAAAAACAGAGTCAATAATATCCCCAAAAAAACCAGAAACAGTGCTTAATATTAAAAGAGCTATACTTCCAGTAAGAGCGAATGCAGCTATTCCTATTATCAAAGCACCTATAAATCCAGCAACGAAACCTAGCATAGATACAGCACCGGATGTTCCAGCATTGACCTTTCTCATAGTAAACAGCATAATTGCCTTCTTTTGCAATACTCCTAACTCACTAGAAAACTTATCGGCCGTTATTGCAGCTACCGAAGCAGAAAAAGCAAATATCAATAATGTAGGATTTAGCCCTAAATACCCTCTAAGTGAATACAATAAGGCTAAAATTAAAGGTACTATACCATTCGCTGCGACATTCTTCCAACCCCTAGTTCCTTCATAAATTCCGTAAGCTATCTTTTGTTTTTTCTTAAAAGCTGTTACTAAAGCTGATACTACTAAGAAACAAAGCATCAATATTAAAAAGAACCACCAAAAATTACCTCCAAATATCACTAATAATATCCCTAAAATTACTGCTGAAAGGACTCCTTCTTTATCGAGTGTAAGAAATGATGTCATTTTATCAAATTATCTATATTTCCACTATTTACAAAGGTTTATAAATCTAGCTTCAGTTATATTATTACGAATTCTATGTAGGAAGAGTTTACTGGTCGCCTTGCCAGTGCTTAAATCGCACTGGCCTCTTCCTTTTTATCATAAACTACTATTTTTAGCTTAGTATATTAGTTTATTTATACTTTTCTCTAATGAAAACTACACTTTTATACTTCTAACTACTGGTATTTTAAATTTTAAGTATTATTATATAATGCTAACTTTTTGTGGTATTTTTATGGGAAAAGAGAAAGCTATACGCGAATTAGAAGATCTTCCTGGAATAGGTCCGACTACCGCAGAGAAGTTAAAAGAAGCCGGTTATACTGATTTAGAGAAGATAGCTGTTCTTGCACCTCATGATCTTTCAGAAATATCTGGAATGAGTGTTGATAATGCTAAAAAAGCAATTGAAGCTGCAAAACAAGCAACAACTTTGGAGTATAATACCGCATCAAAAATTTATGAAGATAGAAAAGCAATAGGCAGAATATCAACAGGCTGTAAAGATCTTGACGAATTATTAGGTGGAGGCATAGAAGCCAAAAGCATAACTGAAGCCTATGGGAAGTTTGCTTCTGGAAAATCACAATTAAGTTTTCAACTTTCTGTAAATGTTCAGTTACCTATAGGAAGTGGTGGTTTAGCCGGTAAAGCACTCTTTGTAGATACTGAAGGTACATTTAGGCCGGAAAGAATAGAATCAATAGCAAAAGCCGCTGGGCTTAATCCAGAAGAAGCACTAAATAATATTTTTGTAGTAAGAGCAGAAAATACAAGCCAACAAATACTGACTATAGAACGTGCTGATAAATTAATCAAGGAAAACAACATACGTTTGGTTGTTGTTGATTCAATGATGTCATTATTCAGGAGTGAGTTTGCAGGAAGAGGCGCTTTAGGTGAAAGACAACAAAAGCTAAATGCACATATACATAAACTGCAAAAACTTGCAGATACTCATTCATTAGCAGTTTATATAACTAATCAGGTTATGGATAATCCTGCTATACTTTTTGGCGATCCAACTACTCCCGTAGGCGGAAACATAATAGCTCATGCAGCAACAACACGTCTATATTTAAGAAAAAGTAAAGAGGACAAAAGAATTGTCAGATTAGTTGATTCCCCAAATATGCCAGAAGGGGAAGCAGTCATGAAAATAACAACTAATGGCATATCTGATTAACTTAATTGAAGTGTAAGAGATGCTTTTTTTAATAGGTTTGGGTTTAGGTCCTGGAGAGTTAACCTTAAATGGTCTTTCGAGCATTAAAAAATCAAGTACAGTTTTCATTGAAAATTATACAACTCCTATATCTAAAGAATATATAAATTTTCTTAATACCTTAGGAAAAAATATAATTTTTTTAGAAAGAAAATCAATGGAAGACTCAGCAAAAGAGTTAGTTTCAAAAGCCAAAAACGAAGACATTGCGGTATTAATTCCAGGAGATCCATTAATAGCAACAACACACCACTTACTTTTTATTGTTGCTAAAAATTTATCTATAAATGTAAAGGTATGTCACGCATCGTCTATTTTTTCCAGTGCAATAGCTGAAAGTAGATTAGACATATACAAATTCGGTCCAACAACAACTATTACTAATTGGAGTGAAAAATACAAACCAACATCATTCCTTGAAAACATTGAAAGGAACATCCAAAATAACCAACATACTCTTTTACTTTTTGATATAATAAACGATGGTGAAAGAACA
Organism: Microcaldota archaeon; assembly: GCA_021801225.1. Taxonomy (GTDB): domain Archaea; phylum Micrarchaeota; class Micrarchaeia; order Micrarchaeales; family CABMGC01; genus JAJZOD01. The sequence goes on along the minus strand of JAJYYF010000013.1, from coordinate 926 downwards.
TTATATCCAAATGAAGCCATCTCAATAATTAAAAAAGCTGAAGAAAAACTGCAAAAAAAGATTATAACTAACCATGTAATACTCTTAGCAAACGTGGGCTGCGAAGATCAAGTACTTTTTTATGGTACATTAGATGAAATTAAAAAATTAAAGTTTAATACTCAAAATAAGTTCTGTATGGTCGTTCCAGGGAAAATAAGTTTTGCAGAAGCTGAGCTATTAGAGTTATTAAAATTTTAAAACTCTACCAATATCTTAATGTATAAGCAAAGGCCGCAAAGCCAAAACCTTCTACAAACCACAAACTTACTATTCTAAACAATATTGTTATTACTGATGCAAGTCCAAAATCTATTCCTAACGGTCCAAAAAATAATGTTAAGTAACTTATCAATGCAGCATCTGTAACCCCTAAGGCACCAGGTATTCCTGTTATAATACCTATTAAAAGAGACGAAGTATAAACAAAAACAACTATCGGTATAAAAGAAATATTCAAATTTACTCCTGTGCTTAAAATTACAAAATACAAAGCAACTCCATTCAAGAACATTGACGGTATTGTGTATATCATCGAGTAAATATATGTATCAATTCCTAATGCCTTACTATTCTTAAAATATAACGCACCTTCTTTGAAGAAACCTCTTAACCATCTTATATTTCCAAAACGTCTTTTTAATAATTCAAATGGTCCTTTATTGAAAAGAAAAATAAAAGGCAACATCAAAATAAAAGTTATGACTATAGATAAAAGCAAATACTTTCCAACTAAAAACGCCATAATTAAAGAAAGCACAATAAAACCAAAAAAATCAGTGAAGTTATCTGCAACTATAGCTGGAAATATCTTTGCAAACTTTGTATTAGTTATCTTATTTATAGTATAAGCAACAATTCCTCTTCCCCATCTTCCTGGGGTAATA
>JAJYYF010000005.1 GCA_021801225.1 Microcaldota archaeon | reverse complement strand
GTTGGTTGTGAAATCAATGTTCGGGAGGAAAGGTGACAAGGTAGTTCAAAACAATATTGATGTAGCAACAAAAGGTTACACTTCACAAGGCGTAGAACCATTTTACACATTAAAAGGAGATGGAAAAGTGCGTTACTCAATGGATGGGAACACTGCATTATCAATAGCTGCTTATACTTCAGGCTGTAAGTTCTACTCTGCATATCCTATGACTCCAGCAAGCGGCATACTTCACTGGTTTGCGGCTCATGATAACAAAGGAGTATTATTCAAACAGACTGAGGACGAGATAGCAGCAATAAATATGGCAATAGGGGCTTCTTATGCTGGTGTCAGATCAATGTGTGGAACTAGCGGCGGAGGTTTTTCACTTATGGTTGAGGCACTAGGCTTTGCAGGTATGATAGAGACGCCATTAGTTGTTGTAGAATCACAAAGAACTGGACCTAGTACCGGTCTTCCAACAAAAACAGAACAAGCTGATTTGTTGTTTGTTATGCATGCTTCACAAGGTGAGTATCCTAGAATAGTTGTAGCGCCTCGTGATATAAATGAGTGTTTTACTATAACTACTGAAGCTTTTAACTTAGCTGACAAGTATCAGTGTCCTGTAATAATACTCATGGACTTGTTCATTTCAGAGCATGTAGAAACACTTGAAAATTTTGATACTGGTTCAGTTGTTATAAACAGAGGAAAGTTAACAATGTCTAACTCAACATCTGGTCGTTTCAAGAGGTATGAATTTTCAGATGATGGTGTTTCAACAAGAGGAATTCCTGGAACAGCCGGTACAGAGTTTATAGCGCCCTCAGACGAACACAACGAGTATGGGGATTTAGTAAGCGACGCATACTCAGGTTTAGACGCATATGTAGATGTTCGTGTGAAGATGCATGAGAAACGTATGAGAAAGATGGACACTATGTTAAAAGATGAGCCTTACTTTGTTCCAAAAGTAGAAAACCCAGAAGCTGATTACTTCTTTGTAACTTTTGGTTCAACGACAGAAGCAGTGAGAGAAGCTGTCCAAATATTAAACAAGAAAAACTATAAATTTGGAGTAATATCATTTAACTACATATTACCTCTTGACAAAGAAAAAACACTTTCGATATTAAAGGGCAAAAGGCTCATAGATGTTGAGTGCAACTACACGGCACAACTTGCTCAAGTGATAATGATGAATACTGGTATTGACATTAAACAAAAAATTCTCAAGTATGATGGAGAAGCAATAACCGGAGAAGAAATAGCCAAAAAGGCTGAGGAAATACATACAAAATTGTGATATTATGGTAGAAATTGTAAATAATAATGCGAATGTAAAAACACAACAAAAACAAGTTTACACATCAACAAACAAGCCTATATGGTGTCCTGGTTGTGGTGACTTTGGAGTATTTGCTTCGATAAGTAAAGCACTAACTGAGTTAAACATTGAAAAAAGAAATGTTGCTATAGTTTCTGGAATAGGTTGTAGCTCAGCCATGCCTCACTCATTTAGCACTTATGGTGTACATAGTCTTCACGGAAGATTACTTCCTGTTGCTAGCGGAATAAAGTTAGCCAACTCTGAACTTACTGTAATAGGTACTGGAGGAGACGGAGACGGTTATGGAATAGGTGGCGGACATTTGCTTCATACTGCAAGAAGAAATCTTGATATGACTTATATCATTATGGACAATGAAACATATGGTCTTACCACTGGTCAAACCTCACCAACAGCTTTATTGGGTCACAAAACAAAATCAACTCCTTTTGGAGTTATAGAGATGCCAATAAATCCTATTGCATTTGCAATAAGTGCCGGTGCAACTTATGTTGCAAGAGGTTTTTCAGGAGATCCTGCACATCTTTCACAGTTAATAAAAGGTGGAATTGAACACAAAGGTTTTGCACTTATAGATGTATTCAGTCCTTGTGTAACATTTAACCACGATAATACATTTGATTGGTTCCGTCCAAGAATTTATAAGTTAGAATCAGAAGGACATGATCCATTAAATCACAGCAAGGCAATAGAAAAAGCATTCGAAGATGTTAACTCTAACTATCAAAAAATACCTATAGGACTGTTTTACAAAACAAATCGCCCTACTTATGAGGATTTAGAGTTAGCACTTAAAAATGGTCCTTTAGTAAAGCAACAAATGCCTACAAAAGAACAAATAAAAGCAATAATGGATGAAAATTTATAATTGTAAAAATTATTTTTTATTTTTATTGTATTTTAGTTTTTTAGCTTATAAACTAAATATATCTCTTTTAGTTAGTTTACACTTTTAAATAATTTAAATGTTGTTAAAATAAATTTCGAGATAATTAAAAACTACTGGAATCAATTATAGAAAAAAGAAATTGTAAGTGATAGCAGCCTTTCCAACCAATCAAGAACTTAATCTGGTCAGACTGAATACACAGTCATTTTACGGAGCTGTTCACTTACATATATATAGTACTTATACACGTATAAAAACATTGTGGTAAGTTTGCCCTGTATATTTAAGATGTTCTACAAAACTATTTATACTCCTAAAATATTTGTTGATTTTTATTTTTACTAACTTTTTATAAAAAGTGTGGTGTGCCGTAGCCCCTCTTCTGTTTTAGGTGACATTAGACTAAGCGGCGTATTATCGCCTTGCATGCTCATTGTACGCACATCGGCGCGTTTCATCTCTATTTCAATGCTCGTAATGTCATCGCTTATATTGAATAAGAGTATCGTTTCTGTTCCGAATAAGGCCTTAAGCCAACACGTACTCTGCACGGAGAGAGCTTCCTCAGCCATATAGGCCGTAAGTCACCCGCACACCACAACTATTTTATACTTTTTAAGGTATATAAATCCATGCTAAATATATTATTTATTGTGTTTTCAATAGCAACAACACTGCCAACAACAATACCACCATTGTCTGCACTTGGAGGTTATATTTTATTGGCAATTCTTGCGGTTGTACTTATTTATATAATACTTATTTTAGGAAAATCCATTGTTAAGTTTATACTGGGTTTGATAATAAACACAATCTTGGGAGTAATTGCTCTTTTGCTTTTGGACTTTGTATTTAGTTTTGGAATTCCATTAACACTTCCTGTTATAGGTGCAACTGCATTGTTTGGTTTACCTGGTGTAGGAGCAATAGCATTGTTAAAACTTTTAGGAGTAATCTCGTTTATTTGAGCTATTTTATTTGTCTAAAACCTGTAAAGTTTTTTTCAATATGTTTAAATATATTTATTGTTAAGTCTACTTGAAGGTAATGGAAAAGATAGGTTTAATAGGCGCAACAGCAATTGGCCTTGGTGCAATAATAGGCGCAGGCATCTTTGTTTTAAGTGGAGTCGCAATTACTCTTTCTGGGACAGGTGCCATATTAGCATTTTTGTTAACAGGAGTTGTTGCAATCTTAGTTGCCTTTGAGGTAGGTGAGTTATCTTCTAGAATGCCTAATGAAACTGGAGCTTCTTACTCATTCACATACAATGTTTTTGGGAGCGAGTTAGGCTTTATGACAGGAATACTGCGTTTACTATCATTTGTAGCGGCTATAGCTGCTATCTCTGTCGGATTTGGTTCTTACCTTTCATCGTTCTTAAACTTAAACTCAGCATACTCTCCTTTATTTTCAATAATACTAATCTTAGTTTTAGGATATATAACAAATAAAGGCGTAAGAAAAGCAGCTAGAACAGATACAGTTTTGGTTACTTTTAAAGTGCTTGTATTAATTATCTTTATAGTATTTGGAATATATGTTGGAAAGGCATCAAATCTTACAATTTCAGATATCTTCTCTGGAAGCAATCTAGGCGGAATCTTTGCAGCTAGCGTTCTTTCTATGTTTGCATATGCAGGTTTCCAATCAATAGCTAGCATAACACCTTTCTTGAAAGGAGGTGGTAAAACAGCAGCTAAGGCAATAATCCTTTCTGTCTTGATAAGCGCCTTACTTTACATTGGTGTTACCGTAGCGATGCTGATGCTAGCACCTAAATCAGCATATGCATTATCTGGTGATCCCTTATCTGTAGCATTAAGCGCAGTAAATGCTCCTGGGGCATTAACTGTACTGATTGATATTGCAGCAATGGTTGCCACTGCAAGCGCAACACTAGCTATGTTAGTAGGTTGTGAGATGTTATTATTTCAAATGGCAAAGGATGGATTACTGCCTAGTATTTTAAAATCTGATAAAAACTCTAAAAATCCAGAAAAGAACTCATTAATAACAACAATGTTGTTAGGCATGGGCTTTATTTTTGCTGGAAATCTCTACATAATTGCAGCAATAAGTAACTTCGGGACAATCTTTAGTTATTTAATAAACAGCATCGCAATAATAAAAATACGAACTCTTGAAAAATCAGGAAAGGCCAAAAATTTATTGAGAAGCATGAATATGAAAAATGTCAGATTATTCCTCACTCCAGCATATCCTTATATTCCAATACTTGCTACCTTCATGTTGTTGATATTCTTTATTGGTTTCCCAGCAGAGGCTTTAGCCGGTGGAGTAATAACAATACTACTAAGCATATTTGTTTATTACATGATAGAGCAGATAAAGGAGAAGCCCATAATAAAAGTAAAACTTTTTAAATAATTAGATTATTTTTGATTTACTGCGCCAACTCAATATCTGATTTTTTAATAGTTGCTCTTTTTGCGTGTGCTGAAAGCTTGACTGCTTTATTACTTATTGAGTAAGCAATTCTGTTTAATGTATCCGCAAACTCAACCGCCGCTTCATCACTTACCCTCTTCGCACCCGCTTCAATAAGAATCCTTTTAGCAGTCATTTTTGTTATTGGCATAATTATTTATTACTAGTATCTTCTTAAAAATCTTTCCATTGTAATTCTATTATGGACATAAAAATTAGAGATATACTTAAAAAAGATATTCCTGATATTACAAATTTAATATTAAATATCTATAGAGAAAAACCATATGCTCTTAACTTTGACAACGTTCCAGATAAAATAGAGATTTTAAACTTATTGTCATATAAAATTTTATTTTGCAAGAAAAAACTAATTATAGATAAAGTTGCTATTAACTCATCAAATATGGTCATAGGAGAATGTGAAATAATAAAATCAGATAATGATATCTCCTCTAAAACAGGCATCATAGGAATAATAATCAATAAAAGAGCAAGAAGAAAAGGAATGGGCTCAATCCTTCTTAAGACTTCAATTAAAGAGGCAAAAAAGTTAAATCTTGAAAATGTTTTGGCTATTGTATCAATAAGAAATAAAGAAGCAATAAATTTTTTCAAGAAAAATAATTTTAAAGAGATCAATTCAAAAGAAAAAAATAAAACAAAAAAAATAATTTTTGAATTAAAATTAAAAAATTAATCACAAAATTAAAATGCATTCTAATATACATGTTCTATCAAAACAAGAAAAAAATAATTATTAAGAGTAATACTGTTAGTAAAAGTTAATATCAAATCAACAAAATATTCTTAGAAAGTCAATAGCTTTAAGTCGCAGAAGGATGTTAATATAAACTATGTAGTTTTGTTATATGTATTTGCAATAATTCCGTTGTTTTCATAAAGTATAACTGCTATTGTAGTATTTGATTTAGGCGTTGTATAATTGACTTGCCAAACATCACTGTAGTTTTGTTTATTATAACTTAAATGTTTGTAGTATATTGCTGAAGTTGTAACGTTGTCAAATCCATATTTTTTAATATATGTATCTAAGACAGTTATATTAGCGTCATAACTTTTAGTTATTGCTGCAGGATAAGAGCCTATTATACTGCTCTGATTCAATCCTTTTTGATACACTATACAATTTTGTGTATATATGCTTTCTACTTTGTAAACAAAGTTATATTTAGGATAATCGAAAGAAAGTATCGAGTAATCTGGACAAGGAGAGGTTGAGTTTAGTACTACTGAAGCTATAATATGCCAACTTCCCTGATATTGGGACTTAGACACATTTGTTATATTAATAACTGCATTCTGAAATGTGTTTTGTAAATCATTTAAAACTAATGTTTCTGCTTGATTTTGTGTAATTGTGTAAGTTCCGAAAACTCCACTACTTTGTAAATAGTATACTATAAAAATTATAGCAATTAATATAACAACTCCGATAATTGTTTTTGAAAGCAAATCCATAATTGTATCTATTGTAGGGATAAGTATAAAAATATAACCGTGTTTTTTTAAATTATCTTTATTTAAATTTGTAATTTTTTAATTGTTATTTTTAATTGAATTTCATAAAAACTGAGATAGTTAATCTTGATACCTACTTTGTTATGGAAAATTTAAATTAACTCCCTTCTAAATTTTATTGATACTATGTCAGAGTTTTATACAGGCACAGGTGATGAAGGCAAAACAGGAATACTTGATGACAAACGTCTTTTAAAGAGCGATTCAATAATAGAAGCAATAGGAAGTACTGATGAGTTGAACAGTTACTTAGGTTTTGTTTATCAAAAAATAGATGACACTTACATAAAAGATATTTTGTTAAAGATACAAAATGATCTTTTTGTCATAGGCGCAAATCTAGCCTCATTAAGCAACGGAAAAATTGAAAAAGCAACATTACAAGAGGAAAAACTGAAGTTTGTAGAAGACTCAATAGAAAGATTAAGTAAAGACATACCTCCTTTAAAACAATTTGTAATTCCTGGAGGGTGTGAGGGCGCAGCAACAATACATGTTGCACGTTCAATGGCTAGAAGGATGGAAAGAAGTATCGTACGAGCCGGCACTCAGTATCAATTGGATAAATCCTTAACCAGCTATACAAATAGATTATCCTCTTTATTTTTTACAATTGCACTTTATCTAAACATGAAAAATGGTATAGAAGAAAAACATCCTACTTATTGAGTTTTCTGCCTTTTTTCTTTATAACGCATTTAGTTGTAGATAACTTATTTAGATAATAAATAATGAAAATGCAGTTAATTATTATCATTAAATAAAATATATCCAATATGTAATAGCTTAAAAAGTAAGCCAAACTACTAGTAACTGATATATCTAATCCAAGCACACTTAAACCATAAATTATCGGAGCTGAACAACCACAACCACCAACAACGCTTCCAAAAAGGACAACAACTGTACTGACTGTACTACCGGAAACCTTTGCTATGTTTTTCTTTGAGTTTTTTATTGAATAAATCGATATGGTAAGAAGTATAGATGAAGATATTATAATTAAATATAATAAATAAATTGGCATTTCAATTAATAGTATCCCATAATTTTGATATCTAATCAAAAAATCAAAAACAAAATAATAAACAATAGCAATTATTATATTAAAAATTATATAAAATGGTCTTCTATAAATACTCTTAATAGAAGTAATTATATTTCTTGTAAACTCCATCTATGTTATTCTATTTAAAAACTAATAAATATCTTCTTATTTTTTTAGGAAAAATCTTTTTCATCTTTAGTTGTATTTTTTTACTCTCTAGCTAAAAATTAATAATCTTTACCCTATCTTTGAAAGTAATTTCAATATATGGATTTTTTGAAAACATATTTTTAAATACAGCATTATCAAAATTTACATCAAATAATTCCATATTGTTTAACTTTACTGAATCGAATATGGAAGCTGTGAAATTACATCTATTCAAATTTACTCCAGATAAATTTGAAAGATAAAAGATACTTCCTGACGCTTGTACATCATGCATATGTGAATTATTAAAACTAACTAATCCAAACTGTGAATTTTCCATATTTGCATGGTCTAGAATACAACCCGTAAAATCTACATTACTTTTATGTCCGGTAGATTTAAAATTACTAGATACTGGTATTCCTACTATTGAATTTTGAAGGTTTACTCCTTCCATATTTGCCTTTTCAAATATGGAATTTTTTATTTTAGTATTTGACATGTTTGTTCTTAGTAACTCTGCCAATTCAAAATTACAACCATCTAATTCTGCGCCTTCAAAATTAGAATCAGAAAAATTAGCTCTTTTTGCTTTCAACTTTTTTAATGTAGCATATTTAAAATTTGATTTGGATAAATCTACTAATTTAACATCAACATCTCTCTGATCAAAATCAATAACTGCTCCTGAAAAGTTTCTATCTTTATTAATCTCTTCAGATATTTGTTTAATAGTTAATTTCATACCTCCCCATTTCGTTTCATTAACTTTATTCAATATATTACCTCTTATTATTCGTCTTTTCTCTGCAAATTTTTAACGTATATGAAAAACATATTATCTGTATTAACAGAACCACCTAACTTTGAAAATGAAAGTTTAGCCCCATTAAATATTGATTCACCTATTGCATCTGTGAAATCTGAGCCCATAAGGTCTGAAGCACTAAAATCTGAATCTTCTATTTTTGCACCTTTAAAACTTGCTCTTTGCGCTTGAGTTGCAATAAATTTAGTATTATTTAAGTTTGCATTATCAAATAACGCTCCTGTAATCTGTGAACCAGTAAAATCTGCACCACTTAAATCAGCTTCTGTAAAATCACAATTTGAAAAGTCCTTTCCTCGTAAATCTAAGTTATTCATCTTTGCTTTGTAAAATTTTGCGTTTTTGAAAGTTGAACCTGTTAATTTCATACCAACTAAATTTGCTTCTGAAAAATCAGCAAGTGTAAACTCCGTACCTATAGCTTCAACATTTTCTAAATTTGTACCTGCAAAATCTGTACTTGAGAAATTTGAACCGTTTAAATTAGCATTAGATAAATTTGCATATGAAAAATCAGATTTCATAAAAATACTACTTCTCATATCACTCTGAACTAGGTTTGAAGATCTGAATACTGTATATATGGCAGTTACTTCAGTAAGTTTAGCTTTGTATAGATTTGTAGCTATAAGGTTTGCCTTATTAAAAAGAAAATGTGATAAATCATAAGAAGATAAATCTACATTACAGAAACTTGTTATATTATTTTTATTTATATTGTCTTTTAAATAATCTACATATGTATATTGTTTTCCAAGTTTTTTACTCATTTTTTCTACAATATCCCGTATACCTATATCATCTTCTAATTTTTTAATATTCTTTGGAACTACCTCATATCTAATTCTTTCATCTTGATATACATCTTTTGCAGATAAATTCATATTCATAAAACCGCTTACGATTCCCTCAAGGTAAAAAGTTTTTTTGTTTGTTTTCTTATCTAACTCAACAGAAAAGAGAACTCCTTCTTTACTTATTAGAAATTTTAATAAATTTATATCTTCTAAAAGTTTATTCTCATTAATAATATTCGAGTTATCTATGCTAGTGATATTTGGGCCTGAATTATTATTTTTTGAGTACGACATCATTTTACTTTGTATGATTTTAGACTCTTCATTTTCTATATCAAATACAAAATTTATATAGTTTCTATTTCCACCATACTTCTCTTTTAAATTATCATCAGCTAAAATTGCAAAAAGTCTTCTTGAAGGATAATTAATATCTACAAATTTTTTATCTTTATTCAAAAATCTTTTTGTTATGCTACCATCTGTTTCCACTCTCATTATAAATTTATTTTCTCCAAAAAGTGGCATTATACTTAAATTATTTCTTCTTTTAAGCATAGTAAAAGATAAATTCTCGCTTTGAGGAACCTGTCCTAAAATCATTGAAAATCCAGTATCAAAAACAGTGAGATCTTTAAAATCTCTGGCTAAAGCATTGTTATTAATTGCTAGACTTACCATTCTTTTTAATAATAATTCTCTCAATTTTTGTTCTTTATCTTCAACTTCCTCCAATTTTTTATTGACACTTGTTTTATCTGATTGTTTGGTAAATTCTTTAAGTAAAATATCGAAAACTTTAGAGTTGCTATCAGAAAGCATAGAATAAGCTTCACTGATATCCGCAAATTTTTTAGCTGAATTATTTGGTTTATTAGAAACGTCAGGATGGTGTATTTTACTTAAAGCTCTATATTGAGATTGTACAAGTTGTTTTATTTGTTCTTCATTTAAATTTTTGAATATATCGCCATTAAATCCTAAAACATTAAACGGATTTTTTGACTTAGTTGTGACTCCCATAATTTCCCCAATTATATTAATTTACTTTTTACTGAGTAAGTAATCTACTTCTCCTTACTCTTTTTCTACTTCCTCTAAATAACCATCTATTGGAATTTCCATTTCTCCTTTTAAATAATCTATTGCAGTTTCTATTTGCGTTATTTCTCCTTGAGACATTCTTTTTAATTTCAAAATCTCAGTCATAGTAATTCCAACTCTACCTAATCTGATATAATCTGGAAGAATATCTGGTATTGCATCTATTACTTTATCTATCATATCCCTAAATTCACTTTCATCCATATCTGTATCTCCAAATGCATTTCTAAATTTTCTCAATAATTTAAGACTAACCATCTCTCCTGTACGTAATTTAATATCTTCTCTAATATTATATAAATTTCCTATCTGTTCAATACTTTCTCCAGATTTAAGCAATTTTAATGCGTATGGGGTTGATTTTTTAAAAGGTTTTGTTATATATGCTAAATCTTGGATGTCATCTTCAGTTAACTCAATACCAGTTCTTCTTAACTCTTTTAGTTGTTTAACTAGCCCTTTAGGACTAAGTCTTAACTCAATTGCTTGTTCTATGATCTTAGGCGTTACTTTTAAATCTGAATCTTTATGTAAAATAATTCCTGTTTGTGGAATTGTTTGTTGACTCTTGGTCTCCATATTATCACAGAAATTTTTTAAATTTTCTGATATATATACTTTATCTTTTTGTTGAGTTTGGGACAAAAGTCGCTGATCATTTGACTATAACGATGTAGGCGCGTTTTCCTATATACTCCTTCATACAGTCTACTTTTGCACCGTTTCCGTATGGCGTAACGACTTTTTCTATAATAGCAACGACATCATCTTTCAAAAAAATTGTTCTTTTTGTTATTTTTACTCTTCTCACAAAATCACCATTTTAGTATATACAGGTAAATACTTAAATACTTTTCCATACTATATATTAATATGGCAAAGCACAAAAGATTAACTAACAAACAGTTTCAAAATTTTTTCAAGGAGTTTAAGGCACTCATGAAAGTTTACAGCAAAATATCAATAACAAAATCAACAGATTGGAAAATTTATGAAAAAGAATATGCTGAAAGATTGAGGTATGTTGCACGAGAACTAAACTCTCTTGCAAAATCTGCAATACAATTAATACATATAAATACCTCTAATTTTGGAAGACCTGCAAAACTATCTTTACAACAAAAAGTTGTTGCGCTTCTAATCAAATCTATTTTTAAGGAACATAATAGACCAATGGCAGGATTGATGTCGTTATTTGGTACATTTTGTGGAATTGACATCAGTTATAAGACAATCGAAAGATTGTATTCAAATGAACTTGTAAGAATGGCCATTCACAATATGTTTATATTGTCAATAAAATCTAGATGTGGTAAGAAGATTGAAGTTAGTGGTGATTGTACTGGATACAGTCTAACTGTGACAAAACATTACAGAACTCAAGTAGATAAAGAAGGATATAGAAAATTTGTTTATTCCTTTAACATTGTTGATATAAAAACAGGTTTGTATATATGTTATGGGTCTGGCATAAAATCTGAGAAAGAGGCATTTAAGAATGCAATGAAGAGATTAGTGCGTATAAAAAAAGAAACTGGAATTACTATTGATACTGCAAGACTCGACAGATATTATAGTTATCAATCAACTTTAAAATACTTTGAAGATGAAACGGTGTTTTATATAATCCCTAAAAGTAATACAACCATAAATGGTTCGTCAAAATGGCGTAATATTTTTAGAAGAATGATGTTAAATCCTTTACAATACCTCACTGAATATTACAAAAGAGAGAACTCCGAAAGTTGTTTTTCTGCAGATAAACGTGCATTCGGTTGGAAAATATGGCAGAAAACTGATGAAAGAATTGATACCGCAATTGGTACTATTGCTTTACTACACAATTTATTCAGGGTTAGTTACGGTTGACTTTTGTCCCAGAGTCTCTTAAAAAGTAACATTTAAAT